>DAIDKO010000067.1 GCA_027450005.1 Rhodanobacter sp. | reverse complement strand
GGCCGCAAGTTCTGCGGTTTCAGCCTGTGGAGAGGAAGGCTCTGGCGCGCGCCGCAAGGTGCGCGTGAAACCGGCCTCTGCGAAGCAGGAAGTCAGCTTCGATCATGTTTGCGCATGATCGAGCAAGTCTGACGGAACGGCGTCATGACTCGCCGTACACCGCGATAACGCGATAGTTCGCCTCGATTACGGGGGAAATCTATGGCCGAGCACGACAACACACCGTTTCCGTTTGCCGACGATCCGGCAGGATCCAGCCATACCCCGTCGCCCTCCCCGGTTGCCACGTGGCATGTGCTGCTCGTCGACGATGAGCCCGATGTGCATGCCGCCACCAAACTCGCCCTGAAGGGCATCCAGGTCGAAGGCCGCAGCCTCACCTTCAGCCATGCCCACTCGGCAGCGCAGGCCATGCAATTGCTGGCCGGACCTACGCCCTTTGCGGTGGCCTTCATCGACGTGGTGATGGAGTGCGAGGATGCCGGCCTTCAACTGGTTCGGCAGATCCGTGAAACCCTGCACAACCATTCGCTGCGTATCGTGTTGCGCACCGGACAGCCCGGCTACGCGCCGGAGATCGAAACCATTCGCCAATACGACATCAACGACTACCGCACCAAGTCCGAGCTGACCCAGGTGCGGCTGTTCACCTGCATCACCATGGCTGTGCGGGCCTATGCGCAAATCCGGCAGATGGAGGCGGGCCGACGCGGCCTGGAGCAGGTCCTCGCAGCATCCATCGAGCTGGGCAAGCTGGTGGGTTTGAAAAAATTCGCCAGCGGCGTGGTCACCCAGCTCTGCGCCCTGCTCAACGTGGATACGCAATGCCTGGTATGCGCGGCGACGCATCCGACCGAATTCACGCCCTACGTACTGGCGGCTGGCGGAACCTACAGCGCGTGGATCGGCCTGCCCCTGCAGGATGTTCCCGAAGCGAGGGTACGCGACAACCTGCAGCATGCCCTCCTGTTGCGACAGCACTCGCTGGGCGATGGCGCAAGCCTGTACTTTCAGGGCTACAGCGGCCAGGCGCTGGCCGCCTTCGTCGACGTGCAACGCCCGCTTCAGCCACTGGAAAAGGAACTGTTGGAGGTGTTCTGCAGCAACATCTCGGTCGCCTTCGAGAACCTGCAGCTCTACCTCAACATCAACGACCTTGCCTTCAACGACTCGCTTGTGCACCTGCCCAACCGCAACGCACTGGTGCAGGCGATCGACGGGCGCGGGCCGCAGCCGACTACCGTCGCACTGGTCGACCTCGACGGTTTTGCCGACATCAACAGCATCCTCGACGACAGCTTCGGCGACGCGGTACTGCAGGCGGTCGCGCTCAAGCTGCGCGGTGCCTTCGCCGAGGACACCATGGTGGCACGCCTGGGTGGCGACCTGTTCGGCGTGTACGGCCCGACCCGGCAGGTCACGCCGGAGCGCATCGCCGCCGTATTCGCCGAGCCGTTCGCCACGGAGAACGACGAACCCATGCGCCTGTCCGCTACCACCGGGCTGGTGCGCCTGTCCGGCGAGCCTCAGCCCGGCGTGGCGGTGCTCAAGAACGCGGGCGCCGCACTGAAGCAGGCCAAGCGCTTCCAGCGTGGCAAGGCGCTGTATTTCGAGGCCGTGCAGGCCGACGCGGCGCGTGACCGGATCCAGATGCTCAACCGGCTGCGCACCTCGTTCTCGGACGATCGCCTGTTCCTCCACTACCAGCCCTTCCTGCACCTGCGGGACGATCGCGTCGTCGGCGCCGAAGCGCTGCTGCGCTGGAAGAATGCCGAGGGCCAGTTCATTCCGCCCGACCAGTTCGTGCCGATTGCCGAGCAGTCGGGCCTGATGATCCCGCTGGGCGAATGGGTGGCCCGCACCGCCATGCGCTGGCGCGCAGGACTGCGCGGGCAAGTGGACGAACACTTCCGGGTGGCCATCAATGTGTCGCGCATCGAGTTCGCCGAGCCGGATTTCGCGCAGAAATTCCTTGCCATCCTGGACGACTCCGGCCTGCAGGGGCCGCAGGTGGAAATCGAACTGACCGAGTCCGTCGCCATCGACAACCTCGACAAGCTGATGTCCAAGCTGCAGACGCTGCGTGGACGCGGCATCCGCGTGGCGATGGACGACTTCGGCACCGGCTATTCGTCGCTCAGCGTGATCCAGCGCCTGCAACTGGACCACCTGAAGATCGACCGCAGCTTCGTCAGCGGCGACCAGGCGGACGAAGGCTCCTTAGAAATCGCGCGCACCGTGATCGCCATGGCCGGTCACCTGCGCCTGTCCACCATCGCCGAAGGTGTGGAGACGCAGGCGCAATGCGATGCCCTGCTGGCCGCAGGTTGCCAGGAAGGACAGGGCTACCTGTTTTCCCGGCCGTTGGGCGAAACGGATTTCCTGCCGTGGCTGCGAGGCCGGAAAAGTGCGCAATAGCACTGCACGGACGCGCCCGCGCCTGCAAAGGCAGGCCATGGATCGCAGGGGCACGATCCGGGTGATTCTCTTCGCACGCCGCCCGACCACACGACTGTCCGCCGCGTGGCCCGCCAGATCCCGGCTGTCCGAACGCACCGTCTGCTGGCGCACCGCGAGCGAGACGGCATGATCCACGGCACAAGCCGACGCACGACCGTCGACGCGACCGGTCCTGCCAACACCAGCCGTCGACGGGTACTGGCATGGGGGTCACTGATCCTCGCTCTGCTGCTGGTGACCCTATCGGCCGCGGTCGGGTACGTGCATCACCTCCCTACACCGCATCACGCCGGGTCGGCTTCTACGACCAGCCAGTGGCCCGCCGGTGCTGCGACCGATGCCCGCCATGCTGGCGGAGCCTCCACCGCTTCAGTCCTCCGCCAAGCACGCAATGGACAACCCGCACCAGCCCATCGACGGCTGACGAACCGCGAGGGCACCTGGATCGTTTTGCTGTGCCTGCTGTTGCTAGCCTTCGGCTTTCTGGCGAACCAGCGCATCAGCACCGTACGCGAGCGCCTGCGCCTGGCCAGCATCCTCGATGCCATGCATGCCGGCACGTGGGACTGGAACGTCGAGACCGACGCGGTGACGGTCAACAAACGCTGGGCCGAGATCATGGGCTACAGCCCCGACGAATGGTCACGCCTCGACAGCAAGATTTTCGCCAACCTGTGTCATCCGGATGACCAGGATCGTCGTCGCGCGAGCATCAAGGCGCACTTGGCCGGCAGGGAGGAGAGCTACAACTGCGAGATCCGCATGCGTCACAAACTGGGGCATTGGATCTGGCTGCAGGACAGCGGGCGCGTCACCCAGCGAGACCCCAACGGACGTGCGCTGCGGCTGTCTGGTGCCTGCCTGGACATCACCGAACGCAAGCGCGCGGAGGAGGCGCTGCGCCAGGAGAGCGAGCGCTTCGTGGCGCTGGCCCGGGTCTCCAACACCGGCGTGTGGGAGTGGGACGACGCCACCGGCGCACAGTGGACCAGCCCGGAGTACTTCAGCATGCTGGGACGCCGTGCCGAAGATTTCCCCGACATCAGGGACGTCTGGCTGAAGCTGATCCATCCGGACGACAAGGAGCGCGCCACCCGCAGCTTCGCCGCCTACCTCGCCGGCGGCTCGAAGGGCATGTACGAGACCGAGTTCCGCCTGCAGCACGCCAACGGCGAGTGGGTGTGGATCTGGTCGCGCGGCAGCACGCTGCGCGATGCCAACGACCAGCCCACCACCAAGACGCTGGGCACCCACATCAACGTCACCTCGCTCAAGCAGGCGCAGGCACGGCTGCGCGAGAGCCAGGAGCACCTGCGCCTCATCAGCGACAACCTGCCGGACACCATGGTGTTCCAGTTGGACTGCGGCACGTCGGGCGAACTGCGCAGGTTCACCTACCTCAGCGATGGCGTGCAGCGCCTGTACGGCCTGCCGACGAATTCGGTGCTGCGCGACGCCTCACTGCTCTACGCGAAGATCGTCCCCGAGGACCGACCGGCACTGGAAGCCCTGGAGCGCGAATGCATCGCCCAGCTTGAGGATTTCAGCATGGAGGTGCGCTGCCTGACGCCCGACGAGCGCACGCGCTGGATCCTGATCACCTCGTCGCCGCGACGAACGGAGCATGGCCACGTGGTGTTCGACGGCCTCGCGATCGACATCACCGAACGCCGGCAGCACGAACAAAGGACCCTCGAGCTCAATACCCTGCTGGAGCAGCGCGTGGCCGAACGGACGGCCGAGCTCAGCGAAGCCCTCGATGGCCTGCGCAAGACCCAGAACGAACTGCTGCAAAGCGAAAAGCTGGCCTCGCTCGGCGCCCTGGTGGCCGGCATGGCCCATGAACTCAACACGCCCATCGGCACCGCCGTCACGGTGGCCTCCACCCTGGTACAGACGCACAAGCGCCTCAGCGACCTCGCCAAGACCGGCCTCACCCGTGGGGCGCTCACTGAATACCTGGCCGACGTGGAGGAAGGCGGACTGATCATCGAGCGCAACCTCGCACGCGCCGCCGAACTCATCGGTGGCTTCAAGCAACTGGCGGTCGACCAGACCAGCTATCAGCGCCGCGCCTTCGCGCTGCACGACGTGGCGCAGGAAATCGCCATCACCATGCTTCCGGCTTTGCGTAAGAAACCGTTCGGATTGCGCACGGATATCCCACCGGACCTCGTCATGGACAGCTTCCCGGGACCCTTGGGACAGGTACTCATCAACTTGGTCAACAACGCCATCCTCCACGCCTTCGAGGGGCGCGAGCACGGCAGCATCATGTTGCACGCCCGCCCCGCCGAGGCGGGTTGGCTGGACCTTACCGTCAGCGATGACGGCGTCGGCATCGACGAAACGAAACGGCCAAAGGTCTTCGATCCGTTTTTTACCACCAAGCTGGGCAAGGGCGGCTCAGGGCTGGGCCTGCACATCACCTACACCCTGGTCACCAGCCTGCTCGGCGGGCGCATCGAGTTGCGCAGCATGCCGGGGCAAGGCTGCGATTTCGTGTTACACCTTCCGCAGGTGGCGCCGACGGGCACCAACGCCTAGGATGGCGTGTCCGCGCCTCACTCCACGCCCATGCAGAGCGCAGCACCACTGCGCGCGAACAGGGTATGCACGCTGGGGTCCCAGCTCACCGTGAGGCCGCCCGGCAGACCAGCCGTGATGCCGGCATCGGCCGGCTGGGTGATCGGCCCGACCTTGGCCTGGTCACCGCCACCGAAGTGCGCGGTCGCGCTGACCGTGTAGCTCTCGGGATGGGTGCAGGCGGCGGTGTCGATGGCCTGCGCTGCACTAGCACCGCGGTGCGTGATGGCCGGCAGGCTACCCTGCCCCAGGGTCAGCACGCCTTGTCCGCGGCAGCTCGCCGTGAGCGTGTAGTCGATGGTGACCTTGAGCGGCGACGCGACCAGCACGGTTGCCACCGCTTCGGGCTGCTTCGTACAGCCCAGCAGGAAGGCCTTGCGCAGTGGCACCACATGCAGCACGTAGCCGCCGGGCTTGAGGGCGGCGGTACTCGCCAGTCTGAGCGCGATGCTGTGCGGCGTGATCCCGGTGATGACTGGCTGGACCGCCAGCAATTGCCCCTGGACGTCGGTCAGGTCGAGTTGTGGGTTGGCGCATTGCGGATCGAGCAGGTTCGTGCCGCGCACCACGAACGCCAGTGGGTGGTCGGCAGGATGGACCACGAACAAGGGCTTCTGGTCCGGCGTCTCCACCGCGTCGATCACAGGCGCCGCGGACTTGTCGGTAGCTGGCGCCTTGGCGAGCTGGTCGACGGCCAGTGCCAACGACGACGCCATCGCCTGCGCGTCCTTGCCACGGCATGCGGCAACGGCCTTGAGGTAAGCCTGCGTGCGTTGCGCCGCGGCGTTGGCGCGCTCGGCCGCCGCCTTGGCTTGGCCCCCGAGGATTTCCACCGGCTGGTGGATCGCACTCCCCAACTGGTTACGCAGCGCATCGCCCATGCGGCCAAGCTGCTGCGCAACCGTACCGAGCGCCCTATCGGGCTGTGCCTTCATCCTCTGAGCGAGACCCTGTTGGGCTGCGTCAAGCTGCGCCAGCACGTAATCCCCCGTGGGGCGTGCCGCGTCCTGTGCCGAAGCGCGCCCTCCCCACCACGCCACGCCGGCGAGTAGCAGCACCAGCCCGGCCAGCCGCGGCAGACGACGCCACGCTCCGGATGTCCGTCCCAACTCACTCATTGTCCGGGCAACTGGCGGAGTACGGCTGTCCGGGCTGGCAATCCTGTTGGTCGGGCGGTAGCAGGATGCCGGACGGGACGATGCCGAACGAGCGGTAGTTCGCGCTGACGACGCTGGGATCGATGTAGGCATCGCCATGGTTGTTGCCATTCTGGGCACGACTGGTCAGTGCCGACGTAGGCACGTTCACACTCGGCGCACCAATCACGGGCAACAGGGCACCCTGCGCGTTGACTGCATAGAAGTAGGCCGGTGGCGTCCCAACCAACGGCACAAACTGCGCGCTCACGCCAGTGACGTAGATCGGTGCCGCGGCATTGCCCAGCTGCCCCGTCGCCGACCAGGTACCGCCGCCGTCATAGGCCCACGTCGTACCCTGCTGCAGAAGGTCACCCTGCACGGCCAGGTACAGCGTCGACGTGCCGGCGTTCACGCTGTACGCACTGCCGTTGACGGGGGCCAGCGTCAAGCTCTGCGCGTTGGTGAAACTGAAGCCGGCCGGCGAATCGAATCCACCCAGGGTACCGACATGGTTGCCCATGAACTGATTGGCCGAGCCCAGCGTCGTCGCATCAACGGCGCTGCCGGTCAGCGTGGCCGCGGTGATGCTTCCGCCCGTACCACCGTCGATGGTTCCCGCCGACTGCAGCGAGACCTGCTGCGCGGACAGCGCGCCGTCGATCTGCAAGCCGCCACTGGTCGTCTGCAGCGTGATCCCGCTGGCACCGCTGACAGCGCCGGTGATCGTCAGCGCCTCGCCGTTCACCAGGGTGAAACCATTGGCAGTGAAGTTGCCTAACGTGGCCACCATGTTCGCCAGGGCCAGCGTGGTGCTGCCCGTCGACTGCCCGGTCAGTTCAGCGGCAGTGATCCCGCCATTGCCGCTCTCGCTGATGGCGCCGCCAGAAAGCAGCGTGGTCGTCCCGCTGCCGCTGTCCACGCTCGCGTTGATCGCCAGGCCGCTGCCGCCGTCCAGCGTTACGGCACTGCCGGTCAGGTTGCCGCCAATCGTCAGTGTGCCCGCCCTGGTGGTAAGGCTCATCGCGCTGCCGCTGCTCACGGCGCCGCTAACCGTCAGCGCCTGCGCGTTCGTGAGGCTGATGCCATTGGCACTGAAGGTCCCGAGACTGCCAATCACGTTTGCGCCATTGAGCGTGGCTGCCCCAGATGCATGGCCAATCAGCGTGCCTGCCGTGACGACACCACTACCACCTTCGCTGATGCTCCCGGTCGAGCTTAGCGTGGTGGTGCCACTGCCGCTGTTCACGCCGCTATTGATTGCAATGCCACCGGCGCCATTGAGATTTACCGCTCCGCCGGCGACATTGCCGGCCACGGTCAACATGCCGGCAGTGGTGATCAGGCTGGTGGTTCCGTTACCTCCGTTTACCGTGCCGTTCACATTCAATGCCCGAGCGTTGTTCAGGCTGAGTCCGTTGGCCGTGAAGCTACCAAGGTTTGTGATTGCGTTGGCACCACCCAGTGAGGTTGCACCGCCAGCATTACCCGTCAGCGTCCCCGCCGTGATCACGCTGTTACCGCCTTGACTGATGTCACCCGCCGAATCGAGCACGGTGCTCCCAGCACCGCTACCCACGTTGCCTGTGATATCGAGACCTCCGTGCCCGGTCAACGCGACCGAACTGCCGGAAACGCTTCCTTGCACCGCAAGCGCACCGGTCGTGGTGGTGATGCGGGTTGCTCCCGCGCCTCCATTGATCGGACCGGCTACGGTCAGCGCCTGCGCGTTCGATACGCTGAAACCGTTCGCGCTGAAGTTACCCAGCGTGCCAATCAGATTCGCTCCGTTCAACGAGGTGCTGCCGTTCGAACTCC
This sequence comes from Rhodanobacter sp., assembly GCA_027450005.1. Taxonomy (GTDB): domain Bacteria; phylum Pseudomonadota; class Gammaproteobacteria; order Xanthomonadales; family Rhodanobacteraceae; genus Rhodanobacter_A. Next base: position 1,849 of record DAIDKO010000067.1, on the reverse strand, counting down.
CCGTCAACATGCCAGTGGCAATCACGCCTGCCGTCTGGTTGATGGCCCCACCGCTGCTGCTGATCGCCAGGGCGCTGCTAGCACCGATGTTGCCGGCAAGGCTCACTCCGGACTGACCGTTCAAGACGATACTCTTGCCAGACAGGGCGCCAACGTCATTCAACATGCCGTTCGCCGTGAACGCGAGGCTTCCGCTACCGGCGTCAATCGCGCCGCTTGGCAACGTGAGCGCGCCACCGGCAACCAACGTCACATTGTTGTTGCCGCTATCGGTGAGCGCGGCGATCGTCAAATCATTCTTGTCCGTCAACGCAATCCCTGCCCCATTGGCAGTCACTGCGCCGACGAAATCGTTGCCCGCGTTGGTCAAGGCAATGGCGCCGCCGGCCTGGATCGTGGTGGTGCCTCCGATCGTGATCGGCCCGCTGGCCTGCTGCACGGCCCCAGCGGCATTGATCGAAAGATTCGCTCCGACGTTGAGCGAGCTCAGCGTGGTGGTAGCCACCGGGTTGGTCACGGTGATGGCGAGAGGACCCGCAACGCTGCCGCCGACGGCGAGATTGCTGTTCGCCTTGATGGCCGAGATGCCCGCGACGGTGCCGCCAATACCGGTCGTGCCGAGCCCGCCCAGGTTGATATTCACCGCCGTGGTGTAGCCGGAATAATCCAACGTGCCCTGGCTACCGGCATTCAGGCTGCCGGACAGGCTGCCATCCGCTCCGGAATGCATCAGGACATACCCCTGGCCGGTATCGGTCAGCGAACCAATACCCGTGAACGCCCCGGTGAGATCGCCCACCGTGCCTTGGTCCGCCCCGGTCAGTGCCCATGTCTGGTTGGCTGCAACCAGCGTGCCGCTGCCGCTGTCAGCGATGCGGCCGAACGATGTCCAGCTTATCGTGCCATTGTTGCCCGCATTGACGCCCGTGAGCGTGTACGTCTGGCCACTGCCCGTAAGCGTGGCTCCGCTGCCGTTGCCGGTCAGCGTGGCGACGTGGAACCCGCTGTAGTCGATGCCCGTGGCGGCGGACACCTGCGTACCCAGGTCGAAGCTCCCGGTCACGTCCGTCACGCTGCCACCGGTGCCCGCCACCGCGCCGAATCCGCTGTAGACGATATGACTGGCCGATGAAGTCCTGGCGTTATCGTCAAAGCTTCCGGCGACGTTCGTGATCGTACCGCTGCCACTCACCGTCGTGGCATTGGTGAAGGTCATCCCCTCGCTGCTCTTCGCGCTGTCGTCGAAACCCGCCGCACCCGCGACGGTGGTCGTGTCGGCCGCCGTGAAGCCGCTGTAACCGATGCCACCGGCGGTGCCTGCCGTGGTGCCGCTCAGGATGAATGCCGTGCTGCCAAGACCCGTGATTGCCCCGCTGCCCGCGACGCTCGTGGCATTGGCGAACACCATGCCTTCACTGCTCTTGGTCGCGCTGTCGAAACCCACCGCGCCCGTCACCGTCGCCGCATCGGCGGTGGCGAAGCCCGTAAAGGCGATACCGCCGGACGAACCCGCGTTGAGGCCGCTCAAAGCAAACGTGCTGCTGCCCGTGATGGCACTGGTACCGCCATTGCCTGCGACCGAGGTCACGCCACTCCACGTGCCACCGATACCCGTGCTCGCGCCGACGTGATCGGCCAGGTCGAACGTCACCGGACTGCCGTAGCTTCCGTAGTTCAGCGTGCCTGCCGCGACATTCCCGCCCACCGTGCCGTTCGTGCCGAAGTTCACCACGCTCGCCGTCACGTTGCCCGTCAGCGCGCCGCCCGTGCCGAGACTCACCGTACCCGTCGCATCCGTGATGTTCCCGATGCCGCTGAAGCCACTGGTCAGCAAGGCCGTCGTACCGGT
>DAIDKO010000066.1 GCA_027450005.1 Rhodanobacter sp. | reverse complement strand
GAAGGTGCGCCCCGGCGACCCGCCGCTGGCCGAGCGTTTCGAGTTGTACCTGGGGCCGTACGAGCTGGCCAACGGCTACCACGAGCTCAACGACGCGGCGGAGCAGCGCGCACGCTTCGAGCGCGACAATGCGCGTCGTCGTGAGCGCGGCCAGCGCGAGATTCCGCTCGATGACCGGCTGCTCGCCGTGCTCGACGCCATGCCCGACTGTGCCGGCGTGGCGCTAGGCCTGGAGCGCCTACTGATGTGCCTGGCCGGCACGGACGCGATCGCAGATGTATTGGCGTTTCCCTTCGCGGAGGCCTGACCATGCCGGAGCCACTGTTGCGCGACATCCACCATGTCGCCCTGATCTGCTCGGACTATCCGCGCTCTAAGGCGTTCTACACTGAGGTGCTGGGCTTGCGCGTCGTGCACGAGGTGTACCGCGAGGCCCGCGATTCTTGGAAGTGCGACCTGGAAGTCAGCCCTGGCGTGCAGCTGGAACTGTTCTCCTTCCCCGGTGCACCGCCGCGCCCCTCCTGGCCGGAGGCGCAGGGGTTGCGCCACCTGGCTTTCGCGGTGGCGGACGTGGATGCCGCGGTGGCGGTGTTGACGGCGCGCGGGGTGGCCTGCGAGGCGGTGCGCGTGGACGAATACACCGGCAGGCGCTTCGTCTTTTTCGCCGACCCGGATGGCCTGCCGATCGAGCTCTACGAAAGCTAGGGGCGTAGTCGTCCGGGGGCGTTGCCGCGACACGCAGCGTGCAGGCCGCGTGTCGCGGGCTGTTCCCTCAGGCCAGGTCGCCCTTGATATCGGGCAGGGCGGGCCGGTCGCTCCACAAGTAGCGGTAGATTAGGCCGCCGATGACGCCGCCGACGATCGGCATCACCCAGAAGAACCACAGCTGCTGCTCCGCCCAACCACCTTGGAAGAAGGCCACGGCGGTGGAGCGCGCCGGGTTCACCGAGGTGTTGGTGACCGGGATGCTGATCAGGTGGATCAGGGTCAGCGCCAGGCCGATCGCGACGCCGGCGAAGCCGGCCGGTGCGCTCTTGTGGGTGGCCCCCATGATGATGAACAGGAAGAAGGCGGTCATCACGATCTCGCACACCGCGGCGGCGGCCATCGAATAGCCGCCCGGCGAATGCGCGCCGTAGCCGTTCGAGGCGAAGCCGCCGCCGACGGGATCGAAGCCAGCCTTGCCCGAGGCGATCACGTACAGTACCGCGCCGGCCACCAGGCCGCCGACCACCTGGGCGACGATGTAGGGAATCACTTCCCTCAGCGGAAAGCGGCCGCCGGCGGCGAGTCCGCAGGTCACCGCGGGGTTGATGTGGCAGCCGGAAATGTGGCCGATGGCGTAGCACATCGTCAGCAGGGTGAGGCCGAAGGCCAGCGCCACGCCGGCGAAGCCGATACCCAGCTCGGGGAATCCCGCAGCCAGCACGGCGCTGCCGCAACCGCCCAGTACCAGCCAGAACGTGCCGAAATATTCGGCGGCCATGCGTTTGCCCAGATTCATCGGAAGCCCCTCTCGATTGCGCGGGTGAACGTCGGCATCTCTGCTGCGCGATGCCTGCCGGTTGGCTGGCCGGAGGCCGGGGTCGAACGTCGTCTGCACATCCCCGGCAAGCGACTCCAGTCCGCCCGAGCGTAGAGGAAACGGTTGTACCGGGCACCGCATGCTGAGTTATGGTGCCGGCTTCTTTTCCGCAGGCCGCGATTCACCAATGAGCGAAGCCACTCCCTTGCCGGCGGCACGCCCGCTGGATCGCCGCGATGCGCGCACCTTGCTGCTGTCTGCCCTGGGCGGCGCGCTGGAGTTCTACGACTTCGTGGTGTTCGTGTTCCTCACGCAACAGTTGGGAGAGCTGTTCTTCCCGCAGGGCACCGCGCCGTGGCTGGCGCAGATCAAGGTCTATGGCATCTTCGCGGCGGGCTACCTGGCGCGGCCGCTGGGCGGCATCGTGATGGCGCATTTCGGCGACCGCTCCGGGCGCAAGCGTATGTTCACGCTGAGCGTGTTCCTGATGGCGCTGCCCACGCTGGCGATGGGACTGCTGCCCACCTACGCGCACATCGGCATGCTGGCGCCGCTGCTGTTGCTGCTGCTGCGGATCGTGCAGGGCATCGCGGTGGGCGGCGAGGTGCCGGGGGCGTGGGTGTTCGTGGCCGAGCACGCGCCGGCCACGCGCACGGGTTTAGCCTGCGGCAGCCTGACCGCGGGACTCACCGCGGGCATCCTGATCGGTTCGCTTTTGGCGGCGTGGCTCAACGCGCGGCTGGCTCCGGCGCGGCTGCTGGACTGGGGTTGGCGCGTGCCGTTCCTGCTCGGCGGCGTGTTCGGTTTCGCCGCGGTGTGGCTGCGCCGCTGGCTCAGCGAGACGCCAGTGTTCGCGGAGATGCGCGAGCGCCAGCAGCTCAGCCGCGAACTGCCATTGCGCGTGGTGCTGGCCGGGCATCGGCGCAGCGTGGTGGTATCGATGCTGGTGACCTGGATGCTCACCGCTGCCATCGTGGTGCTGATCCTGATGCTGCCGACGCTGGCGCCGAAAGGCTTCGGCATCCCGCCGAGGCTGGCCTTCTTCGGCAACGCGCTGGCCGCATGCGCGCTCACAGTCGGTTGCATCGCCTACGGCTGGCTGGTCGACCGCTGCGGTGCCTTGCAGATCCTGCTGCTCGGCTCGCTGCTGCTGCTCGCGGGCACGTGGGCGCTGTTCGCCGACCTGGCCGCGGGCGGCGCGCATTTCCTGGGGTTGTACGCGATGGTCGGCCTGCTGGTGGGCGTGGTCGGCGTTGTGCCGGTGGTGATGGTGCAGGCGTTTCCGCCGCCGGTGCGCTTCTCCGGCCTATCGTTTTCGTACAACGTGGCCTATGCCGTGTTCGGCGCCGGTACCGCCGCGATGATCGGCTGGCTCGCCGTGCACGCCGGGCGTATGGCGCCGGCGTGGTACGTGGTGATTACGGCGGTGGTTGGCGCGGGCGTGAGCGCCTGGCTGCTGCTGCGTCGCGAGGTCGGTTAGAACTCCAGCTCCTGCGTAGCGCAGAGGTAATCCACCATCGGTGCCACACGCTTGAAGCAGGCCACCGTCCACGGCAGCAGTTCGCTGGAACAGGCCATGGCTTCGTCGAAGCCTTGGCCGGCGGCGAAGTCCTTGCGCTTCAGGTCTTCGATCAACTCGTGGTTGGGATCGTAGCCGTGCGGCGGACGCTTCAGCGATTCGCCCCAGAACGCCAGGTGGTCGCGGAACGCCTTGCTTTGCGTGGCCTGCTTCCATGCGGCCGGGTTGTCGGCGATGAAGGCGCGGATCTTCTTAAGCGCGTCGGGCTCCGGGTGCCACATGCCGCCGCCGGCGAAGCAATCGCCGGGCTGGATATGCAGGTAGAACGCGGGCGCGGGGATTTCGTGGCGGCGCTCGTGGAAGAAGCGCGAACCCTGCCATGGCTTGTACGGCAGCTTGTCGTTGGAGAAACGCGTGTCGCGGAAGATGCGGTACAGCGAGCCGCCGTTCTTGCGCGGGTCGGCGCGGTAATGCGCGCTGATCTTTGCCAGCGGCGCCTGCATGTCGGTGATGATCTGGAGGAAGGGTTCGCGCACGTGGCGCTCGTAGTCGGCCTTGTGCGTGGCGAACCATTCGCGGTTGTTGTTGCGGGCCAGCGCGCGCAGGAACTTGAACGTGGCGGGGCTGAAATAGGCGTGGGCCATGGCGTCTCGGTCAGTTCGATGTGTCAGATCAGTTCGGCTGCGAGTGTTTCGCCCCAGGCCTGCAACTGATCCAGCAACGGCAGCTTGTCCTGCCGGGATGGATTGGCGCGCAAGGCGGCGAGCGCGGCGAAATAGTCGTCCAGGGTGAGCGTGGTGAGCGGCGTCGGGCGGGTGAGGCGTTGGCGTCGGAAGTTTTCCCAGCGTTCGCGTTCGCCTGCATCCAGGGTCTCGGGCCAGTTGCGGGCGCGGTAGCGGAACAGCAGTTCCGCATAACGCTGATCACGGAACGCGAAACTGAGCAAGCCAAGTTGTTCGGGCGGCGTGGCGCGCACCTCGCGCAGCAGGCGCTTGTCGGCGTCGGGCAGGAAGCCGCCGTAAAGCGCGAGCTCGGGGTCTTCCGCCGGCGGCAGTTCGGCGGCGCGGGCGAACACCCTCGACACCTTGGCGGCGAGGCCGTCGGCAGCCGCCAAGGCATCGCGATGCGCCAGGCAGCGGTCGGGATCGAGCTGCAGCCGCACCAGGTCCACGCCCTTCAGCGTGGAGATCGGTGCCAGCGCGGGCGCGCGGTTCGCGCGCACGGTGCGCAGTGGGATGCGTTCGACATCCTCGGGCAGGTCGGCACGCGCAGTGAACACGCGGTCGGCGATGGCGTCCTCGTCCAGCGTCAGCAGTTCGGCGGGATCGGTGGCGAGGTCGTAGACGATGACTTCGCCTGGGCGCGACGGATGCAGCGCCAGCGGCGCGATCAGCGCGAGGCAATGGCGGCTGGACGGATAGCGCGAGGACACATGCACCAGCGGTGTCATGGTAGCCACGTCGAGCAGCTCGAACACGCGCTGCTTGCGGCGCAGCGCGAAGAACCAATCCCACAGCCGGGGCTGGCGAACGCGAAGCAGCCGCGCCAGGTCGATCAGTGCATGCACGTCGGAGAGCGCGTCGTGCGCGCGTTCCTGCTGCAGGTGGTTGGCGGTGGCCAGGTGTTCCAGCTTGAAGCTGGGCGTGCCGTCCTCGCGCGTGGGCCACACGATGCCCTCGGGCCG
>DAIDKO010000065.1 GCA_027450005.1 Rhodanobacter sp. | reverse complement strand
CTAGCCCTGCCAGCACCAGCAGATAGCCGAGGGCGCCGATCCGGGCCAGCCACCCATGCCCGCCGGATTCGCCCGTGGCTACCGGCATGTCGCCGTGCGGCAGGATCAGCGCGCCCGGCCGCTGCCACTGGATGCGCTGGCACAAGGCCAACTGCGTTTCGGCCGAGGCCGTGGCCGGCAGGGAGATCCAGGGCGCGGCCGGCAGAGCGGGATCAGCGAGTTGCCGGGCAGCCACGGCGGGATCGGCCGACAGTTGCAGCGAAGGGCGCGTCGGCAGGGGCAGGGGAGCTTCGCGGCCTAGCGCCACGTCGTCCAGGCGCAACGACGCGCCTGCAGGCAGCTCCAGCCTCAGCCGCAGCATCGCGATCCTTTGTGGCGCGGCACAGGCGCTGCCGTCGGCGACCCGCCAGCGCAACCGGCGCAGGTCGATCAGGATGTGCAGCGCTCCCGCGGCGACCGGCGACTCCCGCCAGGCGACGCACGCAGGCTGCTCCAGTCGAGGCCGCCAGGCCAGGCCCAGCCGGAACGGCACGTCGGCCGAACCGAGTAACGTCAGCAATGGCCAATGGCCGGGATCGAGCATCACGCTTATCGGCAGGCTCAGTTCGAACGGCGTGCCGGCGCTTCTGCGAATACGCAGACCATGGTCGGCACGCTGCACGTCGGTAGCACCAAAGGCGCGGCCGGCGACCAGGTCGTGCGGCTGGCGCAGCCGCCACCGCCACAACGGCTGGCCCTGTTCGATCAGGGCCGCCTGCCGGTCTGCGACGCGCTGCAGGTGGCCTGTGGTGACGTTGGCGGCCAGATCGCGCAGGCCGAACGAGAGCAGCGCCACCAGCAGCGCGAAGCCCGCGCCGGACAGCCAGCCGCGCGGCGTCGTTGCGGGCGGTCGCCGCACGCTTAACGTGCCAGCAGCGCCTCGACCTTTGCCGCGCATATGATGTCGTTGAGCGACAGTCCACCGACGTCGTGGGTGGACCACAGCAGCTGGCAGTGCCCGTAGCCCGCTTCGATGTCCGGATGATGGTCTTCGTGGTTGGCCATAAAGCCCACCGCGTTGATGAAGCCCAGCGTATGGTGGAAGTCCGGAAAGCCGAAATCCTTGACGATGGCGTGGCCGTCCGCGCTCAGTGCCCAGCCCGGCAACAGCGGCAGCAGGCGGGCGACTTCGTCCGCGCCCAGAGCGTGCTCCTTGCCCCTGCGCGGCTGGCAATGCTGGTTGGCGTAATCGTGGATGTTCATGCGGACTCCATGGCGGGACGAAGCTGCGCAGGGTCGAAGGTGCACACGCAAAAGTCAAAACCTGCGGGCGTTCGCGAAACCGTACTAAAATGGTGCTGATTCGTCGCGCGCGATGTCGCGCTTCGCCACAGGTGACACATGATCGAAATTTCCGAACGAGCGCAGCAGCATTTCCGCCGGCTGCTGGCCCAGCAGGGCAGTGAGGGGCTGGGCATTCGCCTGCAGGTGACCGAGCCGGGCACGCCGGCGGCGAATTGCGAGCTGGAATTCTGCGAGCCGGCCGAATTGCGCGGCAACGAATGGACCATCGAATGCGCAGGCTTCGACTTCCACATCGAGGGCGACAGCGCGCCCTGGCTGGACGGCGCCAGCATTGACTTCGAGCCGAACGCCACCGGCGGACTGCTCAACATCCGCGCGCCGAAAATCAAGGGCGACGTGCCGGGCATGGAAGCTGGCGTGATCGAGCGCGTGCGTTACGTACTCGATGCCGAGATCAATCCGCGGCTGGCCTCGCACGGTGGCCGCGTCACCCTGCTCGAAGTCGACGCGGAAGGCGTGGTGCTGCTGCAGTTCGGCGGGGGCTGCCACGGCTGCGGCATGGTGGACGTCACCCTGAAGCAGGGCGTGGAAAAGACCTTGCGCGAGCGCGTGACCGAAGTAACTGCCGTGCGCGATGCCACCGACCACAGCGGCGGCAGCCAGCCTTACTACAGCGAGCACGAGGGCAAGTCGGCCCTGGGCTGAGCGACGGGCCTGCCGGGGGCGCGAGGATCAATGCGGCGGTTCCCATGGCCATGCCCGAAGAGCAGAAGGCCCGCCTGGAGGCGGGCCTTCTGCGTTGATGGCCTTGGCGGACGGGCTCAATCGCCCTGGATGTGTCCCTTCAACGTATCCAGCTTGGTCGGCAGGCTGGAGAAGTAGGCGGCGATGTCCTGGATATCCTGGTCGGACAGCGTGGCCACCATGCCCTTCATGATCGGATTGTTGCGCTCGCCGGTCTTGTACTCGTGCAGCGCCTGCTGCAGGTATTCGTTGTACTGGCCGGCAAGCCGCGGGTATTGCGGGTCGACCGCGTTGCCGTCGGCGCCGTGGCAGGCGAAGCAGGCAGCGGCCTTGGTCTTGCCGGCGGCGGGATTGCCGCTGGCCAGCAACGGGGCCGAGGCAAGCGCCAGGATGGCGCTGAACGAAAGCAGGGCTGGTGCGCGTCGCATGCGTGATCCTTGGTTATTTGATCGGCGTGAGGCTGGACAGGTAGGCGGCGATGTCCTTGATGTTCTGTTCGGACAGGCTCTCCGCTTGCGCACGCATGGTCGGATAGCTGCGATCGCCGCTCTTGTACCCGTTCAGTGCGTTGATGATGTACTGCTCGTTTTGCCCGGCAATCTTCGGCACGGGATAGTTCGGATAGGCATTGGCGTAGCCAGGTATGCCGTGGCAGCCGGCACAGGTATAGACCAGCGTGCGTCCCGCTGCCTTGTCGCCGCCGTCGGCGGCGTGCGCGCTGGCGGTGGCCAGCAAGGCGGCAGCGGCTGCCAGACCAAGCAATTGCAGTCGAATCATCGAGATCGTTCCCCAGGTGCGGCGACAGATGCGAATGAGTGCACCAACCGCCGCAGTATAGACAGCACTTCCGGGTACGGACAACCTGCCCGTTGCGGCCGTGGGGCCGGCGCTCAGACCAGGCTGCGGAAGATGTGGATGCCCGCGCTGTACTCGCCCACGATGGTACCCAGGCTGACCAGGAAGAAATTCAGCAGGGTGCGCGCCACCCGGTTCTTCCACCAGCCGCTCCAGTGCACGATGTCGTCGCGCAACGTGTCGAAGTCGGCGACGCGCGGTCGGCGCACCCAGGCCTCGGCCGCTGCGCTGATGCCGCCGGCGGGGATGCCGGGACGGAACGGCTTGATCGGTGCGGCGACGAACGCGGCGAGCACGCTGAGCGGGTGCGCGGCGGCGATCAGCGCACCCAGCGCGGCGAAGCAACCGGTGAACAGCACCCAAGCGACGAGCGCCTGCGTGCCCAGTGCGGCGTTGTGGTGGAACGCCCACGCGATGGCGACGAATACCGCCAGCACCAGGCCGGTGGCCAGCCATTTCGGCCAGCGCGCCTTCGGCGGTTCCTGCGCCAGTTCGGCGGCGCTTGCCGCCGGGTCGCCTTGCTGCTCGCGCAGCAGCTGGCACAGGCCTTTCAGGTGTCCCGCACCGATCACCACAAGCACGCGGCGCGGCGTGTCGATCGCTGCGCGTGCGGCTTCCTCGCGCAGACGCGCGGCCATGTAGGCATCGCGTTCGGCGATCAGGCTCTGGTAGAGCGGTTTCGATTCGCTGGCAAACTCGCTGAAGGCGCTCTCCAGCATGTCGCCCTGCTTTAGCTTCTCGATCTCGCCGGCGTCGATCTCCTCGCGTTCGAACACGCTGGCGAGCAGGCCGCCGAGCAGGCCGAAGCGCTGCCAGAAGCCGACGTTGTGCCATGCGCGCTTCAGCGTGGCGCCGACCTCGCGGTCGATCAGCCACAGCGGCAGGCGGCGCCTTTCGGCGCCATCCATCGCCGCCTTCATCTCGGCACCAGGCTGGATGCCGGACTGCTCGGCGAGCCGCTTCTGGAATGTCGAAAGCACCAGGCTGGCCGCCACCATGCCGGCCTTGCCCTGGCGGATCACCTGGAACAGGTCCATGCGCTTGAACGCATCGGGATCGCGCATGCCCTGTGCGCGGCTCTCGCACAGTTCCACCGCGACCGCGTCGAAATATTCGTGCTCCAGCAGCGCTTCCACCGCCTCCATGCTGGTGCGCGAGACATGCGCGGTGCCCAGCACCACGTATTCCACGCCGTCGCGCTGCACACGTTCGATCGGCTGGTCCTGCAGCACGGCGGGCAAAGGGGCGGCGGGTTCGGAGACACTCATGCGCAGGTCGTGCTCTTCACGGGGATTGTCCAAGCATGGGGACGCGCCACGCGCGAAGCAAGTTCAGAAGGGCGGCCACGAATGGCCGCCCGTGTGATCCCTGCGATCAGGGGCGAACGCATCAGTCCCTGAAGCGCCTGAGCAGGTCGCCGTAGGCATCGATGCGGCGGTCGCGCAGGAACGGCCAGATACGCCGCACGTGCTCGCTGCGCTGCATGTCGACCTCGGCGAGCAGCAGTTCGCGTCGGTCGGTGCCGGCCTGCGCGAGGAATTCGCCCTGCGGTCCGGCCACGAAGCTGGTGCCCCAGAACTGGATGCCTGCGCCGACGCCACTGGGATCGGCTTCGCAGCCGGTACGGTTGCAGGCCAGCAGCGGCAGGCCGTTGGCCACTGCGTGGCCGCGCTGCACGGTCACCCAGGCCTCGCGCTGGCGGTCTTTCTCGCCCTGCGTGTCGTTGGGATCCCAGCCGATGGCCGTGGGATACAGCAGCAGTTCCGCGCCGGCCAGCGCCATCAGGCGCGCGGCTTCCGGATACCACTGGTCCCAACACACCAGCACGCCCAGCTTGCCTACCGAGGTCTGGATCGGCTCGAAACCGAGGTCGCCCGGCGTGAAATAGAACTTCTCGTAGAATGCCGGATCGTCGGGGATGTGCATCTTGCGGTACTTGCCGGCGATGGCCACCGAGCGGTCGAACACCACCGCGGTGTTGTGGTACAGCCCGGCCGCGCGCTTCTCGAACAGAGAGGCCACCACCACCAGCTGCAGCTCCTCGGCTAGTTTGCCGATGCGCGCGGTGCCGGGGCCAGGGATGCTTTCGGCGAGATCGAACAGTCCCACCGATTCGTGCTGACAGAAGTACGGGCCGTTGTGCAGCTCCTGCAGCAGCACCAGCTCGACACCGGCCTTGGCCGCTTCGCGCAGGCCGGCTTCGACAGCGTCGAGATTGGCATCGCGGCTGCCGCGGTCGGTTTCCTGCAGCAGGGCCACCTTGAGTGTCTTGCGGGTCATCGTGGCGGTACTCCTGTTCAAACCAGCCCGGCGGGCAGCTGCATGGTGATGCAGTGCAGGCTGCCGTTCTGCCAGATCAAGGGGCGGCACGGCACCTGCACCACTTCGCGGTCCGGATGCGCGGCGGCGATGGCCCGTGCAGCCGCGTCGTCGGCGACGTCGCCATAGGCCGGTACCAGCACGGCGCCGTTGACGATCAGGTAGTTCGCATACGAGGCGGCGAGGCGGCGGCCTTCGTCGATGATGGGTCGTGCCCAGGGTAGCGGGTGCAAGGCGTAAGGGCGGTCATCGGCGGTGCGCAGCGCGGCCAGTTCCTCGCCCATGCGCGTTAGTTCGTCGTGGTGCCTGTCGCCGGCATCGTCGCAGGCCTGGTACACGATGCGTCCGCCGGGCGCGAAGCGGACCAGCGTATCGATGTGCGCGTCGGTGTCGTCGCCTTCCAGATAGCCGTAGTCCAGCCACAGGATGCGGTTGGCGTGCAGGCCGTCCAGCAGGATCGCGTCCATCGCCGTGCGGCTTTGCTCCGGGTGGCGCTGGTTGAGGCATTTCCACGTGGTGAGCACGGTGCCAGCGCCGTCGCTTTCGATGCCGCCGCCCTCCAGCGCCCAGTCGATGCGCCGATGGCCGGCCTGGCCGAACACCCCGCCGCTTACCAAGCCGGCGATCAGCGCGTCGTCGCGCTCGGCGCCGAACTTGCCGCCCCAGCCGGTGAAACGAAAGTCGGCGAGCTGAAAATGGCCGTCGTCGTCGGTTAGCGTTATCGGGCCGGAATCGCGCAGCCAGGTGTCGTCGTACGGCAGTGGCACGAAGCGGATGCGTGCGAGGTCGACGCTCGCCGCGCGCAGCAGCGACTCGGCATGCGCGTGCACGTCCGCGTCGGCCACCACCACGATCAAATCCTGGAAGCGCGTGACCGCCGCGGCCAGGGCGACATACGTGGTTTCCACCTCGGCCAGGCGCTCGGCCCAGTCGGTGCCGGCGTGCGGCCAAGCGATCAACACCGCGGCTTGCGGCTCCCATTCGGCGGGCAGGCGCCAGCGGGATTCGGTCATGGAGGGATTCTCGTGCGTGACGATGGCGCCCGGAGCGGCGCGGAGCCGCGTATTTTAGCGATACACGCTCAAGAAATGCGGCCCGCCGTCGCGGGCCGCGACGGGATACCGGCAATCAGTTCGCGGCGGACGGGTTGGTGTTGTTGCCGGCCGGGGTGTTGAGCACGGAATGGATCACGCGGTTACCCTGGAAATACACGATGAAATTCGAATACTCCCAGCGGTTGATCACGGGATGCAGGCGCGTGTCGCCGCCACGCGGAGCCAGCTTGCGCACCGGCGCGCCGTAACGCTGTTCGACCTGGCTCATGCTCAGGCCGCGTGCGGGCAGGTGCATGCCCTCTTCCCGCTGTACGCGATGGATCAGCAGATTCTCGGCGTGGGCCGTCCGTGGGGCGGCAAGGCTGCCGAACCCGATGGTGATGGCTGCCAGCAAGGGCAGGCTGTGACGATGCTTGATCATGATCCGCTCTCCACGCGTGGCGTTGCCGCGCCGTTGTAGCAGAACTGTCCGCCACTATCCACGCTCCGTCGTGCCGGGTGTGACCGCCACAACCGTTATCATTGTCGGCCGAATCGCCCTGACTGAAGTGCCCCGATGATCGCGTTCCGCCACTTTGCCCTTCGCCGGGGCAGCCGCCTGCTGCTGTCCGACATCGACCTAGTGATCCAGAGCGGCTGGCGGCTGGGCGTGATCGGCCGCAACGGTTGCGGCAAGTCCAGCCTTTTTGCCGCGCTGCAGGGGCAGGTGGAGGCCGACGCCGGCGACATCGACCTGCCGGCGAGGCTGCGACTGGCGTCGGTGGCGCAGGAGACGCCCGCGCTGCCCGATCCGGCGATCGACTACGTCTTGGGCGGCGACGTCGAACTGGCTGCCGCGCTGCGTGACGAAGCCGACGCGCAGGCACGCGGCGACTCCGAGGCGATGGCGCGCGCGCATCACCGCATTGAGGAGCTGCACGGCTACGACGCCCGCGCCCGCGCCGGACGCCTGCTGCACGGCCTGGGCTTCGCGCCGGAAACGCACGAACGTGCGGTGAAGGAGTTCTCCGGCGGCTGGCGCGTGCGCCTGAACCTGGCCCGTGCGCTGATGGCGCCGTCCGAACTGCTGCTGCTCGACGAGCCCACCAACCACCTCGACCTCGACGCCGTGCTGTGGCTGGAAGAGTGGCTGCGCCGCTACCAGGGCACCTTACTGATCATCTCGCACGACCGCGAATTCCTCGACGGGGTGATCGACCACACCCTGCACTTGGTCGACGGCGGCGCGCAGCTCTACACCGGCAACTACAGCGCGTTCGAACGCCTGCGCGCCGAGCAACTGCGCCAGCAGCAGATCGCGCATGAGCGCGAGCAGGCCGAGCGCGCGCATTTGCAGAGCTTCATCGACCGCTTCAAGGCCAAGGCCAGCAAGGCCAAGCAGGCGCAGTCGCGCATGAGGCGGCTGGAAAAAATGGCCGGCACCGAGGCGGTGCGTGCCGAGCGCGCATTTCACTTCCAGTTCGCCAGGCCCGATCGCGTACCCGACTCCATGCTGCAGCTGGAAGAGGTGACTGCCGGCTATCCGGCCGGATCGCGCGAGGAGGGCAATGACCATCTGCCTGGCCACGATGCACCCAGCCGTGAGGCCACGGTCATCCTGCGCGACGTGCGCTTCCGTCTCGAAGCCGGCGAGCGCGTTGGCCTGCTCGGCCCCAACGGCGCGGGCAAATCCACCCTGGTGAAGACGCTGGTAGGCGAACTGGCGCCACTGGCCGGCGAGCGCAAGGCGCACAAGGACCTGAAGATCGGCTATTTCGCCCAGCACACGGTGGAGAGCCTGTGCGAGGGCGCCAGCCCGTTCGACCACCTGCAGGACAAGGCGCCCGGCGTGGCGGCGCAGGCGCTGCGCGACTTCCTCGGCACCTGGAACTTTGCCGGCGATCGCGCCTTCGAGTCGGTAGACGGTTTCTCCGGCGGCGAGCGCGCCCGCCTCGCGCTGGCGCTGATCGCCTGGGACAAACCGAACCTGCTGTTGCTGGACGAACCCACCAACCACCTCGACCTCGACATGCGCGAGGCGCTGGCCGACGCGCTAGCCGATTTCGACGGCGCGCTGGTGCTGGTGTCGCACGATCGCCACCTGCTAGGCATGGTCAGCGACAGTTTCTGGCGCGTGGCCGACGGCGTGGTGGAGCCGTTCGACGGCGACCTCGACGACTACGCGCGCTGGCTGCGCGCGCGCGGTGCGGCGAACAAGAAGGCCGCCAAGGCCGAGGCGAAGTCCGTGACACCGGTCGAATCGCCGGAGGAGCGCCGCCGTGCCACCGCGCAGCAACGCGCGAACGAAAAGAGCACACGCCAGCGCGTGAAGAAAATCGAGACGCGCGTGGCCGCCATCGATGTCGAACTGGCGGCGCTGGAAACGAAGCTGGCCGATCCGGAAACCTATAACGGCCCCACCGCCGCCTTGATGAAGCTCGGCCACCAGCAGTCCGAATTGCGCCGCGAGAAGGAAACGCTGGAGGTGGAATGGATGGCCTTGTACGAGGAACTGGAGGCCTGATGGCCGTGCAGCCGACGGAGTTGTGGTTGCCGGCGCTGGACCGTTTCGAGCGTGCGCATCCGCTGCGCCGCCTGCTGTCGCGCGCGGATCGGCTGGCCGACGACAAGCGCCGCCGGCTCGAAGGCCTCGCCGGAGCCTTCCGCATCGAGGCAACGACCCTGCCGGCCGCTGCGCTAATCCGCGAGCACTTGGCCGGCGATGCGGGTGATGATGTCTGGCTCAATGCCGATCCCGCCTGGGTGCAGCCGGACATGACTGGCGTGCGCTTGCTGGCCTGCGGCTCGATGCAGCTGTCCATGGACGAGGCGCAAGCCTACGCCGAGGTGCTGCAACCGGCGTTCGCCGAGGCTGGCCTGCAATTGGAAATTGCGGCGCCGGACCACTGGCAACTTCGCCTTGCTTCCGGCACTGCGCTGCCGGCTTTCGCCGCGCCCGAGCAGGCGCTGGGCGAGGACCTTTACCAGCACCTGCCGCAAGGCGCCGAAGGCCGGCCGTGGCGCGTTCTGCTCAATGAAGTGCAGGTGCTCCTGCACCAGCATGCCTTGAATGCCGCCCGGCAATTGCGCGGCTTGCCGCCGGTCAACAGTGTGTGGCTGTGGGGGGCGGGGCGGTTGCCCACGTCGCTGCAAAGCGGGTTGGCGGGCGTGGTCGGCAATGACACGCTGCTGCTGGCGCTGGCGTCGCGGGCAGGCATTCCTTGCCGGCCTGGCTCGCAGGAGGCGGTGGCCAAGGCGGCGGCCGGCTGGCTGGTCGATCTGCAGAATCTGACCTCAAAGGAATTCAATGACGCATGGAGTTCGGCCGTGCAAACGCTGGCGCGAAGGCAACCGGTGAACATCGCGTTCGCCAGTGGCGAACGGTGGTCGTGGCGGCCGCGGCATCGTTGGCGTTTCTGGCGTGGGGCGGCGCGTTGAGCGCGCTAGAGCTGCGGCGGCGCGAGCCGCAGGGCGAGCCGCACGGATGGGATGCCGCCGTGCATCCGGTCCTGCAACGCATCTACGCTGCACGCGGCGTGCTGCAGCCGGATGGCGTGGAGCACCGGCTGCAACGCTTGCTGCCGCCGCAGGCGCTGGGCGGCCTGGACGCCGCCACCGAGTTGCTGGTCGAGGCGATCCGCGGGAATTGGCACATCCTGATCGCCGGCGACTACGACTGCGATGGTGCGACCGGTACCGCCGTGGCCGTGCGCGGCCTGCGCCTGCTGGGCGCTAGGTGCGTGGATTACGCGGTGCCCAACCGTTTCGTGCACGGCTACGGCCTCACGCCCGCGCTGGTCGATTCGCTGCAGCCACGGCCGCAGTTGATCGTCACCGTCGACAACGGCGTAGCCAGCCAGGCCGGCGTGGCACGGGCACACGAACTCGGCATGCGGGTGATCGTCACCGATCACCATCTGCCGGGCGAGCAACTGCCGGCCTGCGATGCGATGGTGAACCCGAACCTGGCAGGCGACGGCTTTCCGAGCAAGGCGCTGGCCGGCGTGGGCGTGATGTTTTACCTGCTGCTGGCGTTGCGCGCGAAGCTTCATCCGGGCGATCGTGCTGATCGCGAAGACCAGGAAGCGGACATCCACGGCCGCACGCCTCAAGCGAGCAGGCCCGATCTTTCCAGCTTGCTCGACCTGGTCGCCCTGGGCACGGTGGCCGACCTGGTGCCGCTGGATTTCAACAACCGCGTGCTGGTGGAGGCGGGCCTGCGGCGCATCCGTGGCGGCAAAGCCTGCGCAGGCATCGCCGCGCTGGTCGAGTGCGGCAAGCGCAGCGTGGCGACGTTGTGCGCGAGCGACCTCGGCTTCGCCGTAGGGCCGCGGCTCAACGCGGCGGGCCGGTTGGACGACATGCGGCTCGGCGTGGAATGCCTGCTCACCGACGACGTCACGCAGGCCCGTCGCTATGCCGCGCAACTCGACCAGATCAACCGTGAACGCCGCGACCTGCAGGCCTCGATGGTGGCCGAGGCCGAGGCGATGACTGCTGGCCTGCGCAATATCGATGCGGTGGGCGTGGCGCTGTACGAACCGTCCTGGCACGCGGGTGTGGTGGGGCTGGTGGCTTCCAAACTGAAGGAGCGCCTGCATCGCCCGGTCATCGCGTTTGCCCCTGCTTCTCTTGAAGATCGCGGCGATGGATCGCCGCTTCTTGATCTTCGTGCGCAGGACGCGCACACAAGGGATGCTCACCTGCGCGGTTCCGGCCGCTCGATTTCCGGCTTCCACCTGCGTGATGCGCTGGCCATGATCGATGCGCGCCAGCCCGGCCTGATCGAGCGCTTCGGCGGCCATGCGATGGCGGCGGGCCTGAGCCTGCGTGCCGTCGACTTCCCGCGTTTTGCCGCCGCCTTCGACGCTGCCGCGCGCGAGTTGATCGCACCGGAGCGGCTGCAGGCTGCGCTGCATACCGACGGCGAGCTTCCGGCGGGTAGCCTGTCGCTGGAGTTGGCGCTGCAATTGCGCAGCGCCGGGCCGTGGGGCCAGGCCTTCCCGGAGCCGCTGTTCGACAACGTGTTCGAATGCGCGCACTGGAAACCGATGGGCGAAGGCCACTGGCGGCTGGGCCTGCGCGACCCGCGCGACGGCAGCATGCACGATGCGGTGATGTTCAATGTTGGCGCGGCCCGGCCACCATTGCGTTTGCGCGCCGTCTACGAGCTCGTCGTGAACGACTGGCAGGGCCGTGAAGCGCCGCGCCTGTTGCTGCGCCATGTCGAGCCGGCCTGAGCTTGCACGGCATTCACGGTACGCGTGCCACACTGATTCCCCGTTCGCCACGGAGATCGTCATGCTCGAACAGATCGATGGACTGCCGCCCGGCACGTTGGGCTTCCGCGCACATGGCCAAGTGACTGCTGCCGATTACGAGCAGGTGCTGGTGCCGGACGTGGAAGCCGTATTCGGACTCAACCGCAAGTTGCGCGTGCTGTTCGTGGTGGATCCGGATTTCACTGGCTTCGACGTCGGCGCGATGTGGGACGACTTCATGCTTGGCATGCGCCACATCAGCGGCTGGGACCGTGTGGCGCTGGTGACCGACGTGCCATGGCTGCGCACCGCGGCCAAGGCCACGAAGTTCCTGGTGCCGGCCGATTTCCGCCTGTTCGCGCTGGCCGAGCTTGCGGAGGCGACCGGCTGGATCGCCGAACCGATGGAGGATTGAGCGAATGGACGGCCAAATACCTTCATGCCGAACGGGCACTTGCGAAGAGGCCTGTCTTCTGTTCTAGTCGGTACATGATCTCCGCGACCGCCACCTTTGCGAATGCCACCGCGCCTGCCGCGCGGGGTTTTCTGGCGGCCGTCAACAACAATCGCGCGAACAATAACGCCCATCGTTGGCGGGCCCGCGCGTAGGTGAGAGCAACACCACCAGACACGCGAAGGAGGCCCGCCCAGTGCGGGCCTTCTTAGTTTTGCGCGTATCCATCCGCGCAAAGCAAAACAGGCCATCCGTGGCCGTGCATGAACCATGGCGTGGCTCCATCCACGCAAAACAAGGTCGGCCATCCGTGGCCGACTTTCAAATGAGGCTTCACCCACAGCAGACGAGGAATGCCCACCATGTGCTCGATTTTCGGAATGTTCGACCTGCAGCCGGGCGACGACCTCGCTGCCTTGCGCCGGCAGGCGCTGGAACTGTCGCAGCGCCAGCGCCATCGAGGCCCGGACTGGAGCGGCGTGTTCGTGGATGCCGGCGTGATTCTGGTGCACGAGCGGCTGGCCATCGTCGACCCGGCGTCGGGCGCGCAGCCGTTGCGTTCGCGCGATGGGGCGCTGGCGCTGGCGGTAAACGGCGAAATCTACAACCACCGCGAGTTGCGTGACGCCAGCGACTACGACTTCACCACGGGTTCGGATTGCGAGGTGATCAACGCGCTGTACCGAGAACAGGGTGCCGACTTCGTGCCCAGGCTCAACGGCATCTTCGCCTTTGCACTGTGGGACGGCGCGGCGCAGCGTTATCTCATCGCACGCGACCCCATCGGCGTATGCCCCTTGTACTGGGGGCACGACGAGCAGGGGCGCCTGTGCGTTGCCTCCGAGATGAAGGCACTGACCGGTGTGTGCGCCGACGTGGCGACGTTCCCGCCGGGCCACGTGTACGACAGCGCCAGCGGCGAGCTGCGCCGCTACTACCACAAGGACTGGCGCGAGCATGCCACCA
Organism: Rhodanobacter sp.; assembly: GCA_027450005.1. Lineage (GTDB taxonomy): Bacteria > Pseudomonadota > Gammaproteobacteria > Xanthomonadales > Rhodanobacteraceae > Rhodanobacter_A. The sequence goes on along the minus strand of DAIDKO010000065.1, from coordinate 29,998 downwards.
CCCGCGGCCGCGAGGTGCCGCCGGCCGAGTTGCGCGAGGCCTTCGAGCAGGCGGTGCATCGGCAGCTGATGACCGACGTGCCCTACGGGGTGCTGCTTTCCGGTGGGCTGGATTCCTCGCTGGTCGCCGCCTGTGCGGCGAAGTTCGCCCGCGAGCGCATCGAGGACAACGACAGGAGCGAGGCATGGTGGCCGCGCCTGCATTCCTTCGCGATCGGTCTGGAAGGCTCGCCGGACCTCGCCGCCGCACAGGTCGCCGCCGACGCGCTGGGCACCGTGCACCACGGCTTCGTTTACACCTTCTGGGAAGGACTGGACGCCGTGCCGGAAGTGATCCGCCACCTGGAGACCTACGACGTCACCACCATCCGTGCCGCTACGCCGATGTACCTGCTGGCCCGCCGGATCAAGGCGATGGGCGTGAAGATGGTGCTCTCCGGCGAAGGTTCCGACGAACTCTTCGGCGGCTACCTGTACTTCCACAAGGCGCCGTCGGCGGAAGCCTTCCACGAGGAAACCGTGCGCAAGCTCGATGCGTTGCACAGCTACGACTGCCTGCGCGCGAACAAGGCGATGATGGCCTGGGGCGTGGAGGCACGCGTGCCGTTCCTCGACCTTGAATTCATCGACGTGGCGATGGGCATGGACGCCGCGCACAAGATGGCGGGGAACGGCAGAATCGAGAAGCACGTGCTGCGCGCAGCCTTCGACGGCGCCTTGCCCAAGGAAATTCTGTGGCGCCAGAAGGAGCAGTTCAGCGACGGCGTGGGCTACGGCTGGATCGATGGTCTGAAGGCGCACGCCGGACAGATGGTCAGCGACCGCGAGTTCGCTGCGGCGGCCGCACGCTTCCCGTTCAACACCCCGGCCACCAAGGAGGCGTATTTCTACCGGCGCATCTTCGAGCAGTTCTATCCGGGCGAGGCCTGTGCCGCCACGGTGCCGGGCGGCAAGTCGATTGCCTGTTCGTCGCCGGCCGCGCTGGCGTGGGACCCGGCGTTCGCGGTGATGGCCGATCCTTCGGGCCGGGCCGTGCGCGGGGTGCACGAGAAGGCGCTCGCCTGACGTTTCGCGGGATTTGGAGCGATGCGATCCGCGCGCCCATAGGTGCCTCTGGTACCATGGGCGGCCAACTTTCGACATCCGGTTCAACCATGATCGAGACCAATCCGATCCTTGCGCAGATCGCGGACCTCACGGCCCGCGTCGAGTCGCTTAGGGGGTATCTTTGACTACGCCACCAAGCGTGATCGCCTCGAAGAAGTAAGCCGCGAGCTGGAGAGCCCGAACGTCTGGGACGATCCGCCGCGTGCGCAGGAGCTGGGCCGCGAACGCGCCCGCCTGGACACCGTGGTCACCGGCATCGACGAGCTCACTGCGGGCTTGTCCGATGCCGAGGAGCTGCTGGAGATGGCCGCCGCCGACGGCGACGAGGAGACGGTCGCTTCGGTTGCCGACGATGTGGCCCAGCTCGAAGCCCGCGTCGGCAAGCTGGAGTTCCAGCGCATGTTCTCCGGCAAGATGGACTCGGCCAACGCCTTCGTCGACATCCAGGCTGGCGCTGGCGGCACCGAGGCGCAGGACTGGGCCGAAATGCTGCTGCGCATGTACCTGCGCTGGGCCGAGTCGCGCGGCTGGAAGACCGAGTTGCTGGAAGTCTCCGGCGGCGAAGTCGCCGGCATCAAGTCCGCTACCTTCCGCGTCGAAGGTGACTACGCCTACGGCTGGCTGAAGACCGAGATCGGCGTGCACCGGCTGGTGCGCAAGAGCCCGTTCGACTCGGACAACCGCCGCCATACCAGCTTCACCAGCGTGTTCGTATCGCCGGAAGTCGACGACGACATCGACATCGAGATCAACCCGGCCGACCTGAAGACCGACGTGTACCGTTCGTCCGGCGCCGGCGGCCAGCACGTCAACAAGACCGAGTCAGCGGTGCGCATCACCCACGTTCCCAGTGGCGTGGTGGTGGCCTGCCAGACCGAACGCTCGCAGCACGCCAACCGCGACCGCGCGATGAAGATGCTGGCCGCGAAGCTGTACGAGATCGAGATCCAGAAGCGCAACGCCGAGAAGGACGCGCTGGAAGCGACCAAGTCGGACATCGGCTGGGGCAGCCAGATCCGCAACTACGTGCTGGACCAGAGCCGCATCAAGGACCTGCGCACCGGCGTGGAGCGTTCCGACACGCAGAAGGTGCTGGACGGCGATCTCGACGAATTCATCGAGGCCAGCCTGAAGTCCGGGCTGGACGCCGGAGCCAAGCGCATCGATGCCTGAGGAGCCCGCGTCGCGGCTTCAGCCGCGGTAAGGAAAACCGCCTGTATAGACCATTCCCGGTTTCCAACACAGACGAGGTAGCCAGCATGAATGCCAGCAAGATTTGCAGCATCCTGTTTGCCTGTGCCGCCCTGACGGCGTTTGGCGCGAATGCGCAGAGCGCCGGCCAGGACATCAAGCAGGGCGCGAAGGACGTTGGCCATGGCGTCGCCACCGGCGCACGCGACGTGGGCCATGCCACCCGCCATGTCGCGAAGAAGATCGGCCACGGTGCCAAGGAAGCAGGTACCGGCATCGGCCACGGCGCGGAGAAGGCCGGTGTCGCCATCGGCCATGCCGCCAAGGAAGTCGGCACCGCGATCGGCCACGGTGCCAAGGAGGGCTGGGACGCCACCAAGGACGCCACCAAGAAAGTGTTCGGCAAGGGCGGTTGACCGCCGTATCCCCACCCATCCCATCACGACACATGCGTCAGCCGGCGCGAACGCGCCGGCCATCACGGAAGCCCCATGAGCGAGACCATCGATACCCAGCCCGTCGACGAGAACAAGCTGATCGCCGAGCGCCGCGAGAAACTCACGGCACTACGCGGGCAGGGCATTGCGTTCCCCAACGACTTCAAGGTGGACAGCTTCGCCGGTGACCTGCAGGACGAGTATGCCGACAAGGACACGTATACCGTCGAGGTCATCGAAGCCACGCAGCGTCGCGTGAAGGTGGCCGGGCGCATCGTGCTCAAGCGCGTGCAGGGCAAGGTCAGCTTCGTGCAGATGCAGGACATGACCGGTCGCATCCAGCTGTTCATCCACGCCGGCACGGTGGGCGACGTCTACGAGGCGTTCAAGGGCTGGGACATGGGCGACATTGTCGGCGCCGAGGGCGTGCTGATGCGCACCAAGACCGGCGAACTGTCGGTGAAGGTGGACGGTCTGCGCCTGCTGACCAAGAGCCTGCGCCCGCTGCCTGACAAGCACCACGGCATGGCCGACGTCGAGCAGCGCTATCGCCAGCGCTACGTCGACTTGATCGTCACCGAGGAGGCGCGCCGCACCTTCCAACTGCGCTCGCGGATCATCGGCTTCATCCGCCACTGGCTGGAGGCCGCACCGCGCCGCTTCATGGAAGTGGAAACGCCGATGATGCACATCATCCCCGGCGGCGCCACGGCCAAGCCTTTCATCACCCACCACAATGCGCTGGACATCGACCTGTACTTGCGCGTGGCGCCGGAGCTGTACCTCAAGCGCCTGGTGGTCGGCGGCTTCGACCGCCTCTACGAGATCAATCGCAACTTCCGCAACGAGGGCGTGTCGACCCGGCACAACCCCGAGTTCACCATGCTGGAGCTGTACCAGGCCTACGCCACGTACAACGAGATCATGGACCTCACCGAGTCGGTGATCCGCGACACCGCGCAGCACGTACTCGGCACGACGAAGCTGGAATGGGATGGCGCGCAGATCGACGTCGGCCCCGCCTTCCGCCGCTGGACCATGGAAGACGCGGTGCTCGAGCACAATCCGGAGATCCGCCGAGATGAGCTGCGCGATCGCGCCGCGATGGCGACGCATGCCAAGCGCCTGGGCGTACAGGTCAAGGACGGTTACGGCTGGGGCAAGCTGCTGCTGGAGATCTTCGAGAAGACAGTGGAGCACACGCTGATCCAGCCTACCTTCATCACCCAGCACCCGGTCGAAGTCTCGCCGCTGGCGCGCGAGAACGACACCGACAAGGGCATCACGGACCGCTTCGAGCTGTTCGTCAACGGTAAGGAGATCGCGAACGGCTTTTCCGAGCTCAACGACCCGGAAGACCAGGCCGCGCGCTTCCAGGCGCAGGTTGACGCCAAGGACGCCGGCGACGACGAGGCGATGCACTTCGACGCCGACTACATCCGCGCGCTGGAAGTCGGCCTGCCGCCCACCGGCGGTCTCGGCATCGGCATCGACCGGCTGGTGATGCTGCTCACCAACTCCGCCTCGATCCGCGACGTGCTGCTGTTCCCGTACATGCGTCCGGAAGCCTAAGCGCCGAACGAAGCACGACAATGAAGGCCCGCCAAGCGCGGGCCTTCGCTGTTTCGGGAACATACCGTTCGCCGGGCCTGGCGTTCACGGCGGCCGCAGCTTACGGCGAGCCCGTCCGCCCGGGCCAGCGCCAGTCCGCATGGTCGGGATGGTCGTCCCCTTCGCTGCTGGCAAAGCGCTGGCAGGCAAGGATGGCGTCCCGCATCCGTTCGCGCACGTGTGCGCCGACCAACTGGAGGCTCGGCACGCGGTCGATGGCGTCGATCACCAGGTCGAAGCGGTCGATCTGGTTGCGGATGGCCAGGTCCATCGGCGTATTGATGTTGCCCTGTTCCTTGTAGCCGCGGACGTGCACGTTGCGGCTGTTGCAGCGTCGGTACAGCAGCTTGTGGATCAGCCACGGGTAGCCGTGGAAATTGAAGATCACCGGCTTGTCGCGGGTGAACAGGCTGTCGAACGCGGCGTCGGACAGCCCGTGCACGTGCTCGCTCTCCGGCTGCAGCCGGAACAGGTCCACCACGTTGACGAAACGCACCTTCAACGCCGGGAAGTGCTCGCGCAGCAGAGCGGTGGCAGCCAGCGCCTCCTTCGTCGGCACGTCGCCGGCGCAGGCCATCACCAGGTCCGGCTCGGCGCCGTCGTCGTTGCTTGCCCAGTCCCAGATGCCGATGCCCTTGGCGCAGTGGTCGGCGGCCTCGTCGATGCCCAGGTACTGCAGGTGGCTCTGCTTGTCCGCGACGATCACGTTGATCTTGTCGGTGCTGTCCAGGCAATGGTCGACCACCGACAGCAGGCAGTTCGCATCCGGCGGCAGGTAGATGCGGGTGACCCGCGGGCTCTTGTTGGTGACCACGTCGAGGAAGCCGGGGTCCTGGTGCGAAAAGCCGTTGTGGTCCTGCCGCCACACGGTGGAGGTAACCAAGATGTTGAGCGAGGACACGCTGGCCCGCCACGGCACCTCCAGTGCCTTCTCAAGCCACTTGGCGTGCTGGTTGAACATCGAGTCGATGACGTGGATGAAGGCCTCGTAAGAGGCGAGCAGGCCGTGCCGGCCGGACAGCAGGTAGCCCTCCAGCCAGCCCTCCAGCGTGTGTTCGGAGAGGATCTCCATCACCCGGCCGCCGCGTTGCAGGTGGGTGCCGTCGGCATCCTCCGGCAGCGTCGCTGCCATCCACGCCTTGCCGTTGGCCTGGTAGATGTCGTCCAGCCGGTTCGAGGCGGTTTCGTCGGGGCAGAAGAAACGGAAGCGGTCGGGATTGGCGCGCATCACGTCGCGCAGCAGGCGGCCGGTCGGCCGGGTGTTCTCCTCGGTGGCGTTGCCCGGTTCGGCGACCGCCACCGCGTACTCGCGGATGTCCGGTCGCAGCAGCGCCCGCCGCAGCAGGCCGCCATTGGCCACCGGGTTGGCGCTCATGCGGCGATGCCTGGATGGGGCCAGCGCAGCCAGCTCCGCTACCAGGTGGCCGTCCGCGGTGAACAGCGTCTCGGGGCGGTAGCTGCGCAGCCACTGTTCTAGCTGACGCAGGTGGGCGGCGTCCTTGTGCGGGTCCAGCGGAATCTGGTGGGCGCGCCAGCTGCCCTCCACGCGATGGCCGTCCACTTCCTTCGGGCCGGTCCAGCCCTTCGGGGTGCGCAGCACGATCATCGGCCACACCGGCTGGCCGTCGAAGCCGCCGTGGCGGGCGCGATGCTGGATGTCGACGATGCGGTCCAGTGCGGTTTCCAGCGTGGCGGCCAGCTCCCGGTGCACACGCTGCGGGTCGTCACCTTCGACCAAGAATGGCTCATAGCCGTAGCCGCGCATCAGGTCGGTAAGCTGACCGTGCGGGATGCGCGCCAGCACCGTGGGGTTGGCGATCTTGTAACCGTTGAGGTGCAGCACCGGGAGTACCGCGCCGTCGCGTGCCGGATCGAGGAACTTGTTCGAATGCCAGGCGGTGGCCAGCGGCCCGGTTTCCGCCTCGCCGTCCCCGACCATGCACAGCACCAGCAGATCGGGGTGGTCGAAGGCCGCGCCGTAGGCGTGCGCCAGGCTGTAGCCGAGCTCGCCGCCCTCGTGCAGCGAACCCGGCGTCTCTGGCGTGCAGTGGCTGCCCACGCCGCCGGGAAAGGAGAACTCCTTGAAGAAGCGGCGCAGCCCGTCCAGGCCCGGTCCCTTGTCCGCATACAGCTCGCCGTAGCGTCCTTCCAGCCACGCGTGCGCCAGCACCGAGGGCGCGCCGTGGCCGGGTCCGGAAATGAAGATCGCGTCGAGGTCGCGCGTGCGGATCAGCCGGTTCAGGTGCGTCCACACCAGGGTCTGCCCGGCGTCCGAGCCCCAGTGCCCGAGCAGCCGGTGCTTGATGTGTTCCAGCCGCAGTGGCTCGTGCAGCAGCGGGTTGTCGCGCAGGTACAGCATGCCGGCGCACAGGTAGAGCGAGGCCCGCCAGTAGCGGTCGAGGCCAGCCAGTTCGTCGTCGGAAAGTCTGTCGGGGGAAGCTGTGGACATAGGGGCAGCCTGCTGGCCGTGGATGATTGTCAGAGGGTGATGGCATCGCCATTGCGCGGCACATGCACCCCGGTGGGGGCGAGATGCCTGGCGAAGGCCTGCATCACTTCCTCGTCGCCGTGCACCAGGATGGTCTGCTCCGGCCTGATCGCCGCATGCCAGGCCAGCAGTTCGTCGCGGTCGGCGTGGGCGGAGAAACCGTTGATGGTGTGTAGTTGCGCCCGCACCGGGATCTCGTCGCCGAACAGGCGTACTGATTTCGCGCCGTCGATCAGGATGCGCGCCAGCGTGCCGGCCGCGGCATAGCCGACGAACACCACGCTGGAATCCTCGCGCCACAGGTTGTGCCGCAGGTGGTGGCGCACGCGGCCGCCGGTGCACATGCCCGAGCCGGCCATGATGACCGCGCCGCCGCGGATCCGGTTCAGCGCCATCGAGTCGGCGGTTTCGCGGGTGAAGCGCAGGCCGGGCAGGGCGAACGGGTCGCTGCCGCGGGCGAACAGGGCGTGCTCCCTCGGGTCGTAGCACTCGGGGTGGCGGCGGAAGATCTCGGTGGCGGAGATCGCCATCGGCGAATCGAGGAACACCGGCAGCGTGCGCGGCAGCCGGCCGCTCTCCACGCCGGCGCGCAGGTAGTAGAGGATCTCCTGCGCACGCTCCAGCGCGAAGGTCGGGATCACCACGTTGCCGCCGCGCTTGAAGGTGTCGGTGATCGCGGCATAGAGCTCCTCCACCGACGGCCCCAGCGGCTTGTGCAGGCGATCGCCGTAGGTGGTTTCCATCACCACCGCGTCGGTCTGCGGCGGCGGCTGCGGATCGCGCAGGATCGGCCGGCCGCGGTTGCCGAGGTCGCCGGAGAAGACCACCGAGCGCCCGCCATCGCCTTGCTCGGCGATGCGGATACTGGCCGAGCCGAGGATATGCCCGGCGTCGTGGAAGGTGGCGCTCAGGCCCGGCGCCAGCTCGATCGGTTGGCCGTAGCGGGCGACGCGGCCGAAGCGGTCCATCGCGTTGAGCGCGTCCAGCGTGGTGTACAGCGGACGGCCATCGTCCTCGCCGCGACGCGAAGCCTGGCGCTGTCGGCGTTCGGCGTCGGCTTCCTGCAGGCCGGCCGCGTCGAGCATCACCAGCCGCGCCAGCTCGCGCGAGGCCGCGGTGGTGATGATTTCGCCGCCGAAGCCGCGATCGACCAGCAGCGGGATGCGGCCGCAGTGGTCCAGGTGCGCGTGGGTGAGCAGCAGCAAATCGATCGATGCCGGATCGAAGCCGAAGTCGTCGGCGTTCTGCTCGTCCAGTTCGCGGCTACCCTGGTACATGCCGCAGTCGATGAGGATGCGCTTGCCGGCGGCCTCCAGCAGGTGGCAGGAGCCGGTGACCTCGCGATCGGCACCGTGGAAGGAGATTTTCATGGGCGTGCCTCAGTGGCGGTGACGGGGAGCAGGGGGCTGCCGTTGCGGACATGCCAGTCGAGGATCCCCTGCCAGGTTTCCTCGGCCGTCTCGGCGTACCAGAACAGTTCGCGGTCTTCCTCGTCGATGCTGCCCGCGTCGAGCAGGTAGTCGACATCGAACACCCGGCGCCAGTAGTCCTCGCCGACCAGTACGATCGGGATCGGTGCGCTCTTGCGGGTCTGGATCAGGGTCAGCGCGCCGAACACCTCATCCAGCGTGCCGTAACCACCCGGCAGGGCGACGATCGCCGCCGCCCGCTTCATGAAGTGCAGCTTGCGCATGGCGAAGTAGTGGAACTGCATGCACAGGCCGGGGGTGACGTAGGGATTCGGGTACTGCTCGCGCGGCAGTGCGATGTTCAGCCCCACGGTCGGCGCGCCGGCCTCGCTGGCGCCGCGGTTGGCCGACTCCATCGCGCCCGGACCGCCGCCGGTGAGCACCGCCAGGCCCGGGACGTCGGCATGCCCGACCAGCCGACCAAGCTCGCGCCCCACTTCGTAGTAGCGCGACAGCGCCTCGCGGCGCCCGGCCAGGTGCGCTGCGCGTGCCAGTGTTGCATCGCCGGGTTGTCTGCCGGCCGCCTCCTGCGCGGCGGCCAGCTCGCGCCGGGCCGTTTCCGGTTCGCGCAGGCGGGTGCTGCCGTAGACCAGCAGCGTGCGTTCGATACCATGCGCGGCCAGTACCAGCTCGGCCTTGAGATAGTCCGCCTGCAGGCGCACGCCGCGCGCCGCGTCGTGGTGCAGGAAGGCCGTGTCGCTGTCCGCTTCCCGGTAGGAAGGGTGCTGCATGATCGCGCGCAGGCGCTCGTCCACCCGCGGCTCCTCGGCATGCGCCTTGGGGTGCTCCCAGGGCAGCGGCGTGCGGCGCTTGCGCGGCGGCGGTGGCGGACTGTGGCGGTGCTGGTTCAAGCGGGGGCTCCTTCGGTCGCAGCCCGTCCGCGACCGGTTGGTCAGGTGCGGGCGGCGGAGAGCTCTAGGATCTCGTCGGTGATGTCTTCCTGGCGCACGCGCTGGAACTCGCGCGTGAGCGCGGCTTCGGTGCGCTGCAGGTTGCCGTGGGCGGCGATCATCGCCTGCATGCGTGCCTGGTTTTCCGCCGCGTAGGACAGCATCAGCGCCTCGCACAGGTCGGCATGCACGTATTCGACCGCCAGCCGCTCGAGCAGGTCGGCGTGCGGCAGGTTCATCAGCGGCGCCTGGCCATCGGCGAGCCGTGCGGGAAAGCGGCCGAAGTCGAACGGCAGCAGCCAGCGTCGCTTGATGCCCTGTTCCTCGTCTTCGCCCGGACTGCCGTGCACCAGCAGCACCCGGCCCGGTCCGCGCGAGGCCAGCGCCGTATCGATGGCGTCGGCGATGCGGTCGGCCAGTGTGGACACCTCGTCGGTATGGGCGGCCATCGGCACGCTCCAGTCCGGCCTGCGCCCGCGGTTGCCGGCGACCATCAGGCCGCGGTCGCCGATGACGAACAGGTGGCCGTCGCCCTCGTCTGCCAGCGGCAGGGCAACATCGAGCACGCGCTCGTTGAAGCTGCCGGCGAAGCCCTGCTCGGCACATAGCGCCACGACCAGCATGCCGTTCGGCCACGCCGTCGGCGGCGCGATGGCCTGACCGGCGGGCAACGTGCCGAGCACCTGGCCGATCGCCTGGCCGATAGTGTCGGCGTACAGCCGAATCGCCTGCAGCTCGCGCCGCGCCTGCTGCGAGCGGCTGGCGGCGATCGCCCGCATCGCGGCGATCACGCTGCCGAGCTGGTGGGTGGATGCCAGTCGTGCGCTGAGTTCGGCCAGGCGTCCGCTCATCCCGGCGGTTCCCTGGCCGCGGCGACTCCGGCGAGCAGCCCGCGCACGAGGTCCACCAGGACGCCGCGGCTGGTGGCATTCAGCGCTTCGCCGGGGCGGATCGATGCGCCTCGGGCCAGTTGGACTGGCAGTTGCCGGCACAGCTCGGCGATCGCCGCCGCCGGCTGGCCATCCAGTGCGCCGGCGTCCAGCGCGGCGAGCAGGGCAAGCTGTTCCGTCAGCGACTGCGCGGCGAAGCGTGGCTGGGTGAGCAGGGCACGGATCGCCTGGCCACGGACGATCTGCGCCTTGACCCGGTTGTCGCTGAGGTTACCGAAGCGGGTGAACAGCTCCAGCTCGAGGAACTGCGAATACTGCAGCCGCAGTTGGCCGGCCACTTCGCGCAGCACCGGCGGCTGCGCCTTGCTGCCGACCCGGCTCACCGACAACCCCACGTTCACCGCGGGACGCTGGTCGGAGGCGAACAGCGCGGTATCGAACACGATCTGCCCGTCGGTGATCGAAATCAGGTTGGTCGGGATGTAGCCGGCCAGGTTGCCGGCTTCGGTCTGCGCGATCGGCAGCGCGGTGAGCGAACCACCGCCTTTGGCCGCAGAGAGCCTGGCGGCGCGCTCGAGCATCCGGGCGTGCAGGTAGAACACATCGCCGGGATAGGCTTCGCGGCCGGCCGGCTGGTGGGTAAGCAGGGCCAGTTCGCGGTGGGTGGCGGCGTGCTTTGTCAGGTCGTCGATCACGATCAGCGCGTGCTGCCCGCGGTCGCGAAAGTACTCGGCGATGCTGAAGCCGGCGAACGGCGCCACCCACTGCAGTCCAGCCGAGGCCGACGCCGAGGCCACCACGAAGATGGTGCGCTCCGGCGCACCGTGCGCGCGCACCGCCTCGATCACCTGCTGCACGGCATGCGCGCGCTGGCCGACCGAGACGTACACGCAGACCATGTCCGAGTGCTTCTGGTTGATCATCGCGTCCACCGCCAGCGCCGTCTTGCCGGTGGCGCGGTCGCCGATCAGCAGTTCACGCTGGCCGCGGCCGATCGGGAACATCGCGTCGATCACCAGCACGCCGGTGGCCACCGGCTCGCTGACCAAGTCGCGCTCGATGATCGCCGGCGCCGGGCGCTCGATCGGCAGGTGGTCCTCGGCCGGCACCGGCTCGTCGCGGTCCAGCGGACGACCCAACGGGTCGACCACGCGTCCGAGCAGGCCCGGACCGACCGGTACGCGCAGCACCTCGCCGGTGCCCAGTACTTCCGAACCGGCCTCGACGCGACCGTCGTCGTCGAGCAGCACCGCCGCCAGGGTGTCCTCGTCCAGCGACAGCACGAAGCCCATGCGGTCGTGATGGAAGCGGAGCAGTTCGTGCAGCCGGGCCTGGGCCAGGCCGGAGACGATGGCGATGCCGTCGGCGATCCGTACCACGTGGCCCAGGCCGAGCGAGCGCACGCCGAGCCGGCTCTGCGCGACGATGTCCCGGCTGCGGCGCAGCCAGTTGTCGGCGGGGACCTCAGGCGTGTCCGTCGGCATGGGTCAGCTCGTGCTGGAGATGGTCGAGATCGGCGCGCAGGTGATTACTGAGCACCAGGTCGGGACTGCGCAGCTCCAGCCCGGCGATCAGGTTCGGGTCGACCGTGGTCTGCAGCGCTGCGGTGCGGCCGATGGCCTGCTGGATCGCCGACATGCAGCGCTGCCGTTCGTCGGCATCCAGCGCGCGTGGTGCCACCAGCGCGAGTGGCGTGGCAGCTTGGGCGAGCTGCTGCCGCTGCGACTCCGGCAGCACCTGCAGCGAGGCGACGAGATCGTCGAGAAAACCCGCGACACGCGTCGAGGCGGGCAGGCGTTCGAGTAGCCGTCCGGCGATGTCGACGGACAGCATAGCGGCACGCTGCTCGTCGGCGCGTTGCTGCGCGGCGAGCTGCTTGTCCTGTTCGGCCTGCGCCCGCTGGCGCAAGGTTTCGGCCTCGGCCTGCGCGGCGGCCAGCAGGTGGGTGCGCGCGGCGTCGGCGTCAGCCTGCGCGGCTTTCATCGCCGCCTCGCGCCCGACGGCGAGCTCGGCCTGCTGTGCTTGCGCCGCCGCCGTGGCCTGGCGGGCGCGATCGCGTTCGGCCTCGGCGTCGGCCAGCAGCTTCGCCGCCGCATTGCGCCGCTGTGCGATCACCCGCACCACCGGGCGATACAGCACGCGCGCCAGCAGCCAGATCAACACCAGGGCATTGATCGCCTGCAGCGCCAGCGTCCAGAAGTCGATCTTCATCAGGTGTCGGCGCTCACTTCAGGAACGGGTTGGCGAACAGCAGCAGGATCGCAATGACCAGGCAGTAGATCGCCATGGTCTCGATCATCGCCAAGCCCACGAACAGCGTGCGCGAGAGCGTGCCGGCCGATTCGGGCTGGCGGGCGATCGCGTCCATCGCCGCGGCCACCGCGCGGCCTTCGGCAAGCGCCGGGCCGATCGCGCCGAAGCTCACCGATAGCGCGGCGGCGAGGATGCTGACAACGGGAATGAGGTCGGTCATGACGGGTCTCTCCGATCGGATGATGCAGGCGCGTCCGGCGCGCGGGAGGGTGGGGCGGGGTGCACGGCGGCGCCGATGAATACCATCGCCAGCACGCTGAAGATGTAGGCCTGGATGGCGCCGGTGAGCAGGTCCAGCGCCATGAACGGGATCGGCACGATCAGCCCGGCCAGCGACAGCGCGATGCCGACCACGAACACGCCACTCATCACGTTGCCGAACAGGCGCACCATCAGCGAGAAGGTGCGGGTGACCTGCTCCACCAGGTTCAGCGGCACCATCAGCCAGCCCGGCTCGGCGAAGCTCGCCAGGTAGCCGCGCACGCCGCGGGCGCGCAGGCCGAACACGATGGTGGCGAAGAACACGATGCCGGCCAGCGCGGCGTCCGTTTCCAGGTGCGCGGTGGGTGGTTCGATCCCGGGCACCAGGCCCGACCAGTTCGCGGCCAGCACGAACAGGAAGATGCTGCCGATCAGCGCGCGGTACGGCGCCGGGTCCACCTGCATGGTGTCGTGGACCTGCGCGTCGATGGTCTCCACCAGCAGTTCCAGCACGACCTGCGTGCGCGACGGGCGCAACGCCAGGCGTCGTGTGGCCAGCCAGGCGCCCAGCACCAGCAGCGCCATGATCCCCCAGCTCACCGCCACGGCCGAGCTCACCGGGACCGGGCCGAGGTGGAACAGTACGTCGGTGCGCAGCGGCGAGCCGATCATCGGCGGGATCCCTCGACGATGGGCCTGACATCGCGTGCTGCACGCTCGCGCAACAGCGCATGCCGCGCCAGCAGGAAGCCGACGAATCCGGCCAGCAGGACGGCCAGGCCGAAGTGGAACAGCATGGCCAGCAGCAGGGCACTGAGCAGTACGCGCAGCAGCTGCGAGGCCAGCGCCAGTCCGGTGCGTCCGGTGGTCAGCAGGCGCAGCGAATAACGCAACCCGATGAAATGCACCAAGCCGACCACGCCGCCACCGAACAGGCCGATACCGACGGCGGAGGCGTAGGGGAGCGCGGTGAGCGGCAGGGTCATGGTGGGTTCCTCATTGACGATGCATCCAGCGCCAGGCGAACCACAGGCCCAGCGCGGCGCCGACGGTGAGCAGGGCGGCGGCGAAGGTCACGCCGGTATGGAGCCAGCGATCCAGCCAGTGGCCGGCGAGCAGGCCGAGCAGGATCGGCGCGACGATGGTCCAGCCCAGCACGCCGATCTGCGCCAGCCGGAGGCTGGCCGGGGTGGCCGGATCGTGACGGTTCTTCTGGTCGCGCTGGTGTGCGCGACGGGCCGCGGCGGCGGTCGGGTCGCGACGGTCGTCCGGACCACGGGCGGGAGCCGGCGCACTCATGGCGCGATGCTCCGCGGTCCGGGCCGCAGGTAGCGCAGCAGGGTGCGCACGGCGCGGGCGTGCAGTTGCATCTGTTCGACACGGGCGCGGCGGTCGGCATCGGCCTGTTCGGCGCGTGCGGCGCGTATCGTGTGCTCCAGCGTGTCTAGCCGGTCGCCACGCACGGCGCCGCGGCAGGCCACGTGCAGCTCGGCGCCCCCGCTCATCCGCAGCACGCCGCCGCGCAGCGCGCAGTAGCCGTGTTGGCCCACGGCGCGCTGCCAGCGCAGCACGGTGGGCACCAGCACGGTGATCAGGTCGGCGTGACCCGGCAGGATGCCGAAGCAGCCGCTAGCGTCTTCGCCGCGCACCGCGGTGACGTCGTCCAGGTCCAGCACGACCTGCTGCGGCGTGGCGAGCACGAGGTGCAGGCGGCCGGTCATGCCGCGGCCTTCGCTGCGGCGGCTTCCCGTGCCTGGGCCTCGGCCAGCGTGCCGACCATGTACAACGAGCTCTCCCGCCAGCCGTCGCAGTCGCCGCGCAGGATCGCCTCGCAGCCGTCCAGCGTGTCGGCCAGCGCCACGCTGCGGCCGGGCATGCCGGTGAACGCCTCGGTGACGGCGAATGGCTGGGTCAGGAAGCGTTGCAGGCGGCGTGCCCGTTCGACCAGGCGGCGGTCGTCGGCGCCGAGTTCATCCACGCCGAGCAGGGCGATCACGTCCTGTAGCTGGCGGTAGTGCTCGATCACCCGGCGCACCTCGGTGGCGATGTGCACGTGGCGCTCGCCGAGCAGGTCGGCATCGAGCATGATCGAGGAGGAGGCGATCGGGTCGATCGCCGGGTACATGCCCTGCGCGGCCATCTCGCGCGAGAGCACCACCATCGAGTCCACGTGCGCGGCCAGCGCGGTGACCGCCGGGTCGGTGAAATCGTCAGCCGGCACGTACACCGCCTCGATCGCGGTCACCGCCACGCCGTCCACCGAGACGATGCGCTCCTGCAGCGCCGCTACCTCGTCGGCCAGGGTGGGCTGGTAGCCGACCCGCGACGGCTGCCGGCCGAGCAGGCCGGATACCTCCGAGCCGGCCTGCACGAAGCGGAAGATGTTGTCCATCAGCAGCAGCACGTTCTGCCGCCGCTCATCGCGGAAGTGCTCGGCCATGGTCAGCGCGGTGAATGGCACCCGCCAGCGCGCGCCGGGTGGCTCGTTCATCTGGCCGTAGACCAGCACGGTGTGGTCGAGCACGCCGGAACGACGCATGTCCAGCAGCATCTCGTGCCCCTCGCGCGAGCGCTCGCCCACGCCGGCGAACACCGAGATGCCCTGGTAGCGCTCGACCATGGCGTGGATCAGTTCCATCACCAGCACGGTCTTGCCGACGCCGGCGCCGCCGAACATCGCCGCCTTGCCGCCCTGCACCAGCGGGGTCAGCAGGTCGATCACCTTCAGGCCGGTGGCGAACAGCGTGCTGCTGCCGCTCTGCGCGGCCAGAGGCGGCGGCGGGCGATGGATGGGGCGACGCGGCACGCTGGCGGGCAGGGCGGTGCCATCGTCGCCGGGCTGCCCGGTCACGTCCAGCAGCCGGCCAAGCACAGCCGGGCCGACCGGCACCTGCAGCGGCTGGCCGGGGGCCTGCACGCGCAAGCCGCGCGCGATGCCTTCGGTGGACTGCAGGGCGATCGCGCGTACTTCGGTCGTGGAAAGCTGCGAGGTGACCTCCACCAGCAGGGGCATGCCGTCGTCGCGCAGCACGAGCAGGGCCTCGCCGACCGCCGGCAGCGGCGGTTGCGCGAAGCGCACGTCCAGCACCGCGCCGCGTACCGCCGTCAACCGTCCTTCGTGCATACCGGCCATGGGAGAAGCTCTCTTGCTCCAGGGGATCGCAGCCACCTGCATGCCATGGCTGATGATCGCGCGGCAGGCGATGAGGTCACTTGATTCGCGTCAATCCGAAACGGAGCGGTCCCCTTGCAGCAGGTCGACAGCGGCGCGGGCGGCGATCCACTCCTCGTTGGTCGGCTCGACCGCCACCCGCACGCGGCTCTCCGGCGCGGAGATGACGGCCGCGTGGGCGGCGTTGGCGCCGCCGTCCAGCGCCACGCCCAGCCAGCCCAGCGCCGCGCAGACCCGCTCGCGGATCACCGCGTTGTGTTCGCCGATGCCGGCGGTGAATACCAGCAGGTCCAGCCCGCCCAGCACCGCGGCGAGCGCGCCGATCTCGCGCACGATGCGTCGCACGTAGAGGGCCAGCGCCTCGGCCACCGGCGCTTCGTCCTCGCGCGGCAGCAGCTCGCCTGGATCCGACGACACGCCGGAGACGCCCAGCAATCCGGACGCGTGATAGAGCATATGGCCGACCTGGTCGATGCCAAGCCCGCGGATCTGCATCAGGTACAGCAAGGCGCCGGGATCGAGCGTGCCGCAGCGCGTGCCCATCATCAGGCCGTCCAGCGCGGAAAAGCCCATCGTGGTGGCGACGCTGCGCAGGTCGCGCATCGCGCACAGGCTGGCGCCGTTGCCCAGGTGGGCGCAGATCGTGCGGCCGCGCGCGGCGTCGCCGTAGCGCTCGGCTAGCGCCGTCGCCATGTAGGCGTAGGATAGGCCGTGGAAGCCATAGCGGCGCAGACCCTCGTCCCACAGGACACGCGGCAGCGGCAGCATCTGCTCGACCTTGGGCACCGTGTGGTGGAAGGCGGTATCGAAACAGGCCACCTGCGGCAACTCCGGGTGCAGGCCGAGCAGGGCCTCGATCGCCTCCAGCGCGAATGGCTGGTGCAGCGGCGCCAGCGGGATGTAGCTGCGAAGCTCGGTGAGCACCGCGGCGTCCACCCGTACCGGCGCGAAGTATTTGCTGCCGCCGTGCACCACGCGATGCGCCACCGCCGCCAGCCGGCGGTCGCCGAGGCGCGCCTGCAGGCGCGTGCGGATATGCATCAGCGCACCGTTGTACGGGTCGGTCGCGTCCAGCGTGAGCGTGGCGTCGGATTCGCCGGCCGCCTTGTAAAGCGGTGCCGTCCCGGTGATGCCTTCCACCTTGCCGCTCCACACCGGCCGGCGCGGCAGCGGTGACACGTTTGCATCGAACAGCGCGAACTTGATGCTGGACGAGCCGCAGTTGAGCACCAGCAGCCGGTCGCCGCTGGTCTGGTTCATCGGTAAGGCATTCACAGCGGATGCGTCCGGTAGTGGTGCGCCAGCAGCAGTGCCACCGCGCAGGAGGCCATGCGCGACTCGCGCGAATCGGCGCGGCTGGTGAGCACGATCGGCACCTTCGCGCCGATCACGATGCCGACGCTGGCCGCACCGCCGAGGTATTCCAGCTGCTTGGCCAGCATGTTGCCGCTCTCCAGATCAGGCACCACCAGCACATCAGCCTGGCCGGCCACCGGCGAGACGATGCCCTTGATCCGCGCGGCGGCCGCCGACACCGCGTTGTCCAACGCCAGCGGACCGTCGAGCACGCCGCCCTCGATCTGGCCGCGGTCGGCCATCTTGCACAGCGCCGCCGCGTCCAGCGTGGCCGGCATGTGCGGGTTGACCGTTTCCACCGCGGCTAGGATCGCCACGCGCGGCTGCGCCACGCCGATCACCTGGGCCAGGTCGATGGCGTTGCGGATGATGTCGGCCTTCTCCTCCAGCGTCGGCGCGATGTTGATCGCCGCGTCGGTGATGATGATTGGCCGCGGGTAGGCCGGCGTCTGCATCACGAAGCAGTGGCTGATCCGTCGCTTGGTGCGCAGCCCGCTGCCCGCGGCGACTACTGCGGCCATGAGCTCGTCGGTGTGCAGGCTGCCCTTCATCAGTGCGTCGACCTGGCCGGCGGCGGCTAGCTCCACCGCGCGGGTCGCGGCGGCGTGGCTGTGCGGCACGTCCTCGATCGCGATGCCGGTCAGGTCGAATCCGGCCGTGGCAGCGACCGCCTCGATACGCTCGCGCGGCGCCACCAGCACCGGTTTGATCAGCCCGCCGCGCCAGGCGTCGACGGCACCGCCCAGGCTGGACTCGTCGCAGGGATGCACCACGGCCACGCGAATCGCGCCGAACGGCCGCACGTAGGCGAGCAGGCGCTGCACGCCGTTGTTGCCGCCGGTGAGGCGCACTTCCGGAAGAGTGGCGCGCGGCCGCACGATCC
This sequence comes from Rhodanobacter sp., assembly GCA_027450005.1. Taxonomy (GTDB): domain Bacteria; phylum Pseudomonadota; class Gammaproteobacteria; order Xanthomonadales; family Rhodanobacteraceae; genus Rhodanobacter_A. Next base: position 11,991 of record DAIDKO010000065.1, on the reverse strand, counting down.
GCTCGGTGGGCGCGAGCACCTCGGCCTCGCCCTCGATTGCGCACTGACCGGCTTGGTCGATGCAGCGGCAGTCGAGCACCAGCCGCTGATGTGCTGTGTCCTTCGATCGCACGGTGACCCGGATGCTCAGCGTGTCGCCGATGCGCACCGGGGCGAGGAACTTCAGTGTCTGCGACAGGTAGATCGTGCCGGGGCCGGGCAGGCGCGTGCCGAGTACGGCCGAGATCAGCGCCGCGCCCCACATGCCGTGGGCGATCACGCCGTGGAAGCGGGTGGACGCGGCGAAGTCCGGGTCCAGGTGCTGCGGGTTGACGTCGCCGGACATCACCGCGAACAACTGGATGTCCGCCGCGGTCAGCGTACGGTCGATCACCGCGCTGTCGCCTACCGCGATCTCGTCGAAGGTGCGGTTACGGATGTAGTGGATATCGTCCGTGTCGCCGGGTGCGCCGGCGGGGATGGCAGGGGTGTCCGGCATGGACGCGCTCCTTGGGTCCGTGGAGGGGGATCAGGCCATGTGCTGGCCGCCGTTCATCGCCAGGTTGGCACCGGTCATGAAGGCGGCCGCGTCGCTGCAGACGAAGGCGACCAGCGCAGCGACCTCGTCGGTGCGGCCCAGCCGCCCCATCGGGATCTGCGACAACACCTTGGTCCTGAGCACTTCCTCGGGCACTGCCATCACCATGCGCGTCTGCAGATAGCCCGGCGACACCGTGTTGACGGTGACACCCTTGGTCGCCAGCTCCAGCGCCAGCGCCTTGGTGAAGCCGTGCATGCCGGCCTTGGACGCGGCGTAGTTGGTCTGGCCGAACGCGCCCTTGGAGCCGTTGACCGAGGCGATGTTGACGATGCGTCCCCAGCCGCCGTCGAGCATGTCCTCGACGAAGACCTTGGTCACGTTGAACAGCGAATCGAGGTTGGTGCGCATCACCGTGTCCCAATCCACCTTCTGCATCTTGCGGAAGCTGGCGTCGCGGGTGATGCCGGCGTTGTTGACCAGGATGTCCACCGCGTGGCCGTCGGCGCGGATGCGCTCGGCGCAGGCCGCGCAGGAGGCGGCATCGGTCACGTCCATGGCATAGGTCAGGTAGTTGCGGCCCTGGGCGGCGTGTTCGGCCAGCCAGGCCTGGACGTTGCCGCGGCCGGGCGAGTGGGTGACGATCACCCGGAAGCCGGCATCGTGCAGAGCCTTGGCAATCGCCTCGCCCAGGCAGCCCATTCCGCCGGTGACGACGGCGGTGTGTTCAGTGCGCATCGTTCTTGCCCTTGCCGGCGTTTTTCGCGCCGATGTTGGTCGGAGCCGGCGTGAACATCGCCATCATCGCGCCGAAATCGGGCATCGCGTCCTTCATCGGCACGCCCATCGGCAGCGACTTGCCGGCATCGCTGAAGGCCCGGGCGAGCGATTTCTGCCAATCCCCAAGCGCATGCTGGATGCCGGCGATGAAACGGGTCTGTTCGGCGATCGCGGTCTCGGTGCAGGCCTGCGCGTCGCCGACGCGCTTCTGCATGCGGCGCCAGGCGGTGCTGCCGGGCAGGTTGGAGAGGTCCTTCCAGTCGCTGGCGCGGGACAGCTCCTCCAGTTCCTTGCGGGTTTCCTCCACGTCGTCACCCAGCGTCTTGTCGCCGAGGTCGGCCCATTGCTGGCGGGCCTCCTGCAGCAGCAGGCCCATGTTCAACCACAACTGGACGTTGGCCTTGTACAGCTCCATCGGAAGGTTGGTATCGATGCTCATGATCGTCTCCTTAGCTTCGCTTGCGGTGTTGGGCGTGAGGCCGGCATCCATCGGGTGGTCATCGCGGGCGATACCGGCTGTCGCCCGCTAAGTTGGTTGCGTTCCGTGACAATCCGTGCGGGCGCTTGAGTGGTGGGAGGGGCAGGGCGGCGTGTTTGTTTCCTCGCGTTCAGCCACCGCCGCCGTTCGCCCTGTCCCGGCTCAGGTCTCCTTCACGTAGTGGCCGGGCGCCGCGGCAAGCGGGCGATAGCCGGCCTGGGCATTGCCCATCGGCGGCGGCTCGCCCGGCTCGCCCGAGCGCTCGCCCAGCCACTGCAGCCAGGCCGGCCACCAGGAGCCGTCGCGGATTGGCGCCTGCTGCAGCCAGTCGTCCGGACCGATATACGCCGCGCCTTCCTGGCGGTGCAGCAGCTGGTAGCTGCGGTGCGGGTGCCCCGGTTCGCTGACGATGCCGGCGTTGTGCCCGCCGCTGGTCAGCACGAAGGTGAGGTCGGCCACGGTGAGGTAGTGCAGCTTGTAGACCGAGCGCCAGGGCGCCACGTGGTCGGTCTGCGTGCCGACCACGAACACCGGCAGGATGATGTCGCTCAGTGCGACCGGCCGGCCATCCACCGGGAAGCGGCCCTCGGCCAGGTCGTTGTGCAGGAACAGCCGGCGCAGGTACTCCGAATGCATGCGTGCCGGCATGCGGGTGGCGTCGGCGTTCCAGGCCATCAGGTCGTTCATCGGCGGACGCGTGCCCATCAGGTACTCGCCGACCATGCGCGACCACAACAGGTCGTAGGAGCGCAGCATCTGGAACGCCCCGGCCATCTGCTGGGCGGTGAGGTAGCCGGCCTGGGACATCTGCGCTTCGAGCAGGGAGACCTCGCTTTCGTCGATGAACAGGCCCAGCTCGCCCGGCTCGGTGAAGTCGGTCTGCGCCGCGAACAGGGTCATCGAGCCGAGCCGGTCGTCGCCGTCGCGGGCCATGGCCGCCGCAGCCGTCGAAAGCAGGGTACCGCCCAGGCAGTAGCCGACGCCGTGCACCTTCTGCGTCGGCACGATCGCCGCCACCGCATCCAGCGCATCCATCACGCCGAGCCTGAGGTAGTCATCCATCCCCAACTCGCGCTCGTCGGTACCCGGGTTCTTCCAAGACAGGCAGAACACGGTATGGCCTTGGTCGACCAGGTAGCGGATCAGCGAGTTGTGCGGCGACAGGTCCAGGATGTAGTACTTCATGATCCACGCCGGCACGATCAGAATCGGCTCCGGCCGCACCTTTTCCGTGGCTGGCGCGTACTGGATCAGTTCCGCCAGCCGGTTCTTCATCACCACCTTGCCCGGCGTGATGGCGACGTTTCGGCCGACGGCGTAGTCCCCGGTACCGGCTGGCGGTGCGCCGATCGCCAGCCGGTCGAGGTCGTCCAGCGCGTTGAGCCAGCCGCGCCAGAGGTTGGTGCCGGCCTGCTCGATGGTTTCCTTCAGCACCACCGGGTTGGTGGCCAGTTGGTTGCCGGGCGACCACATGTCCAGCCACTGGCGGGCGACAAAGCCGGCGACCTCGGCGTGGTGTTTCTCCACGCCCTCGATGCCGTGGGTGGCTTCCTCCCACCAGCGCTCCGCCATCAGGAATGCCTGCTGCAGCACGTTGAACGGCCAGCGGCCCCACTCCGGCTCGCGGAAGCGGCGGTCGCCGGGACGCGGCGTCACGCAGCCGCCGTTGGCCGCGGCACCGGGCAGGGCGCAGCGGGTGGCGTAATCCGCCAGCGCCTGCCATTGCCGCAGTCCCAGGTGCATCAGCGCCAGCCGCTTGCCGGGCGAGGCCACCAGGTGGGTGGCCCAGTCGTTCCAGGCCAGCTCCAGCGAGGCGGGGGAGATCGAAGCGGTCCAACGTGCGAGCGCGGCGCGGAACAGCCGGTCGGTCCGCTCGGCGGCGGTGGATCGCGGCGTGCTGGGGGCGATTTCCTTCATTGGGGATCCCGGGGGTTCGGGGTTGGATCCGCTGGCGGCATGCCTGCTTCGCAGGCCGGTACGACGATCAGGATGCGCCGCGGCATCGTGGCGGGTCTTGATCGACGTCAATCAGTGACCTGAATGTTTCTGCGGTGCAGCATCGGGCCTGCAGTGGCAGCGGCTGAAGTAAAATGGCGCTTTGACCCGCCAGGAAGTGCCCATGTGGTTTGCCGTCCACGCCAAGGATCATCCCGATTCCCTCGCCAAGCGCCTAGCCGCGCGCCCTGAGCACTTGGCACGCCTGCAGGTGCTGCAAGCCGAGGGACGCCTGCTGCTGGCCGGCCCATTCCCGGCAATCGCCTCGGACGATCCAGGCCCGGCCGGCTTTACCGGCAGCCTGATCATCGCCGAGTTCGCCAGCCAGGCCGACGCCGAGGCCTGGGCCGCGGCCGACCCCTACGTGGCGGCCGGCGTCTATGCCCAGGTCGAGGTCAAGCCGTTCCGCAAGACCCTGCCGTGAGCGCGGCGATGCTCGAACAGATCCGCGCCAGGCTTGCCGCGGCGCTGGCGCCGACCGAGCTGGAGGTGCTGGACGAGGGCCACCGGCACGCCGGCCACGCCAACGAGGGGAAGGGGCATTTCCACGTCCGCATCGTCAGCGCCGCATTCACCGGAGTGCTGCCGGTCAAGCGTCACCGCATGGTGTACGCCGCACTGGATGGGCTGATGGACCACGGGATCCACGCCCTGTCGATCGATGCAAGTGCGATAAGAGATTAAAATCATAATCTTGCGGAAACTTTTTAAAGCAAATCCTGCTTTCGCAATGCGTTGCGGCAGCGCCTGCCGTTTGGCACAGTGCCCCGTCGCCCCGCGTCCGCGTGGGCGCTCCCAAGGAATATCGACCCGCCGATGCGCCTGACCACCATCAAACTCGCCGGATTCAAGTCGTTCGTCGATCCGACCACTCTGCACCTGCCCGCCAACATGACCGGCGTGGTGGGGCCCAACGGCTGCGGCAAGTCCAACATCATCGACGCGATCCGCTGGGTGATGGGCGAGAGCGCAGCCAGCCGCCTGCGCGGTGACTCGCTGACCGACGTGATCTTCTCCGGCTCCACCTCGCGCAAGCCGGTCGGCCAGGCCACGGTCGAGCTGATCTTCGACAATGCCGACGGCACGGTGCAGGGCGAGTACGGCCAGTACGCCGAGATCTCGGTGAAGCGGCAGGTGACGCGCGACGGGCAATCCTTCTACTTCCTCAATGGCGCGCGCTGCCGCCGCCGCGACATCACCGACCTGTTCCTGGGCACCGGCCTCGGCCCGCGCAGCTACTCGATCATCGAGCAGGGCATGATCTCGCAGATCATCGAGGCGCACCCCGAGGAACTGCGCACGCACCTGGAGGAAGCCGCCGGCATCTCCAAGTACAAGGAGCGCCGCAAGGAAACCGAGAGCCGCATCAAGTCCACCCGCGAGAACCTCGACCGCGTGAAGGACGTGCGCGACGAGGTGGACAAGCAGCTCGAGCACCTGAACCGCCAGGCCCGCGCCGCCGAGCGCTGGAAGGCCTACAAGGAAGAGGAAACCCGCAAGCAGGCCGAGCTGCGCGCGCTGGAATACCGCGCGCTGAAGGGCCAGCACGACGGCGAGGGCGCGGGCCTGTCCGCCGCCGAGGTCGAGATCGAGAAACAGCTGGCCGGCCAGCGCGAGATCGAGGCGCAGATCGAAGCCATGCGCGAGCGGCACACCGAGGCCGGCGAGCACCTGGGCGCAGTGCAGGCCGAGGTCTACAAGGTTGGCGCCGAGATCGCCCGCGTCGAGCAGCAGGTGCGCCACAACCGGGAAACCGCCGAACGCCTGCAGCGCGCGCAGGGCGAGGCCGAGCGCGAGCACAACGAGCTGGCCGAGCACATCGCCGGCGACCGCGCGCAGGTGGAAACGCTGCGCATGGCGCTGGCCGAGGGCGAGCCGAAGCTCGAAGCCCTGCAGCAGCTGCAGGACGACACCGCCGAGGCGCAACGCAGCGCCGAGACGAAACTCGCCGACTGGCAGCAGCGCTGGGACACGCACACCCGCACCGCCGGCGAGTCCAACCGCGCCGCCGAGGTGGAGCGCACCAAGCTCAATTACCTCGACCGCCAGGCGATCGACCTCGCCAGGCGCCGCGAAGCGCTGGAAGCCGAACAGAAAGCCACCGACCTCGCCGCACTGGACGCCGCCGCCGAGCAGATGCACCTGGAGCACGACACCCAGCGCGAGAAGGTGGAAGCGCTGGGCAGCCTGCTCGACCAGCACAAGGCCGGCCACGAGAAGGTGCTGGAGGAGGAACGCCAGCTGCAGTCCGCGCTCAACGAAGCGCGCTCGCAACTGCAGACCGCGCGCGGCCGGCATTCCTCGCTGGAAGCGCTGCAGCACGCCGCGCTGGGCCAGGAAGAAAACGCCGCCAGCCAGTGGCTGGCGCGTCTGGGGCTCGACAAATCGCCGCGCCTCGGCGAGGCGCTGCAGGTGGACGCCGGCTGGGAAACCGCGGTGGAAACCGTGCTCTCCGGCTTCATCGACAGCGTGCTGGTGGACGGCGCTCACGCGCTGGCCGCCGAATTCGCCGCGCTGGAGAACGCCGACGTCGCCTTGCTCGACGCCACCGAGGGCGTCGCCGATACCGCCGGCACGCTGGCTGCGCATGTGCGCGGGCCGGCCGCGGCCATTGCCATTCTGGGCCAGGTGTTCGTCGCCGAGTCGCTGGAGGCCGCACGCCGGCGCGTGAGCGGCCTGTCCGCGGCGCAATCCGTGATCACCCGTGACGGCGAATGGCTGGGCCCGGGCTGGGCTCGCGTTCGCCGCGCCCAGGGCAGCCAGGTCGGCGTTCTGGCGCGCGAGCGCGAGATCCGCCTGCTAGCCGAACAGGTCGTCACGCTGGAAGCGCGCATCGAGGAGTGCACCGCCCAGCTCGACGAGCTGCGCACGCGCAAGTTCGAGGCCGAGCGTGCCCGTGACGACGCCCAGCGCGAGCTGTACAACGCGCATCGCCGCCAGAGCGAACTCGCCGGCCAGCTGCAGAGCCATCGCGGCAAGCTGGAAACCGCGCGCGCCCGTGGCGAGAAGGTGGCCGGCGAGCTGTCCGCACTGATCGAACAGCTCGATGAACTGCAGACGCAGACGCGCGAGGCGCGCGCGCGGCTGGACGAATCGGTCGGTCACATGGGCGACCTTGAGGACCAGCGCCGCGGACTGGAGAACGAGCGCCGCGCGCTGCTGGAGGCGCGCGAGGAAGCACGCATGAACGCGCGCGAGGCGGCCGAGCAGTCGCACGCCCTCGCGCTGTCGCTGGAGTCCAAGCGCTCCTCGCTCGCCTCGCTGGAGCAGTCGCTGGCGCGCATGGAAAACCAGCTGCGCCAGATCGAGGCGCGCCGCGGCGAGATCGCCGCACAGCTCGCCGCCGGCTCCGACCCCATCGCCGAGCTGGAAGCCGAGCGGCAGACCTACCTCGACCAGCGCCTGCTGGTGGACAAGCAGATGGTGGAGGCGCGCCGCGCGCTGGAGGAGTGCGACATCGCCCTCCGCCAGTTGGAACAGCGCCGCCATCTCGCCGAGCAAAGCCTGGCCAGCCTACGCGAAAGCCTCTCCGAGAAGCGCCTGGCCGCGCAGGCGTTGCAGCTGCGTGCGCAGCAACTGGCGGAAGCGATCGCCGCCTCCGGCCTCGAACTGGAAACCCTGCTCGCCGAACTCGCCGGGGACGCCGACGCCACACAATGGAAGCAGCAGCTGGCCGAGCTCGCGCAGAAGATCGTTCGGCTCGAACCGGTCAACCTGGCGGCGATCCAGGAGCACGCCGAGCAAAGCGAGCGCAAGACCTACCTCGACAACCAACTGGCCGACCTCACCAGCGCGATGGAGACGCTGGAAGGCGCGATCAAGAAGATCGACCGCGAGACGCGCGCGCGCTTCAAGGAGACCTTCGACAAGGTCAACGCCGGCGTGCAGGAGCTGTTCCCGCGCCTGTTCGGTGGCGGCCACGCCTACCTCGAACTCACCGGCGACGACCTGCTCGACACCGGCGTGGCAATCATGGCGCGCCCGCCTGGCAAGCGCCCGTCCAACATCTCGCTGCTCTCCGGCGGCGAGAAGGCGCTCACCGCGGTGGCGCTGGTGTTTGCGATCTTTAACCTGAACCCTGCGCCGTTCTGCCTGCTCGACGAGGTGGACGCACCGCTGGACGAGGCCAACGTGGGCCGCTTCTCGGCGATGGTGCGCGAGATGAGCGAACGGGTGCAGTTCATCTTCATCAGCCACAACAAGGCCACCATGGAAGCGGCCAGCCAGCTCTGCGGCGTAACCATGCGCGAGCCCGGCGTGTCGCGGCTGGTGCAGGTGGACCTGGCTGAAGCGGCTAAACTGGCGGGCACCGCCTGAGCCGCCACCGGCGCCAAGGCAGGAATTGAGGAGGGGACCCGGCGCCTGCCGGGTCCCACGGATTCGAAAGCCGCCCGCGGGCGAAGCTCGAGCTACACGAGGAACCGATGATGACGCTGCAACCCGTGCTTGCCCTTGCCTGGAATCCGGCGGTCGGCATACCGCTCGCGATCGTCGGCGTGGTCGCGCTCGCGCTGATCTGGCTGTTTGGCCAACCCAAGAAGGAGCAGCAGGGCAAGCGGCGCATGCCGGCCGGGCCGGGCACCGCCAGCGGCGGCGGACGCCGCGAGCCCACGCTGGGCGAACGCGGCGACGCGGACGATCTTTCCTTCGGCGCCACGGACGCATTGCAGCTGGACGAGGAAATGGTGCCGCCGAAGCAGGGCGAACTCGACGTCGGCCTGCGCGAGGAGCTCGAACGCCTCGGTGCCACCTTGTCCGGCGAACGTGGCAACACGCTGTCGCGCAGCAAGCTGGTCGGCCAGGCCGCCGCCATCGTCGATGCGCTGCGCGCGCCGTCGCCCTCGGCCGAGGCCGCCGTGCCGCCGCCGGTCGATCCCGCGCCGGCGTCGACACCGGCACCTGCTCCTGCGGTGCCAGCGCCGCAGCCAAACCGCCTGCCGCCGCGTTCCGACCTTGGGCGCCGCCCGGCGCAGATGCCGGTGGAGCGCATCGTCACCCTGTTCGTGGTCGCGCGCGAGGGTAGCAGCTTCCATGGCTCCGACCTGATCGTGGCCGCCGAGAAAGCCGGGCTGGAATTCGGCGACATGGGCATCTACCACCGCCTGGTCGACGGCAAGCGCGAACTCGGCCCGATCTTCAGCGTCGCCAACATGCTAAAGCCCGGCAGTTTCGACCTCGCGCGGCTCGATGCGCTGCGCACGCCCGGCCTCAGTTTCTTCATGACGCTGCCGGCGCCATTGCCCGCGCTGGTCGCCTGGGACACCATGCTGCCTACCGCGCAGCGCCTGGCCGAACTGCTGGACGGCCAAGTGCTGGATGAGGAACGCAATGCGCTCGGTCGCCAGCGCATCGCGCATATCCGCGACGAGCTGCGCGGCTGGGACCGCGACCACGAGGGCGAGGAAATCCATCTTCGGCGCTGAGTCGCCAATCACGCGCCACGGGTTGGTGTTTCAAGGGGGACGGACGATGGATCAGGCGATCGACTTCCAGGCCTTGCCGCAGGTTGCCGCGGGTCGCGCCCGCGGTGGCCGCGAGACGCAGCAGGATGCGCTGCTCTGCCTGCACGATCCCGCTACCGATGCCTTGATGCTGGTGCTCGCCGACGGCATGGGCGGTGACGGCGCGGGCGAGCTGGCCGCCGAAGGCGTGATCGAGGTCGCCCGCCGCCTGTGGGAGTTGGGCCTTTGGCGCGAGCAGCCCGGTGCGTTGTTCCTGGACGCCCTGTGCCAGGAAGCGCATGCCGAACTGGTCCGTCGCCGCGAGGGGCTGGTCGCGGGCGAACCCCATTCCACCGTGGTCGCGCTGCTGGTGCGCGGCAAGCAGGCGTACTGGGCCCACGTCGGCGACAGCCGGCTGTACCGCTTCCAGGGCCGGCGCTGCCTCAGCCGCACCGAGGACCACAGCGTCGCCCAGCTTAAGCTGCGCCGTGGCGAGATCGCGCCGGAACAGCTGGCCCACGACCCCGACCAGCACAAGTTGCTGCGCGGGCTCGGCGGCGATGCCGCCCCCGAGGTCGAGCACGGTGGCGCGATCCTGCATGCTGGGCAGACCCTCGCCCTCTGCAGCGACGGCGTCTGGGAACAACTGTCCGCCCAGGAACTGCGCCGGCTGTCGCGCCGCCGCGACCAGGCCGGCGCACTGCGCGAGGCCTTGCGGCTGGCCACCGCGCGTGGCGGCGAACAGGGCGACAACGCCGCGCTGATCTTCGTGCGGATCGGCGGCGCGGGCTGGGTGCGACGCTGCGGCGAGAAGCTCTGGTCCGCCATGCATCCGCGCGGATCCGCCACACCGCGGTTTGCGGGTAACGGCGAGGTGGGCAGGTGACGGCGCTTGCGTACCGTTGCCTGCGCGCCGCCGCGCTGCTGATCCTGGTCGGCCTGGCCGGCTGCGCGCAGGTGACCGCGCTGAAGAACAAGGTCGACGACCGGCTGAGCGGGTCGCCGCGGATCACCGTGGAGCGGGCGGCGCCCGCGGCGGGGGCGCCGTCGTCCGTGCCGTCGTCGTCGCTGCGCGCGATCGTCGACGAGGACCTGCAGCGGGGCCACTACACCGAAGGCGATCGCGCCCTGCGCCAATACCTTGTCGCGCATCCCGACGACCGCGCCGCGCAGGGGCTGCTGCACCAGCTCACCGTCGATCCGGTGCGCGAGCTCGGCGCACCTTCGCGCAGCTACACCGTGCGTCCCGGCGACTCCTACAGCACCCTGGCCGCGCGCTATCTGGGCGACGCGCAGCGTTTCCTGATCCTGGCGCGCTACAACGGCTCGACCGATCCGTCGATGCTTCGAGCGGGGCAGACGCTGCGCCTACCGCTTGCTGCCGTGCCGGCGGGGCCGACGACGCCGTCCGCCGCTACGGCCTCGGACGGTGCGGCGCCCGCGGCAGTCGCCACAACCGGCACGGCGGCATCCGACGCATCGGCGGTGGCACAGGCGCGCCGCCTGCAACGCGAGAGCCTGTCCCTGCTGGCGCACGGGCACAAGAACCGGGCGCTGACGAAGCTCGACCAGGCACTGTCGCTGGATCCGCAGCTGAAGCCCAGCGACCCGCAGGCTGCCGCCATGCGCCAGCAACTGCTGAGCGCCTATCACCAGCGCGCGATCGTGCTTTACCGCGACCAGAAGCTGGACCCGGCCATCGCGCTGTGGGACCACGTGCTGGCGATCGATCCCTCCTACGAGCCCGCGGTGATCTATCGCGCCCGCGCGCTCGAGCTCAAGCAGCGCCTGAAGCAGTTCTGATCCGATGCGTCAGGACGCATCGGCTTCGGAGCCCGGGGGCTGGATGATGCGCGTGGGCTGAACGGCAGGTTCCGCGTCGACGCGGGGCGAGGTGGAAAGTGTAGCCAGCTCCTGCTGGCGTACCTGCAGCGCACTGTTCATCAGGTTGAACGCGGCGAACAGCTGGCCGAGTTCGTCCCGGCGCACCAGCCGGATGCGATGGTGGAAGTCGCCGCGCCCGACCCGGAGCAGGGCGTCGCTGAGCATCTGCAGCAGGGCGAACGGACGCCGGAACAACCAGTAGGCGGCACCGACCACCGCTGCCAGCGTCACCAGCAGCACGGCCAGGATGACCCACAAAGTGGTGCGCTGGGCAGTGCGCAGCGGGGCGCTGCTGATGCCGAGGCGCAACTCGCCGACGGTCTTGGTCTGGTAGCGGATCGGTGCGTCGAACAGCAGCATGGCGCCGCCGCCGGCCACCTGGCCGCGGTAGCTGTCGACGCCATCGCCCAACGGCCGCGGCGACTGTCCCGCCGGCACCGGCAGCGGTTGGCCGATGTCCGCGGCCTGCGTGCTGGCGACCACGTTGCCCAGGTGGTCGGCGATGGCGAGGTAGCGGATCTGCCGGTTCTGCGCGATGTACTGCACCAGCGCGCGCGTAGCGGCTTGGTCGTTCAGCAGCAGGTTTTCCGCCGCCTCGCCGGCGACCATGCGGCTCAGCGAGCCACCGAAATCCAGCGCGAGGCCGCTGACCGCGGTGTTCTGCTTGGCGTAGATCGTGGCTAGGCCCAGCAGCAACACCAAGCTCAGCGTCGCGCCCAGCGCACCGGCCCAGCGCAAGCGCAGCGAGATGATGCGGTTGGCGATCGGCTTCTCGTGTAGGCGTTCGTACTCGCGACTCGCCTGGCGCAGGTCGTCTACCACCTCGGCGCCGCTCTGGTAGCGCGCGGCCGCAGTGGGGTAGAGCAGGGTGCGCACGATGCCCACCAGCATCGACG
>DAIDKO010000064.1 GCA_027450005.1 Rhodanobacter sp. | reverse complement strand
TTAGGTATGCGCGATGTCGCGCTGACCGAAATTGACTCAGGTCAATGGACGAATTGGGCAGCAGCGTAGCCTTTGCATCGTCCCCTGACACTTCATCCGGAGAAGCCCCATGAAACTGAAAATTTTCGCCCTGTTGCTGCTTGGCCTCGCTGCCGCCCCGACTTGGGCCGCCACCTGCTCGACCACCGTCACCGGCAACGACGCCCTGCGCTTCAACAAGTCGACCATCACCATCCCGAAGGCTTGCGCCAAGTTCACCGTGACGTTGAAGAACGAGGGCAGCATGCCGCGCTCGGTGATGGGTCATAACGTGGTTATCGCCCCGGCCGCGGATGAGCAGGCCGTCATCAGCGACGGTGCTGCCGCCGGCATCGATCATGACTACGTGAAGCCGAATGATGCCGCCGTGGTCGCCTACACCAAGCTGATCGGCGGCGGCGAGCAAGCCTCCACGACGTTCAAGGTCTCGGCGCTCAAGCCCGGCGTCCCGTATGCCTTCTTCTGCACCTGCCCGGGCCACGCATCGCTGATGCACGGCACGATCGAGCTGAAATAGCAGGAATCCGTACCAGCCAGACCGGAGCCGTGGGCCAAGCAATCCGCCCATAGCCCCCAGCCTTCGGACCCGCGACCCAGAGACGCCATCCACGATGGCGTCTCTGGCGTTTTGCTGTTCCTAAAAAGTCGCTCCTGAAAAACCTTCCGACCCCAAGCGTAGCAAGGCTCTCAGGCCGTAGAGGGCGTGCCCCAACTCCCAGAATCGATTAACCTGGCGCGCGGTTTCTTGCAGTTTCGGACCGCCATGCGCACCCGGGCCACGCCCGCCGACACCGCCCACGCCGACGACCTGTTCCGCGCCCGCCTGGTCAACCAGATCGACCTGCGCCATCCGCTGGCCAAGCTGGCCGAGTGGATGCCGTGGACGGCGCTGGAAGAGGCTCTGGCCCCGACCCTGCCACCCGATCCGGCCGGTGCCGGTCGTCCGGCTTTGCCGGTACGGCTCATGGCCGGCTTGCTGTATCTGAAACACGCCTATGACCTTTCTGACGAAGCGGTGTGCGAGCGCTGGCTGGAGAATCCGTACTGGCAATGGTTCACCGGAGAAGTGAAATTCCAGACCCGTCTGCCTTGCGATCCCAGTTCGCTGGTGCGCTGGCGCAAGCGTCTGGGTGAGGCGGGCATGGAAGAGCTGCTGGCGCAGACGATCGCGGCGGCGCGGGCGATGAAGGCGGTCTCGGCACGTGAGCTCAAACGGGTGATCGTGGACAGCACGGTGCAGGAGAAAGCCATCGCCCACCCGACCGACAGCCGGCTGCTGGAGGTGGCACGCCGGAAGCTGGTGCTCATGGCCAGGCGCAAAGGCCAGGCGCTGCGCCAGACCTACGAACGCGAGGGCCCACGGCTGAGTCGGCAGGCAGGGCGCTGAGCCCACGCACGATAGTTCAAGCGTATGCGGCGGGTGCTGAGGCGCCAGCGCACGCTGCTGGGCCGAGTGATCCGGGACATCGAGCGCAAGCAGGACGGAACGGACGTCTGTACGGTGTTTGGGGGGTGGCTGGAACGCGCCGAGCGCATCGGCAGTCAGCGCCCCAAGGACAAGGGCAAGCTCTATGCGCTTCATGCACCGGAAGTGGAGTGCATCAGCAAGGGCAAGGCCCGGCGGCCGTACGAGTTCGGGGTGAAGGTGGGGATCGCAGTGACGGCCCGGCAGGGCCTGATGGTGGGCGCCCGTAGTTTCCCAGGCAATCCGTATGATGGCGACACGCTGGCCGAACCGTTGGAACAGGCGCAGATCTTGAGCGGTGCTCGCATCGACACGGCCGTCGTGGACTGAGGCTATCGGGGCCGTGAGCTCGAAGGGGTGAGGATCCTGCATCGGGGCAAAGCACGGACACTGTCGCGCCGGGCCTGGAGCTGGATCAAGCGACGTCAGGCGGTGGAACCGGTGCTCGGCCACCTGAAGGCCGAGCAACGCATGAACCGCTGTCGTCTGCAAGGTGCCGAAGGAGACGCCCTACATGCGATCGGCTGCGCGGCGGGCTACAACCTGCGCTGGCTGATGCGCTGGATCGCGCTTTTTTGTGCCTGGATACGGACGATGCTGGCTGGCTTCACGGCACCATCAAGATCGCTACAACCGGTCGTCGCAAGTTGAAAGACGATTCTTCAGGGACGACCACATACTGCCGATGTCGTGGGCATCTTCCCCAACGAGGCGTCCCTCCGGCAGTTGGTCGGCGCCGCGCTCCTGGAGCAGAACGACGAGTGGGCGGTCCAGCGTGCCCGCTATGCCTTGCGACACCATGGCCGAGCTTCTCGATCCACCCTCCGCCGAGCTAGCCGTCATGGCACACTGATACACGCTGCCTAACCCGCCCCGACTGTCACCGGGTGACGAAAGCCACACCACGGCCGGGGACACAATCGGAACCAAGACGCGGGCACTGGCGTGCGCCCGCCAAGATCACCCGCAAGGACGGCAGACCCAAGCCGCAGCCGGGGATCACTGGAGCCTTGCGTTGCCATCTTTGACGCGCAAGCGTCGCCAAGAGCAGGGAGCATCGACCGTGAAGCCGGCCGACCACGCTGAGTTGGTCAGCCCCATGAACTCCCTGGGCGCATGAATGCGATCCGGCAGGCGCTTGCGTGTGTGAGGTCACGCGCCAATGCCGTGTACCCGCGAACCGCGGAACCTGCCGCCAGCCCGGGCGACCGGGCCCGACGCGCAGCAGACCGTGGCAATGGTGGTCCCGACGTCCTTCCGGGGCGGCGATCGGCGCTGGGGCCTTGCCTCGGTTGCCGGTGCGGAGGCAGGGTCGTGCCAGTCTTCGACCCTGCCATGCGTGGCCGCTTCGGCGGATGCCTTGCATGCGACCGGCACCGATCAACCCGGATGCCCGACGGCAGCACGGCCGTAGCCCGGATGCCTAGGATGAAATGCCCGGCAAGCAATCGGGGGCCGGTCATCGACCGGCCCCCGCAATCGCTCATTCAAGTTTTTGCAGGTTGTTGCTCAGATCGCCAGCCAGATGTAGGCATACAAGGTGTTGTTGTCGCTGGCGTTGCGTCCGGCGCCATCCACGTTGTGAACGAGACCGCTGAACTTGGTGTAGTAGGTGTATTGCAGACCGAAGCGGACGTTGGCGTACGGCTGCATCCAGGAGGTGGCCTTGCCGAACGGGTTGTAGTCGAACTCCAGCGTGCCGCCCTGAGTGTTCGGCGACCCGTTGTTGCCGTAAAGCGTAAGGTCGTTGCTTCCGTTGTTGATGAACTGGCCCAGAGTGAAGCCATACGTGTTGCGGAACCAGTAGCTGCCCTTGAGATTGAACGAGTCCAGATTATCGTGCAGGTTAGACGAACCGCCGCCGCCGTAGGTGTTGTTGAGCGTCTGGCTCTCGTGGACGTACAGGCCGCTGACCGTGACAATGTGGTCGCCCTTGAAGAACTGGTAGTCACCCGACAACCCTACGTCGTTGTAGTTGTCGGTCGGACCGGGCAGCGGAATGACGTTGCCGTTCAGGTCGGTGCCGACTGCACCGCGCTTCATGTCCAGCAGGAACCCGCCCAGCGTCAGGTTGCCGTGCGGCACCTGCCAGGTGTAGGCGGCGCGGGCATACGGAGCTACCCCGGAGAGCTTGCCGTCATACGGGCCGTTGACACGGTAGGACCAAGCGACCGAGAGCGACCGGTAACCGCCCGCCTCTAGGTAAAGCTTGCCATCGAGCTGGACATAGGCCGTGGCGCCGATCGACTGGCCACCGAGGCCGCCGAACAGCATCGGTGCTGCCGGTGCACCGGGGGCAAGGTTGGGACCCATATAGGGGTAGATCCAGGCCGGTGCCGAATTGAAGACATCGCTGACCGTGGGATTGTTGTTGACCGAAATACCCCAGGTGCCGCTGTGGTCACCATGGCTGAACGGGCTGGCATAGCGCACATCGGCGTTGTCCCAGCCGAGAAGGCCACCGTTTTCCGAATAGGTCGCCTGGACGAAGGTGCCCATGTGATCGTTCAGCCGACCAGCCAGGAACACCGACGCCTGCTGCAGCTCGAGGTTGTTGTTGGTTCCGAACCCATTGGCCGGTGGCGCCGTCTGTGCCTTGGCCGTGTGCGTGAATGACTCGACCAGCATCGCCGACAACGGCACCTTGGTGTCGCTGCCAACGCTCATGGTGTAGCCGTTGATCTTGAACTCCCGCCCGAACGGCGTCAGTTCGGGGCCGAAGCCACCGACGTGGCAGGCGGCGCAGGGCTGATGCGTCTGCCGCGCATACGCCGGCACGGCCAGCACCAGGGTGGGTGCGAGCAGCAGGCCCGCCGCGATGGCAAGCTTGTGCAACAAGGAGATGTTTCTCCCTTCTCCTGAAGGGTGGTGCTTCGTCATGGCGAACATGTGGGTGGTCTCCATCCATCGTCGTTAAGAATTTGTGCGGCAATGGTAGTCCGATCGCTTCCGGCGCCTTTGACCGCGGTCAATTCAGGGATGCATCACGAAGATTTCTGAACACGGAAAGGCTGGAACCGGGGTCACGAGGGCTTTCGGGTACCCGCCGCGGAGACCGGGAGCAGGGGGCGGGCGGGATGACCGCCGAAACCGTAGCATGCGAGACAGTCCCCGAACGGCACGGGCTGACGACCCGCCCAGCCGGACGGGTATTCCGTGGTCGGCCCGGGTCTTGCCCCCCGGCTTCTGCCGTTGCTGCCGTTGCCGGCCGGCGTCACGTGGCCCGACTGCGATCCCCGGCCTGATGGATCGACCTTGCCGGCATGCCCACCGCCATCCGCGCTAGCGCCTGGCCGGAACCAGGCCTGCGATGCCCCGGCGCCGGGCTCAGGCCACGCGACGCGCGAAGACCAGGTGCAGCCCGAACAGCATGAATACGGCGCCGGCGCAGCCGTCGATCCAGCGACTCAGGCGCAGGTAGCCGCGACGCATCGCCGGTAGCGCGAACACGCTGGCCACCAGCGAGAACCACAGCAGGGTTTCGGCCACTACCATCACCCAAAGGCCCCAGCGCGCGCCGGCTCCAAGCCGGTCACCCACGAAGGCGGAGAAGATGCTGCCGAAGTACACCACCGCCTTGGGGTTGGCCAGGTTGGTGAACAGGCCGTTGCGCAGCGCATGCCAGGGACCGTTGACCAGGCTTACCACGCGCATCGTGGTATCGCCGGCGGGCGAGGTCAGCGCGCCGCGCAGCATCTTCAGGCCCATCCAGCACAGGTAGACGCCACCGCACACGGCGATCACGCGCTCCAACCACGCTAACCCGTGCAGCAGCAGTTGCAGGCCGAGCAAGGCGAATGCCGCCCACACCGCCACGCCGAGTGCGATGCCCACCACGCCGGCCAGCGCCTCGCGACGCGAGTGGCTTACCGCCGTCTGCGACACATAGAAGAAATCCGGTCCCGGGCTCATCAGTGCAATCAAGTGCACGACGGCGATGGTGAGGAAAAGGCTCATGCACCGGCTCCTTTCGAGGTGCCCGCAGTGTAGCGGGGCATGCCTTGCCGCACGGCCGCGGCTTCCTCTAACCTGCCTCGCCACCACACCTTGCACATGGCCTCGGCACCGTCCCGGCCTGGGGGAAACCGATCCATGAGCCTCAAACAGCGCCTCGTCGTCCTGAATTTTTTCCAGTACTACATCTGGGGCGCCTGGCTGCTTACCATCGGCACGTGGTGGTTCCAGACCCTGCACTGGTCGGGCACCAGCTTCGGCGCGATCTTCTCGACCATGGGCATCGCCTCGCTGTTCATGCCTTCGCTGGCCGGCATCGTGGCGGACAAGTGGATCAATGCCGAGCGCCTCTACGGCGCGTTCCAGATCGCGGGGGCGGCGGTGCTGGTGGCGATACCGCATGCGGCCGATCCGCAGCAGATGTTCTGGGTGGTGCTGTTGTACATGTGCTTCTACATGCCCACCATCTCGCTCTCGATCACGGTGGCGTACAACGCGCTGAAGCAGGAAGGGCAGGACGTGGTGAGCACCTACCCGCCGATCCGCGTATGGGGCACGGTAGGTTTCATCGCCGCCACCTGGACCACCAGCCTGCTCGGCTTCAAGGCATCGCCGGCGCAGTTTCACGTAGCCGCCGCCTCCTCGCTGCTGCTGGGCTTGTACGCCTTCAGCCTGCCCAAGTGCCCGCCGCGGCTAGATGCCGCGCACAGCCGCAGCCTGACCGACCGCCTCGGCCTGACATCGTTCGTGCTGTTCCGGAACCGCAACATGGCGGTGTTTTTCGTCTTCGCCATGCTGCTGGGCGCAGCACTGCAGCTCACCAACGCCTACGGCGATGCCTTCCTCAGCGACTTCGTCAAGGTACCGGCCTACGCGAACCTGCTGACGGTGAAATACTCCACCATCATCATCTCGATCTCGCAGTTCTCGGAAACTGCGTTCATCCTTACCATCCCGTTCTTCCTGAAGCGCTTCGGCATCAAGGCGGTGATGACGATGAGCATGCTGGCTTGGGTGCTGCGCTTCGGCCTGTTCGCGTTTGGCAACCCGGATCCGCTCGGCGGGCTGTGGATGATCGTGCTGTCGTGCATCGTCTACGGCATGGCCTTCGACTTCTTCAACATCTCCGGCTCGTTGTTCGTCGAGGGCCAGGCCGACCCGAAGATCCGTGCCAGCGCGCAGGGCCTGTTCATGCTGATGACCAACGGCGTGGGCGCGGTGCTGGGCAGTCTGGCCGCCGGCTTCGTGATCGACCATTTCTTCACCAACCACACCTGCAACGACACCGTGCTGATCTGCAAGAACTGGCGCGGCATCTGGCTGGCCTTCGCCGGCTACGCGCTGGTAATGGCCGTGCTGTTCGTGCCGCTATTCAGGCACCGGCACGATCCGGCGGCGGCGGGCCGCGCGGTCCCCACGCACTGAATCAGCCCGCCAGCTTGCTGGCCTGCACCTGGTCGCGGCCGCCGCTCTTGGCCGCGTACAGCGCGATGTCCGCGGCGCGCATCCAGCTCGACAGGTCGTGGCAACGCACGCCGTCGAACGGCGCGACGCCAACGCTGATGGTGAGCCGTTCCACCGGTAGGTCATCGGGCAGGCGCAGCTTGGCCACCCCCTCGCGTAAGGCTTCGGCCAATCGTACGCCCGCCTGCAGGCCGATACGCGGGCTCAGCACGGCGAATTCCTCGCCGCCGATGCGCGCCACGAATCCCGGCGGGTCCACGGCACAGCCAAGGTAATCGGTGAGGATGCGCAGCACGCGGTCGCCCTGCAGATGGCCGGCGCTATCGTTGATGTGCTTGAAGTGGTCGATGTCGATGATCAGCAACACATGCCGCTCGGCATGCGGATCGCCTTGGTGCACCAGCAGGTCGTTGGCGTGCTGCTGGAACGCACGGCGGTTCGGGATGCCGGTGAGCGGATCGCGCAGGGCAAGCGCCAGCAATTCGGCGGCATGCCTCCGCTGCGCGCGCAGCAGCAACACGAGCAGGCCGACGATCAGTAGCAGCGCCACCACCAGCAGTGCGATCGTCGTGTTCACCAGCCGCTGGCGCCGCTGCTGCTCGCGCTGACGCTCGGCTTCGGCCTTTGCAGCCTTGAGCTGCAGGTCCTTCAGTTCGTTGGCACGCTCCAGCTCGGTGATGCGCAATTCCTTTTCGCGCACCGCGTAGCGTTGCGCCAGTTCGGCCTCGATGGCGCGGGAAGCTTGCGTGTCGGTCGCGCGGTCGAGCTTGCTGGCCTCGCGCTCGTCGGCCAGCGCCTGGCGGAGGTGACCGGTCTGCTCGGCCATCTGGCTCTCCACCCGCAGCATGTCGGACAGCTGGCCATTGATGCCGGCCTTGCGCGCCCGCGCCACCGCTTCGCGCATGTCCGCATAGGCTTCGCGGTGCATGCCCAGCGCGGCCTCGGCGCGTGCGATGTCGGTACTGGAATCCAGCGAGTCGCTGATGCGCCCGGCGGCCAGCTCCTGCTTCAACGACGTCCGCGACAGTGCCAGCGCTTCGCGTGGATGGCCCTGCTTCAGGTACATCTGCGACAGGTTGTCGCCCACCATCACCACCAGTTGCGGCGCCTTGGCCTTGGCGTAGTACCGGCGCGCCTGCTCGTAGGCCGTGGCCGCCGCGTCGACGCTGTCCTGCGCGGCCAGCGCCAGGCCGATGTCGTTCTCGGCATCGCCCATGCCGAATTCGTCGCCCAGCGCCCGGTACTCGGCCAGCGCCTGCCGGCACAGCGGCAGCGCCTTGGCCGGCTTCTCGTCCAGCGTGTACGCATCGCAGAGCTGGAAACGCGCCCAGGCCACGGTACTTGGATCGGTATCGCCCAGCACCTGCTCGGCCGCCTTCAGCGCCTCGCCGACGCCGTCGCCGAGGTTGTTCGCAATATCGTGACGGGCGCGCAGGAAACCCGCGGCGGCGGCGGCCAGCCGGTCGTGATCGACCGTGGCCAGGCTGTCCAGCCGCAGGGTTGCCTCGGCCAGCGCGGCATCGTCGTTGCTGTTGATCGCCGCGGTGCCCATGCCCCACAGCATTTCGCGCTCCTGCGCAGGCGGCAACGCCGCGCCGGCCTGGTCGAGCCGGTGGCGTACCAAGGCGATCAGGCCGTGCGGGTCGGATACCGCGCGTTGGCGCCAGGCGTTCATGTGCGTCGCGCTGGCGGACATCGCCACCAGCGCCAGCAGTACGCCTAACGAGATCCTTCGCCGCATCCGAAACACGCTCCCATCCATCGGACGATGATAGCTTTTCCAGGGTGGATGGGGATCATGGGCCTTACAATAGGCGGATGCAGATCGGTCCCTACCGCATCGACCCGCCGCTGGCGCTGGCCCCCATGGCCGGCGTCACCGACAAGCCGTTCCGCCTGCTGTGCAAGCGGCTGGGCGCTGGGCTGGCCGTGTCCGAGATGACCACCGCCGACCCGCGCCTGTGGCACACGCGCAAGTCGCTGCGCCGCATGGATCACGAGGGCGAGCCCGAGCCGGTGAGCGTGCAGATCGCCGGCTACGATCCGGCCATGCTGGCCGAGGCTGCGCGCTTCAACGTGGCCAACGGCGCACAGATCGTTGACATCAACATGGGCTGCCCGGCTACCAGTTAGTTGTTGGCCATGGACGCATATGGGTGATTTCGCAGGTATGGACGCTTGCCGCGTACGATCGAATGAGCAAGGCCCGGAGCAAGCAAGCCGAGATCAGATCACGGGAGCGTAAAGTGCACGAGGCTGCCGAGTTGTTCCTTGTCTTGGATGGCAAAAAAAAGCGCGCTGCGTGTGTCCGGCTCTGTGAGCTCGCGCTGAGAGTTTGGGATACAAATTTCCCTGACGGCTGCCATGTGGTCTATCAGGAGTCAGTGGCCGGAAGCGAGCCTTAGCCCAACGCAAAACATCTGTCATGTCTGCGGGAGAACCCACGCGATCGAGTCGGCCGATCACGAGATTTGGGTAAGCACCATCAGCGAGCAGGCCGCAATGGTGAGCGCCGCACCGGCTCGGGTCCGGCGCATGTTCGGCGGCGCGTGCGGGGGAGCAATCAATAAACGCAGCGCTCGCTAGAAGAAATGCGAGCGCGTTGGCGAGCCAAGAGGTTCCTCGTGCGCACGCGAAGGGCGCTGACTGGCATCCAACTGCTGTCTTCCGTGACATCAGCGACTCCCTCGGCTTCTGTAGCCATCGTTCGCTGCAATCCAAGAGCGAACTGTGCGCAGCATCACGCCAACCAGACGTCGCCGTCAACAAGCAAGAAATTACGACAGCGCTAGATCATGTCCCGACGACTCGTCTGACCGGCAAGGCCAGTCGAACCAAGACGATGCGTCAAAGCCATCGGGTGCTGCCTCAGATATTGCTCCTGCGCGACAGTTTCGATGGCATTCGGCCTCGCCTCCCTTACGCGCTGGATGATGTCGCCAGCCGCCATGCCGCCTGAAGCATGGGCCAGCAACAAGGCCGCCACTGTCCCCGCCCGGCCCAGTCCACCCTTGCAATGAACAACCACTCCTCCGCCTTGCGCCAAGGAGTCGAGAAGCGTAGTGCGAAGCTTCGGCCACACGGCCTCGAACCAAAGTGATGCATCTTCTCCGTCAGGCACGATACCGGGCACGTGGCCGTCCAGAATCGGGGCGTGATGCCAGATGAGTCCATGCGCCGCAGCTCTCGTCGGGAGATCGGTGACAGAAAGCTCTTCGAATTCCCAAGGCGCGATCAGCGTGACGAGATGGGTTGCGCCCCAGCCCCGGATCGCCTGGAGATCGATATCCAGATCACGGTCCCAGTGGCCG
>DAIDKO010000063.1 GCA_027450005.1 Rhodanobacter sp. | reverse complement strand
CGCGCCCTCGAAGCCGCCGTTGGACATGAACACCACGTGGTCGCCCGGCCGCACCTCGACGCGCAGCGCCGCCAGCAACCCATCGACACTGGCCGCGGTGCTGCCGCGGCCGTGCAGGGCATCGATGACGCGCTGCGCATCCCATGGCAGTCCGGGGCGATGCAGGAACAGCACCGCATCGGCATCCGCCAGCGAGGGCGCCAGCGCCTCGGCATGCGCGCCCAGCCGCATCGAATTGGAACGCGGCTCCAGGGCCACCACGATGCGCGCCTCGCCCACCTTGGCGCGCAGGCCGGCCAGCGTGGTGGCAATCGCGGTGGGGTGGTGCGCGAAATCGTCGTACACGCGCACGCCACCCACGTCGCCCACCAGCTCCATGCGCCGCTTCACGCTCTCGAAGCTGGCGAAGGCAGGCAGCAGTGCACGTGGATCGGCGCCTACCGCGCTCGCCGCGGCCAGCGCAGCCAGCGCGTTCATCACGCTGTGGTTGCCCAGCAGCGACCAGCGTACCTTGCCCAGCAGCTCGCCGCCTCGAAACACGCGGAACGCGCTGCCATCCGCCTCGACCAATTCGGCCTGCCAATCGCCGCAGCCGATGCCGAAGCTCTCCACCGGTGTCCAGCAGCCCATCGCCAGCACCTCGGCGAGGCGCTCGTCGTGGGCATTGACGATCAGCCGTCCGTTGCGCGGTACCGTGCGCACCAGGTGGTGGAACTGGCGCTGGATCGCCGCCACGTCGGGAAAGATATCCGCATGGTCGTATTCGAGGTTGTTGAGGATGGCGATGCGCGGACGGTAGTGCACGAACTTCGAGCGCTTGTCGAAGAACGCGGTGTCGTACTCGTCCGCCTCGATCACGAACGGCTTGCCCGCGCCCAGCCGCGCAGAGACACCGAAGTTGCCCGGCACGCCGCCGATCAGGAAGCCCGGCGCCAGGCCGGCGCTCTCAAGCAGATGCGCCAGCAGGCTGGTCGTGGTGGTCTTGCCGTGCGTGCCGGCCACCGCCAGCACCTCACGTCCTGGCAACAGCGTCTCGCCCAGCCATTGCGGGCCGGAGATGTAGCGCAGCTGCGCGTCGAGCATGTACTCGATGGCCGGGTTGCCTCGGGTCATCGCGTTGCCCACCACCACGAGGTCGAGCGCTGGCTCGAGGTGATCTGCCTCGTAGCCGTCCATCAGGCGAATGCCCAGCGCCTCGAGCTGCGTACTCATCGGCGGATAGACGTTGGCGTCGGAGCCTTCGACGTCATGTCCCAGTTCGCGCGCCAGCGCGGCGACGCCGCCCATAAAGGTGCCGCAGATGCCGAGGATGTGCAGACGCATGTCGTGGAACCCATTCCTCTCGCCGATGCTTGCTCCCCTCTCCCGCCGGGAGAGGGGCTGGGGGCGAGGGTGTAGGACTTGCGTGAGGATGCGTAACTGGCTGGTGCGTGAGGTTTCGCGGATCTGGACGGATCCGCACCGCCCGCCGCCCGCCCCGATCCGCTCTCCGACCTAGAGCGGGTGGAAGCGGCCTCAGCCGTTGGCAGTCGCCGCTTCGGCCTTGAGCGCGCGTTTTACGCGGGCGGTGACCTCGTCCAGCTCACCCACGCCGTCGACCACCTGCAGCGTACCGCGTTTGGCGTAGAAATCCGCTACCGGCGCGGTCTGCTCGGCGTAGACCTTGAGGCGGTCGCGTACCACCGCCGGATCGTCGTCTTTGCGGTGTTCAGCGGCATAGCGGATCTCACAGCGGCTGATGATCGCCTCGTTCGGCACCTCCAGCTTGACCACCGCGTCCAGCGGCTGGCCGATGCGGGCAAGCAGGTGGTCGAGCGCGTCCGCCTGCGCGAGGTTGCGCGGGTAGCCGTCGAGGATGAAGCCGTTGTTAGCGTCCGGCTGGGCCAGGCGCTCTTCCAGCATTGCCAGCAGGATGTCGTCGGAAACCAGCTTGCCGGCGTCCATCACCGCCTTGGCCTTCAGCCCAGTCGGCGTGCCCGCGGCCACAGCCGCGCGCAGCATGTCGCCGGTGGAGATGTGCGGGACGCCCAGATCGTTCTTCAGCCGAGCGGCTTGGGTGCCCTTGCCCGAACCGGGCGCACCGAGTAGCACGAGTCGCATATCGCTCCACAATGGCGGCGGACGGCCGCCGATTCTCTGGGAAATGGCTTCCACGGTAGCGTTTGAAGGCTAGTGTCGTCAAACGGAAACGGCGTCGAAGTAACGGCCTGCGTCGCATTGGCGCAATACTGGACTCCCAACGCCAGGAGATCACCATGCCGACCCGCACTGCCCTACCCGGCCGCCTGCTCTATGCCCAGTCCGGCGGCGTCACCGCCGTGATCAACGCCACCGCGGCTGGCGTGATCGAAGCGGCGCGCGCGAAGGGTGTCACGGTGTACGCCGCACGCAACGGCATCCTCGGCGCGCTGCGCGAGGAACTGATTGACACCACCAAGGAAACCAGGACCGCCGTTGCGGCATTGCGCCACACCCCCGGCGGTGCGTTCGGCAGCTGTCGCTACAAGCTCAAGTCGCTGGAAGCGAACCGCGCCGAGTACGAGCGCCTGATCGAGGTGTTCCGCGCGCACGACATCCGCTGGTTCCTCTACAACGGCGGCAACGACTCGGCCGACACCGCACTGAAGATCTCGCAGCTGGGCAAGGCCATGGATTACGACATCCGCTGCATCGGCGTGCCGAAGACGGTGGACAACGACCTCGCAGTCACCGACTGCTGCCCCGGCTTCGGCTCGGTGGCGAAGTACACCGCGGTGTCCACGCTGGAAGCCAGCCTGGACGTCGCCTCGATGGCCGACACGTCCACCAAGGTGTTCATCCTCGAGGTGATGGGCCGCCATGCAGGCTGGATCGCCGCAGCTGCCGGACTGGCCGGCGAAGGCACGGATGCGCCGCCGCACATCATCCTGTTCCCCGAGCGTGTGTTCGACGAACAGGCTTTCCTGGCCAAGGTGAAAGCCACGGTGGAACGCGTGGGCTGGTGCACCGTGGTCGCATCCGAAGGCATCCGCAATGCCGAGGGACAGTTTCTTGCCGAGGCGGGCACGCGCGACGCATTCGGCCACTCGCAGCTGGGCGGCGTGGCGCCGGTGCTGGCCGCGCTAGTGAAGGAGAAGCTGGGCTACAAGTACCACTGGGCGCTGCCCGACTACCTGCAGCGCTCTGCACGCCACCTGGCATCCAAGACCGACGCCGAACAAGCCTACGCGGTGGGCCAGGCCGCCGTGGACTACGCGCTGGCCGGCATGAACGCGGTGATGCCGGTGATCGTGCGCAGCAGCGATGCGCCGTACCGCTGGAAAGTCGAACCGGCGGCGCTGCACAAGATCGCCAACCGCGAGAAGAAGATGCCGGGCAGTTTCCTCACCCGCGACGGCTTCGGCATCACCACAGCCGCAAGGCGCTATCTCGCTCCACTGATCCAGGGCGAGGCGCACCCGCCGCACGGACGCGACGGGCTGCCGATGTACGGACGCCTGAAGAACATTAGCGTGACGAAGAAGCTGCCGACTTTCGAACACTGATCGATCTACGGCCAGCGGAGGCCGCCATGGCGAGAATCGTCACGCTGACGATGAACCCAGCGCTGGATATCGCGACGTCAATCCAGCGGATCGAGCCCGAGCGGAAGTTGCGCTGCGATGCACCACGCTACGATCCGGGCGGCGGCGGCATCAACGTCGCCAGGGTGGTTCACGCCCTTGGCGTCGATGCCTGCGCGGTATTTCCGGCAGGTGGCGCCGCAGGCGAGCTTATCGGTGACCTGCTGGGGCAGGAAGGCCTTGCGCATGTGGCCGTCCCGATCAGTGGATTCACCCGCGAGAGCCTCAACGTCGCCGAGCGCGAAAGCGGCCAGCAATACCGCTTCATCCTGCCCGGCCCGGAGATTGGCGGCCCCGACCAGCAGCACTGCCTCGAAGCGCTGGCAGCCGCTGCCACTGGCGCCGACTACATCGTCGCCAGCGGCAGCCTGCCCCGCGGCGCTCCCGAGGATTTCTACGCGCACGTCGGGGACCTGGCCAGGCGGCTCGGCGTCCGCCTGGTGCTGGATACTTCCGGACCGGCGCTGCGGCACGCCGGAACCGGCGTCCACTTGCTGAAGCCCAGCATGGGCGAGCTGGAAGGCCTGCTGGGCCGCCCGGTGCAGGGTGAACGCGAGGAAGAACAAGCGGCACGCGGCCTAGTCGAGCAACGGCGCTGCGAGGTCGCGATCGTATCACTCGGCGCGCGCGGGGCGCTGCTGGCGAGCACGCAAGGGGTCGAACGCCTGCCCGCCGTGCAGGTACCGGCAAAGACCGCCGTGGGCGCCGGAGATTCCATGCTGGCCGGCGTCCTGGTGGGATTGATCCGCGGCCTGGACCTGCGTGAGGCCACGCGCTTCGGCATTGCAGCGGGTGCAGCGGCGCTGCTCGCCGCCGGCACTCAGCTATGCCGTCCGGAGGACGTGGAGCGGCTCTACCGAAGTCCCACGGGCACGCCTTGAAGCGATCAGGCGGGCAGCACGGAGCCAAAAAGGTTGCAACGGCATTTCTGTCAACCGGTCTTGCCGCAGTTGCCAGGGAAAGCCATGTGATATCGCGGTAGCACGTTTTAGCGAACCTGCGCCAGGTTGAGATAGGCCACTCCTTGCCCGCAGCATGCCGGACAATGACCACGGAGCCTCACCAGCAGGCCGTGCGCTGCGCCGCACAACAGAATGTGCACGAAGCTCTGCCTATACTCCCCTCGACCGCCCGCTCCGGACGGCCATTACAACCATGGGGAGGCTCCGATGCTGCAGCAGTATGGCTGGTGGATCGTGCTCGCGTGTGCGGTGGTGGCAGTTTTGTATGGCGCCTTGTCGGCACGCTGGGTTCTGGCGCGCTCGCCGGGCAATGCACGGATGCAGGAGATCGCCACGGCGATACAGGAAGGTGCGCGCGCTTACCTCAATCGCCAATACGGCACGATCGCCCTGGTAGGCGCAGCTTTGTTCCTGCTGATCGGCTTCTTCCTCTCCTGGGCTACCGCGGGCGGCTTCCTGATCGGCGCGGTGCTCTCGGGCGCAGCCGGCTACATCGGCATGAACGTGTCGGTACGCGCCAACGTACGTACCGCCGAGGCTGCGCGGCAGGGCCTTGGTCCGGCGATGGACGTGGCTTTCCGTGGCGGCGCGATCACCGGCATGCTGGTGGTGGGCTTGGCGTTGCTGGGCGTAGCCGGTTACTGGCTGATCCTCGAACGCAGCGGCGTGGTCGGCGAAAAGGCACTGCACGCGCTGGTGGGCCTAGCCTTCGGCTCCTCGCTAATCTCGATCTTCGCGCGTCTGGGCGGCGGCATCTTCACCAAGGGCGCCGACGTAGGCGCCGACCTGGTCGGCAAGGTGGAGGCCGGCATCCCCGAGGACGACCCGCGTAATCCGGCGGTGATCGCCGACAACGTGGGCGACAACGTGGGCGACTGCGCCGGCATGGCGGCCGACCTGTTCGAGACCTACGCGGTGACGGTGATCGCGACCATGCTGCTCGGTGGACTCACGCTGACCGACGCCGGCACCACCGCCGTGCTGTATCCGCTGCTGCTGGGCGGGGTCTCCATCATCGCCTCGATCATCGGCACGCTGTTCGTGCGGGTGAAGCCCGGCGGTTCGATCATGGGCGCGCTGTACAAGGGCGTGGCGGTTTCGGGCGTGCTGGCGGCGGCGGCGTTCTGGCCGATCACCATGCGGCTGATGGGCGGCTTCAGCTACGGCGCGGTGAACCTCTGGATTTGCGCGCTGATCGGCTTGGTGCTCACCGGCGCCATCGTCTGGATCACCGAGTACTACACCGGCACCGGCTACAAGCCGGTAAAGCACATCGCGCTGGCATCCACCACAGGTCACGGCACCAACATCATCGCGGGCCTCGGCGTGTCGATGAAGGCCACCGGCCTGCCGGTGGTGGCGATCTGCATCGCGATCTGGGGCGCCTACGAGCACGGCGGCCTGTACGGCATCGCAGTCGCGGCGACCTCAATGCTGTCGATGGCTGGCATGATCGTGGCACTGGATGCCTACGGCCCGATCACCGACAACGCCGGCGGCATCGCCGAAATGGCCGACCTGCCACCGGAGGTACGCGGGGTCACCGACCCGCTAGATGCGGTGGGCAACACCACCAAGGCGGTGACCAAGGGCTACGCCATCGGCTCGGCCGCCCTTGCCGCACTCGTGCTGTTCGCCGACTACACGCACAACCTCGCGGTGAACCATCCGGATATCACCTATAGCTTCGACCTCTCCGACCACATGGTGATCATCGGCCTGCTGATCGGTGGCCTGATCCCCTACCTGTTTGGCGCGATGGCGATGGAGGCGGTCGGCCGCGCCGCGGGCGCCGTGGTGGAAGAGGTGCGCCGCCAGTTCCGCGACATCATCGGCATCATGGATGGAACCGGCAAACCGCAGTACGACAAGGCGGTGGACATGCTCACCAAGTCAGCGATCCGCGAGATGATCGTGCCCTCGCTGCTACCGGTGGTCGTGCCCATCGTGGTGGGCCTGCTGCTGGGACCGAAAGCGCTGGGTGGCGTGCTGATCGGCACCATCGTCACCGGCCTGTTCGTGGCGATCTCGATGACCACCGGCGGCGGCGCCTGGGACAACGCCAAAAAGTACATCGAGGACGGCCACCACGGCGGCAAGGGTTCGGAGGCGCACAAGGCCGCCGTCACCGGCGACACCGTGGGCGATCCCTACAAGGACACCGCCGGCCCTGCGGTGAACCCTCTGATCAAGATTATCAACATCGTGGCGCTACTGATCATCCCGCTGCTGCACTAAGCGGCCCACCACGACGACAGGCCCCGCTCGCGGGGCCTGTCGCTTTTCTGGCCCCTGACTTCAGCCACAGGCGTACGCCGCGCCGCACGGCCAGACTCGGGCCTTAGCGGCAACCCAGCGACCATCCGACCTGGAGCTTCCATGACTAGCAAGACTTCACGCTGGCTGGCGCTTGCGCTGGGCGTCACACTGGGCGGCATGAATACCGCACACGCCACCTCCACCAAGACGCCCGCCAGCAAGGACGATCCCTACCTGTGGCTGGAGGCCACCCACGGCGCGCGCGCGATGGATTGGGTCAAGCGGCAAAACGCAATCACGGTGAAGGCCTTCGCCAGCTCCCCCGAGTTCGACCGCATGCGCAACCAGGTCCTAGAGGTGCTGGACTCCGACGCGCGCATCCCCTACGTGAGCCGCATGGGCGAATCCCTGTACAACTTCTGGGAGGACAAGGATCACCCACGTGGGCTCTGGC
The DNA here is from genome assembly GCA_027450005.1 of Rhodanobacter sp. GTDB lineage: Bacteria > Pseudomonadota > Gammaproteobacteria > Xanthomonadales > Rhodanobacteraceae > Rhodanobacter_A. The sequence goes on along the minus strand of DAIDKO010000063.1, from coordinate 13,221 downwards.
GCCGCACCTCGCTGGACGAATACCGCAAGGCGGATCCGAAGTGGGAAACCGTGCTGGACGTCGATGCGTTGAACAAGGCCGAAGGCAAGCGCTGGGTGTTCAAGGGCGCACAGTGCCTGAAACCGGCCTACACGCGCTGCCTGCTGTCGCTGTCGCCCGACGGCGGCGACGCGGTGGAGGTGCGTGAGTTCGACACCCGCACCAAGTCCTTCGTCAAGGGCGGCTTCGAACTGCCGATCGCCAAGACCCAGGTCGGCTGGATCGACCAGGACCACATCTACGTCGGCACCAACTTCGGACCCGGCTCGATGACCCGGTCCAGCTACCCGCGCATCGCCAAGGAATGGACGCGCAGCACGCCACTGGCCAGCGCGACCACCGTGTACGAAGGCAAGCCCGGCGATCTCGCGGTGAGCGCCTATCGCGACCTCACGCCCGGTTACGAGCGCGACTTCGTGCATGTGGCTACCGACTTCTTCCACGGCGAGACCTATCTGCGCAAGGACGGCAAACTGGTGAAGCTCGACGTTCCCGGCGACGCCAGCCCCGATGCCCATCGCGAATGGCTGCTTGTGACGCTGCGCTCGCCGTGGACGGTGGGCGGCGCAACCTATCCAGGCGGCGCGCTGATCGCCACACGGTTCGACGACTTCATGGCTGGCAAGCGCACCTTCACCGTGCTGTTCCGGCCCGATGCGCATACCGCACTCTCCTATTACGCGTGGACGCGCCACCACCTCATCCTCGATGAACTGCACGACGTGCAAAGCAAGCTGGAGGTGCTCACTCCGCAGGCAGGCGAATGGCAGCGCGAGGCCATGCCGGGAGCTCCGGCGATGAGCACGGTGGACGTGGTCGATACCGATCCCGACCACAGCGACGAATACTGGCTCACCGTCACCGGCTTCCTCACCCCGCCCACGCTGGAACGCGGCGTGTTGGGCCAGGGCGCGGCAGAGGCGATCAAGCACCAGCCAGCCTTCTTCGATGCCTCCAGATTCAGCGTGAGCCAGCACTTTGCCACCTCGAAGGACGGTACCCGAGTGCCCTACTTCGAGATCGCGCCCAAGGACATGAAGCTCGACGGCAGCCACCGCACACTGCTCTACGGCTACGGCGGCTTCGAGGTCTCGCTGCAGCCGTCCTACAGCGGCGCCATCGGTCGTGCCTGGCTGGACCGCGGTGGCGTGTACGTGATCGCCAACATCCGCGGCGGCGGCGAATACGGCCCGGCCTGGCACCAGGCCGCCCTGCAGTCCAACCGCCCGAAGGCGTACCAGGACTTTGCCGCGGTGGCGGCGGACTTGGTCAGGCGCGGCGTCACCTCCGCCCGCCACCTCGGCGCCGAAGGCGGCAGCAATGGCGGCCTGCTGATGGGCAACATGCTCACCCACTACCCGCAGCTGTTCGGCGCGATCGCCTGTGAAGTGCCGCTGCTCGACATGAAGCGCTTCACCCGCCTCGACGCCGGCGCCTCGTGGATCGCGGAGTTCGGCAACCCCGACGACCCGAAGCAATGGGCCTTCATGAAGACCTTCTCGCCCTACCAGAACCTGCGCAAGGGCACGCTCTATCCGCCCGTGCTGTTCTACACCACCACCAGCGACGACCGCGTGGGCCCGGCGCAGGCGCGCAAGATGGCGGCCAAGATGGAGGGCATGGGCATCCCCAAGGTGTGGTTCTACGAGAACCTCGAAGGTGGCCACGGCAGCGGTGCGGACAACCGGCAGTCTGCCCACATGCACGCGATGGTGTACGACTTCCTATGGAACACGTTGAGGTAAACCGCCACCGGGGCTCCAGGTCCCGAGAAGTAAGCTTGGGCCCATTCACGACATGCCTCGCACCATGACCGCACGCACCGCCATCAGCCCCGAATTGCGCGAGTGGATACTCGCCACAAGCCGCGCCGGCCATGCCCCACCCACCGTGGTCGAACTGATGCGCTCGCATGGCTACGACCCTGGACAAAGCCGCAGCGTGGTGGCCGAGGTGCTGAAGTTGCCGCTGGCGACCTTGCTTGCGGATGCCGATGCGCCGCTCGTGCGTCGCACCAGGCATCCGGAGGCGCCACTGGCGATGGCTGGAGATCGCGAGGTGCACGTTTCGCTAAGCGTGAGCAAACCTGCGCTGCGCGTGCTCGACGGCCTGCTGAACGGCGAGGAATGCGACGAACTTGTGGCGCTGGCGCGACCCCGACTGGCCCGTGCGCTCACCGTGGACGCCACCGGCAACCTGCAGGTCGACCACCGACGCACCAGCGCCGGCATGTTCTTCAAGCTGGGCGAACTACCGCTGGTGGCGCAGCTCGAACAGCGTATCGCTGGGCTGCTCGACATCCCGGTGAGCCACGGCGAAGGCCTGCAGATCCTGCACTACTTGCCCGGCCAGGAATATACGCCGCACTACGACTGGTTCGATCCGGAACAGCCCGGCTTTGCCGCCGTCACCGAACGCGGCGGCCAGCGCATCGCCAGCGTGGTGATGTACCTCAACACGCCCGAGGCCGGCGGCGGCACCGCCTTCCCAGCGGCCGGCCTGACAGTGACAGCATTGCGCGGTTCGGCCGTCTATTTCGCCTACGAAAGCGGCGACGTCAGCTCGCTGCATGCCGGCCTGCCGGTGCGGGGCGGCGAGAAGTGGATCGCCACCAAGTGGCTGCGTGAGCGGCCTTACTGAGCCGTTTCGACCCGGCATTCAGCGTTCGCTGCCGCACTGCAGCAGGGTTTTGCCGTATGCTTGAGGGCTGACTTCCCCTGACTATCGCGCAAGGACATCCCATGGGTCTGCATCTGGTGCCCGCTGGCCGCAACGTGCCGGACGAAATCAACGTCATCATCGAAATCCCCAAGGACGCCGAGCCGGTCAAGTACGAGGTGGACAAGGACTCGGGCGCGATCTTCGTCGACCGCATCCTTTCCACGCCGATGCGCTACCCCTGCAACTACGGCTATGTGCCCGGCACGCTGGGTGGCGACGGCGATCCGCTTGACGCGGTGGTGATCCTGCCGCTGCCGCTGACCGTTGGCTCGGTGATCCGCTGCCGCCCGGTCGGCATGCTGAAGATGACCGACGAAGCCGGCAGCGACGAAAAGCTGGTGGTGATCCCCTCGCCGAATGTGTTCCCAGGCTACGCCCATATCAGCGACATCAAGGGCGTCTCGCCGCACTGGCTCGAGCGCATCGGCCACTTCTTCGAGCACTACAAGGACCTGGAGAAGGGCAAGTGGGTCAAGGTGGACGGCTGGGTCGGCGCCGACGAGGCGAAGGCTGAGATCCTCGCCGGCGTGGGGCGCTACAAGGGTTCCCAGGCCTGATCGCAGCGTATTGGAACGGCGCACCGCTGCGAAGCGACGCGCCGTTTTTTTGTGCCCGCCAGCGATCTTTGTGCTCCGTCACTCAAGCTTCTCCCAGCCGTAGCGTGGCGATCGCGACGCCCGTACGCATCCCGCCCCGGGAGGACTGCCTGGTGCCGTACGATGCATATCTCCGCCATCGCGCTCCGCGGGCGGCCACGCCCCGCACACGGAAATGGACTTATCCTTTCATGCGTCGCCGAGGGAGCCGAACCATGAAAGCCGTCGCCCTGACTCGCTACCTGCCGATCGACGATCCCGCCTCGCTGGTCGACATGGACTTGCCGAAACCCGTGCCCGGCGCGCACGACCTGCTGGTGCGCGTGGAAGCCGTGTCGGTGAACCCGGTTGATACCAAGATCCGCGCACCCAAGCCGCAGGCGGAAGCGCAACCGAAAGTGCTCGGCTACGACGCGGCAGGCGTGGTCGAGGCCATGGGCGCCGGCGTGCAGGGATTCCGACCCGGCGATCGCGTGTACTACGCCGGCGACGTCACGCGCGCGGGCAGCAATGCCGAGTTCCAGCTGGTCGATGCCCGGCTGGCCGCGGCGATGCCGCGTTCGCTGGATTTCGCCGATGCCGCCGCGCTGCCGCTGGTGGTGATCACCGCGTGGGAGCTGCTGTTCCAGCGCATGCCGTTCGACAGCGAGCGCGGCGGCGAAGGCAGGTCCCTGCTGGTGATCGGCGGCGCGGGCGGCGTGGGATCCATCGCGATCCAACTGGCGCGTCGCGCGGGCTTCACCGTGATCGCCACCGCCTCGCGCGCGGAGAGCGCCGAGTGGTGCCGCGCGATGGGCGCGCAGCACGTGGCGGATCACCGCGAACCCTTGGCGCCGCAGCTGGCCGCGATGGGTTTCGCACAGGTCGACGCCGCGCTCAACCTGGCCGATACCGACCGCTACTGGAAGTCGCTGGGCGAACTGCTGGCACCACAAGGCCACGTCGGCCTGATCGTGGAGCCGAAGGGGGTACTGAAGATCGGCGACCCGTACAAAGCCAAGTGCATCGGCATCCATTGGGAATTCATGTTCGCACGCCCGCGCTTCCGCACCCCGGACATGGCCGAGCAGGGACGCATCCTCGATCGCGTGGCGCAACTGATCGACGCCGGCTCATTGAACGGTATCCGCCGCGACACACTTGCACCGATCAATGCCACGAACCTGCGCGAAGCGCATCGCCGGCTGGAGTCGGGCAGCAGCATCGGCAAGCTGTCGTTGCTCGGCTGGTGAAGCGACCGCACCCACCAAAAGGCCGGGCGAGGAACCTCACCCGGCCTTTTCATTGCCGCAGTTGCCGGTGCCGTCAGGCCTTGCGGTATACCTCCGCGCCCTGCGCGCGGAACTCGGCGGCCTTTTCGGCCATGCCCTCGGCCAGCGCTTCGGATTCGCCGGTACCGTGCTCGGTGGCGTAGTCGCGCACATCCTGGGTGATCTTCATCGAGCAGAACTTGGGGCCGCACATAGAGCAGAAGTGCGCGCTCTTGTGCGCCTCCTTGGGCAACGTCTCGTCATGGAATTCCTTGGCCTTCTCCGGATCGATGCCGAGGTTGAACTGGTCGTCCCAGCGGAACTCGAAACGCGCCTTGCTGAGCGCGTTGTCGCGCACCTGCGCGCCCGGGTGGCCCTTGGCGAGATCGGCTGCATGTGCGGCGATCTTGTAGGCGATGATGCCATCGCGTACGTCCTGCTTGTTCGGCAGGCCGAGATGCTCCTTGGGCGTGACGTAGCAGAGCATGGCGGTGCCGAACCAGCCGATCATCGCCGCGCCAATCGCGCTGGTGATGTGGTCGTAGCCGGGCGCGATGTCGGTGGTGAGCGGCCCCAGCGTGTAGAACGGCGCCTCGCCGCACTTCTCCAGTTGGCGGTCCATGTTCTCCTTGATCAGCTGCATCGGCACGTGGCCGGGGCCCTCGATCATGGTCTGCACGTCGTGCTTCCACGCGATCTGGGTGAGCTCGCCCAGCGTGTCCAGCTCGCCGAACTGCGCGGCATCGTTGGCATCAGCCACGCAGCCGGGGCGCAGGCCGTCGCCGAGACTGAAGGACACGTCGTAGGCCTTCATGATCTCGCAGATGTCTTCGAAGTGCGTGTAGAGGAAGTTCTCCCTATGGTGCGCCAGGCACCACTTCGCCATGATCGATCCGCCACGCGAGACAATGCCGGTCACGCGCTTCGCGGTGAGCGGCACGAAGCGCAGCAGCACGCCGGCGTGGATGGTGAAGTAGTCCACGCCCTGCTCGGCCTGCTCGACCAGCGTATCGCGGAACAGCTCCCAGGTCAGTTCCTCGGCCACGCCGCCGACCTTCTCCAGCGCCTGGTAGATCGGCACCGTGCCAATCGGCACCGGCGAGTTGCGCAGGATCCACTCGCGCGTCTCGTGAATATGCTTGCCGGTGGACAGGTCCATCACCGTGTCGCCGCCCCAGCGGATCGACCACACCATCTTCTCGACTTCCTCGGCGATCGACGAGGTGACAGCGGAGTTGCCGATGTTTGCGTTGATCTTGGTGAGGAAATTGCGGCCGATGATCATCGGCTCGCTTTCCGGGTGGTTGATGTTGGCGGGTATGATGGCGCGGCCACGCGCCACTTCGTCGCGCACGAACCCCGGCGTGATGATGCGCGGTATCGCGGCGCCGAAAGACTGCCCGGGATGCTGCAGGCGCAATGCGCTGTCGCCCAGCGCCTCGATGCGCTGGTTCTCGCGAATCGCGATGTATTCCATTTCCGGTGTCACGATGCCGCGGCGCGCGTAATGCATCTGGGTAACGTTGGCACCAGCCTTCGCGCGACGCGGCGTGGGCAGCTGCGGGAAGCGGATCGCGGCCAGTTCAGGCGCACTCGCATGGCGACGGCCGAATTCGGAGCTGCGCCCGTCCAGCGCTTCGGTATCGCCGCGTTCGGCGATCCAGGCTGCACGCAGGGCGGGCAGGCCAGCGGCCAGATCGACGCGGTAGCCGGGATCGGTATACGGGCCGGAGGTGTCGTAGACGGTGATCGCGGGATTCTTCTCCACGCCAAACATCGCCGGGGTGTCGGCCTGCGCGATCTCGCGCAGCGGCACGCGAAGGTCGGCACGGCTGCCCTGCGCGTGGATCTTGCGCGATCCGGGAATCGGCCGCGTCACGGCGGCGGAGAGTTCCTGCGCGGCGCGCGCGAGGTCGGACGGCAAGGCATTCATCAGGTTGACTCCGGTTTGGACAGGCTTCAATTGAAAAGTCCGCACAAGGGTGTGCGGAATCCCGCGAACGGATTCGCATGGAGTGACAAAAGCGGCGGCGCCGGGCGCACGACGAGCTGTCCACCGTGCGGCGAAGCTCCCTCCACCGGTGCTAACCGGATCAGGTTCGAAGGGACTCTCTCAGCCGACCGTTGCGCCGGCACCCCCGCTTCTCGGGCGGCTATTCAAGCACGAAGCGGGGTTGGGCCGCGAGTGCGGCACGAGCCTCAGCGCGGCAGGTAGGCGCGCAGGAAGGTGGCCACGCCAGCGCGCGCCGTGGCCTCGATCTCGATGGCATAGCTTTCGCTGCAATCCACGCAGCCGAACATGCGGCGCATGAATAGGTCGCCCTTGATGAGCGCGAAGAACTGCACACAGGCGCGCGGCACGTCGTCGATGGCGAGCTGGCCCGCATCCACCGCGCGCTGCAGCAGGCGTTCCATCAGGCCGTGCGTGCGCAGGGTGCCCTCCTCCCACAGCAAGCGGCCGAAGCGCGGGTTGCCCTGGCGGCAATCGCCCAGGATGGCGCGGAAGGTGCCCACGGTCTCGGCGTCACAGTCGAGCCGCGCATGGATCAGCGCCACGCGCAGCAGGATTTGCTCGATCGTGGTGTGACTGTCGTAGTCGTAGGTGTTTTCGGGCAGCAGATCCTCGACGCGCGCGCGGATCACCTCGCGGAACAGGTTGTCCTTGTCGCCGAAGTGGCTGTAGACGGTGAGTTTGGAGACGCCGGCCTCCGCCGCGATGGCATCCATGCTGGTGCCGGCGAAGGCGTTGCGGATGAACAGCGCCTTGGCCGCCGCGAGGATCGCCGCGCGCTTCTCAAGGTCCTTCGGTCGCCCCGGCCCCTGCGACCTGACCGGCGAGATGCTGCTCATGACTACGCCTTCCCAAAGCAATGCGAGAACTTTATTATACGCGCTGGTTTACTTATTTCCAGCGCGCACCAGGCAAAGTGTCCGCGGACATCGCTGCAAACATGACTTAAGTCAAGGTATCGCGGTGACTTCCGGCACTTAGTTGCAGGGCATGCGGGCCGCACTGTAGTCATTGTCGAGGCGAGGCCAAGCCCTTATCATTTCTGGTCTTTTTTCGACACTTACGGAACCTTGGCAGAGATGGCTATGAACTTCGAGCAGGCGCGGGCGAACATGGTCGAGAACCAGGTGCGTCCGTGGGAGGTGCTGGACAGTCGCGTTCTGGAAACGCTGGGCCGCGTGCGGCGCGAGGACTTTGTGGCGCCCGAGCATCGCCAACTCGCCTTTGCCGACCTGTGCCTGCCGCTGGGCCATGGCGAGGTGATGATGAAGCCCGTGCTGGAAGGCCGCATGCTGCAGGCTCTGGATCTGCAGGGCAACGAGCGCGTGCTGGAAATCGGCACCGGATCCGGCTTCTTCACCGCCTGCCTTGCCGGACTCGCCGCCGAGGTGGTCAGCGTGGACATCCGCGCCGACTTTACCGCCGCCGGTGGCCAGCGTCTGCGGGCCGCGGGCGTGACCAACGCAAAGCTGCATACCGGCGAAGCCGTCAACGACTGGCAGCCGGAAGGCCAGTTCGACGTGGTGGTCGCCACTGGTGCCGTGGCCGAGGTGCCGCTGCGCTGGATGGGCTGGCTGAAGCCGGGCGGCCGCCTGCTGGCAATCCGTGGCGAATCTCCCGTGCAGAAGGTGACGCTGATCACCCATGAGCGCGAGGAAGCCCTGCTCGAAACCGATCTGCCCTACCTCGTGCACGCCGCGCCGTTGCCGCGCTTCGTGCTCTGAGACCCATTGGCCCCTCCGATCCCCACGAGGCACCTCATGCGTTTGAAGTCGCTCACCCTGGCACTGGCACTGGCTGCCATCTCGCTGCCCAGCCATGGCGAAGACCTGCTCGATGCCTACCGCGACGCGCGCGCCAACGACCCGGTGCTGGCGCAGGCCGACGCCACCCGTCTCGCCACCGGCGAAGGCGTCAACCAGGCGCGGGCGCTGCTGTTGCCGCAGATCAACGGCAGCCTCTCGCTCAGCCAGGCCAGCGGCGGTGGCAGCAGCCGCGTGCAGGATCCGAACAACCCCACCCAGTTCATCAGCACCAGTACGTTCGGCCACAGCCGCACGCGCAGCCTCAGCGCGGATCTCAGCCAGACCGTGTTCGACTTCTCGAAGTACGCCAACCTCAAGTCGGCGCACGCTTCGGCGAACGCACAGGACGAGACCTACCAGGCCGCCCTGCAGAACCTGTTCGTACGCGTGGCCTCGGCCTACTTCACCGTGCTCAACGACGAGGACCAGCTGACCTACGCCAAGGCCAACGAGGACTCGTACAAGCAACAGTACGACCAGGCTGTCGCGCGCTTCAAGGCCGGCCTGTCGGCGATCACCGACGAGTACCAGGCGAAGAGCTACTACGAGGGCGCCAAGGCGCAGACCATCGCGGCGCAGAACACGCTGGACAACGACCGCGAGGTGCTCAGCCAGATCACCGGCAAGCCAACCGGCACGCTCAAGAAACTGCGCGACAACCTTCCGATGGGATTGCCCGATCCCGCCGATCCGAACGCATGGGTGCGGCAGGCGCTGACCAACAACCCCAGCCTGCTGGCGCAGGTGCAGAACGTGAAGGCTGCCGACGAAAACGTCACCGCGGCGCGCTCCGGCCATCTGCCCACGATCACCGCCAGCGTGAGCTACGGCAAGAGCTCGAGCTGGTACGAGAACGCGGCGATCCATTCCAACATACCGTCGCAGACCACGATCGGGTTGACGCTCAACGTGCCGATCTTCTCCGGCGGCCTCACCCAGTCCAAGGTGCGCCAGTCGATCTACAACCGAGACGCCGCGCAGGACTCGCTGGAAATCGAACGCCGTCAGGTGAAGGCGAGCACGCTGAATTACTACCGCTCGGTGCTGGCCGGCATCAGCCAGGTGCGGTCGGGCAAGGCCGCGGTGGAATCTGCACAGAAGGCGCTGGACGCCACCCGCGCCGGCTTCGACGTTGGCACGCAGACGATGGTCAACGTACTGCTGGCCATCCAGACCCTGACCCAGGCGGAGAGCAGCTATTCGCAGTCGCGCCACCAGTTGGTGCTGAACCGCCTCCTGCTGAAGCAGAGCGCCGGCAGCGCCAGCCTCGAGGACCTGCAGAACATCAACGCCCTCCTGCAGTAAGCGGTGCCTCGACCACGGGACGAAGGCCGGGCTTGACCGGCCTTCGTCGTTTCACCGCTGCAGCTGCGTGGCGATCAACCGCATCAATCGCCCCACGGCACCGCGTTCGCGCTCGAACACCTGCTGCGCGCCCTGCCCCATCGCGCGGCGCCGCTGGTCGTCGCACAGCAACTGCAGCACGGCGTCGGCCAGCGCTGTGCTGTCTAGCACGCGCAGCGCGCCCCCCTGCTCGATCAGGCTGGCGGTGATTTCCTCGAAATTGAAGGTATGCGGCCCCACCAGCACCGGCGTTCCCAGCGACGCCGGCTCCAGCACATTGTGGCCGCCGATCGGCACCAAGCTGCCGCCCACGAAGGCCAACCCCGCCGCCGCGTAGAACGGCATCAACTGGCCCATCGCATCGATCAGGAACACCTGCGTCGCGGGCACCGCACCACCGTCGGCACCATAGGTGGCGGTGCTGAATCCCTGGCTGCGCACGGCCTGTTCCACCGGACGGAAGCGCTCCGGATGGCGCGGCGCGATCAACAGCAAGGCATCCGGCAATCGCCGCAGCACCGCCATGTGCGCTTCCAGCACCGCCTGCTCCTCGCCCTCATGGGTGCTGGCGGCGATCCACACCGGTCGCTGCATGCCCCAACGCTCGCGCAACAGCATGCCGTTCGACCATGCGTCCTGCGGCACCGGCATGTCGTACTTCAGGTTGCCGCAGACCAGCACGCGCGCCGCCGGCGCGCCGATCAGGCGATAGCGCGCGGCATCGCTCTGCGACTGCGCGGCGATCAGGTTCACGCAGCCCAGCGCTGCGCGCACCATGCCGCGCAGCGGCCGCGGCCGATAGCCGCGCACCGAGCGCTCGGACAGTCGTGCGTTGACGATCATCAACGGCACGCCGCGACGCTTGCAGGCGAAGTACAGGTTCGGCCAGATCTCGGTCTCCACGATCAGCCCCAGCCGCGGACGCACCCTGGAAAGAAAGCGGTTCACCGCGAACGGCAGGTCGTACGGCAGGTAGATGTGGAACACACCGTCGCCGAACAGCTGCCGCACGCGGGCGGTTCCGGTGGGCGTCACCGTGGTCATCACCAGCGGCGCATCGGGGTAGTCGCGCTTGAGTGCCTTTATCAGGGGCTCGGCCGCGTTCACCTCGCCCACCGACACCGCATGCACCCAAAGGCTGTCGCGCAGGTCTGGCGGCGCCTTGAAGAAGCCGAACCGCTCGGCCCAGCGCCAGTAGTACGGACGCGAACGGAACCCGCGCAGCGCCAGTCGCAGCACAATTAGCGGCGTCACCAGGTACATCGCGAAGGTGTAGAGGAAGCGCAAGGCGGACTCCGGAGGCAGCGCCCGAGTATACGGGCCGCTGCCGGCGGTCCATTACAATTTGCCGATGCCTGGCACTGCCCGCCCCGACTTCCAGCGTCGCCTGCTCGCCCCTCGCCACTGGCCGGCATGGATCGGCGTCGCCACGATCCAGTTGGTGGCGCTGCTTCCCTATCCCGTCTGGACCACGCTGGGCCGCGCGCTGGGGGCGCTGATCGCGCGGATACCCTCCGCGCGGCGACTGGTGGCGCGGACCAACATCGCGCTGTGCTTTCCCGAACTCGACGCCAGCTCGCAGGCCGCCCTGCTCGATGCCCATCTGCGCGACCTCGGCCTGATGCTGATGGAATTCGCGCTGGGTTGGCTCGGCTCCGATCGCGCCATTGAACGCGTGCCTGTGACAATCGAAGGCCTGGAGCATCTCGAGGCCGCCCGCGCGCAAGGTCGCGGCGTGCTGCTCGTGGGCGGGCATTTCTCGCACCTTGAACTGTGCGCACGGCTGGTGTCGCGGCGTATCCGCATCGCGGGCATGTACCGCAGGATGGATTCGGCGGTGTTCGAATGGACGGTGCTGCGCGCACGGCTGGGCTACGCCGATGCAATGTTCGACAAGGACGACATCCGCGGCACGGTGAAATACCTGCGCAGCGGCGGCACGCTGTGGTACGCACCCGACCAGGACATGCGCAGCAAGGACTGCGTGTTCGTGCCGTTCTTCGGCGTGCTGGCGGCCACCATCACCGCCACCCATCACTTGGCGCGCATGTCCGGCGCCGCGGTCATTCCGTTCTTCCATCGCCGCCTACCCGGTGGCCGCGGTTACGCATTGCGCCTCGGCGCGCCGCTCGACGGCTTCCCCGGGACGAGCGCGGAGGACGATACCGTGCGCGTCAACGCCTGCATCGAGCAGATGGTGCGGGAGGCGCCGGAGCAGTACCTGTGGGTGCACAAGCGCTTCAAGACCCGACCGCTCGGCCTGCCGCCGGTGTACTGACGCGCCGGATGCCTGACCAGCGCGCCGGTTTCGACACACCCGATCAACGCCGGTGAAAGCTGGCGCAAAGAGGACGCTCGCATCATGCGCGCCATGCCCATACCCATCCTGATGTACCACAACATCGCGCCGGCCCCGCGCGAGCTGAAGCGCTGGCGCAGTCTGTACGTGCATCCGCGTTCCTTCGCACGGCAGATGGCGCTGCTGAAGCGGCTCGGTTACCGCGGCCTGTCGATGAGCGCCGCGATGCCATATCTGCGCGGCGAGCGACAAGGCCGGGTCGTGGCGATCACGCTGGACGACGGTTACCTGGACAACCTCGAGAATGCGCTGCCGGTCCTGCAGCGCCACGGCTTCAGCGCCACCTGTTACGCGGTGAGCGGCGCGCTGGGTCGCTGGAACGACTGGGATGCCGCCAAGCTCGGCGTGCGCAAGCCGATGATGGACGTCACCCAACTGCGCGCATGGCATGAAGGCGGCATGGAGGTGGGTGCGCATACCCGCACGCATCCACGCCTCAGCCAGTGCAGCGACGCGCAACTGCGCGACGAGATCGCCGGCAACAAGGCCGAGCTGGAAGACGCGATCGGCGCGGCCGTGCCGCAGTTCTGCTACCCCTACGGCGACCACGACGATCGCGTGGTCGCCGCCACGCGCGAAGCCGGTTACATGGCGGCCACCACGATCCGGCGGGGCCGCGCGCGCGCGCGCGACGACCTTTGGCGACTGCCCCGCGTGGCCGTCGCGCGCAGCCACCTCCTGCCGCAGTTCGCCTGGCGCGCGCTCACCGGCTACGAGGACCGCCAAGGATGAAGTTCCTGTTCGTGGGAACCAGCCGTGAAAATGGCGGTGCCGAGGCACACTTCGTCACCTTGACGCTGGCCCTGGCGAAGGCCGGCCATACCGTCGAGGCGGTGGTACATCCTGGCGCGCCGCTGGCGCAGGCATTGGCGGACAACGCGCTGCGGCTGCACCCGGGCCGTTTCCGCAACGTCTTCGACCTGCGCGGTTACCGCGCCACCCTCGCCGCCGCGCATCGGCTGAAGCCCGACTGGCTGGTCGGCGATTTCGGCAAGGAATACTGGCCACTGATCCTGATCGGCCGCGTGCTCGGCATCCCGGTCGCGTTGTTCCGCCATCGCCTCAAGCCGATGAACGGGCTTTCGGCGCGACTGGT
>DAIDKO010000062.1 GCA_027450005.1 Rhodanobacter sp. | reverse complement strand
GGTCCAGATTGCCGGCTCGGATCCGAAGCAGCTCGCTGACGCCGCCCGATATAACGTCGACCACGGCGCACAGATCATCGACATAAATTTTGGTTGCCCCGCAAAAAAAGTTTGTAATGCGTGGTGCGGCTCGGCTCTTCTACAAAACGAAGATCTCGTCGGAAAGATCATCGCGTCGGTCGTTACAGCTGTCGATGTGCCCGTGACGGTAAAAATCCGAACTGGCTGGAATGCGGCCAACAAGAATGCTGTCAGCATCGCGGCCATCGCTGAAGCCGCCGGCGCGGCAATGATCACGATCCATGGCCGAACTCGAGAAATGATGTACAACGGCTTCGCCGAGTACGACACGATTGCTGAAGTCACGTCACGAGCCAGCATTCCGGTTGTCGCGAATGGCGACATTGACTCACCCGAGAAAGCTCAAGAAGTCTTGCGACTCACGGGGGCAGACGCTGTCATGATTGGGCGGGCAGCTCAGGGACGCCCCTGGATATTCAGGGAAATAAATCAGTTCTTGAATACGGGAAAAAAACTTCCCCAGCCTTCGCCCGCGGAGATCGGTCAAATCCTGACTCGTCACCTCGAACGCCTCTATATTCACTACGGTGAACAAGCCGGCGTTCGAATCGCCCGAAAGCATATTGGCTGGTACGTGAAGCAGCGCAGAGACAGCGATCAACTTCGGTTGGCGGCTAACAGCACCGAATCCGCCGCTGAACAAATCAGGATCGTTGGCGACTACTTCCTCGCTCTCGCCGCTGATACGCAACTCGAAATCCCTCAATGAATTCTCAGCGAAGAGGCTTCCTACACCAGAAGCGGCATCCTTTTAGAAATACTGAGATGATCGCCGAAGTGCGTAGCTAGGTGATTCGGACGTTCGCCGGCCACGACCTGATCGAACCCAATTAGATCGGCACGTGGTGAACCATCGCCGACATCAGCGCAGGGCAGCCCCGAGCGGCATCGGGAGCATGCATCTGGAACATAGTTCGAGGCCTTCAAGATTGGTGCTAGTCGCTGCCTGGCCTATCAACAGCCTATAAGCGTTCCGCGCCGGGCATGGACAAAACGATGACCTTCAGCGCAATAAAGAGCGCTTGCCATGGACATAACACAGATACGTGGAAACCCTTGGCACGCCTCACTTTCCGGCACTGTCCATAGGGCATCATCTAATCCGTGATCGACCAAGAAGGTGTGCAATGTCTGGTCGGGCTCCGCCCTGCTGCAGGACGAGCCGCTGGTGGCGCGCATCTGCCAAGCCGTGGTCGATGCAGTCGAGGTGCCGGTAACGCTGAAGATCCGTACCGGCTGGGACCGCCAGAACAGGAACGCCCTAACCATCGCGCGGATCGCCGAGGATGCAGGCATCGCCGCGCTGGCCGTGCACGGCCGCACCCGCGCCGACAAGTACGAGGGCGAGGCCGAGTACGAAACCATCGCCGCGGTGAAGGCCAGCGTGCACATCCCGGTGTTCGCCAACGGCGACGTGGCCACCCCGCAACAAGCCAGCCACGTGCTGGCCGCCACCGGCGCGGACGCACTGATGATCGGCCGCGGCGCGCAGGGCCGGCCGTGGATCTTCCGCGAGATCGCCCACTACCTAGCCACTGGCGAACTGCTGCCGGAGCCGACGCCGGATCAAGTCGCCACGATCCTGCTCGGCCACCTGGAACAGCTGTACGCCTTCTACGGCGAACAGGCCGGCGTGCGCATCGCGCGTAAGCACCTGGGCTGGTATGCCAAGGACCGGCCCGAGAACACCGTGTTCCAGCAAGTGGCGAACCGCGCCGAAAGCGCGCAGGAGCAGTTGCGGCTGGTGCGGGATTACTTCGAGGCGCTGGCGGCGGGCGAGCGCATGGCTGCCTGAGCAGGCGGGCGAGCGCCGCACTTCACGCCGCCAATTCCCGCGGCATCTCCACCATCGTCAGGCGCAACCGCGACGGCAGTTCGGCCAGCACCTCGCCGCGATGGCCGAGCAGGCGCAGGGCGCCGTCCGTGTCCTCGGTCAGCACGGTAAGACTTTCCACCCAGTCGCCGTCGTTGGCGTAGATTAGGCCGTCCCGCTCAATCAGCGCAGCACGGTGGATGTGGCCGCAAACGATGCCGTCGAGCTGCCGCCGCGCTGCATCATCCAGCCCCGCCTGCACGAAGCGTTCGATATAGCGCTCGGCGGCGCCGCTGCGCTGCTTGACGAAGGCAGACAGCGACCAGTAGCGGAGGCCGAGCCGGCGGCGCACGAGGTTGAGCCAGCGGTTGCAGCTCAGGATGCGGTAGTAGATCCAGTCGCCCAGGCGCTCCTGCAAGCCGCCGAACTGGGTGACGTTGTCGAAGTCGTCACCATGCGTGACCAGCAGGCGGCGGCCGTCAGCGGTGACGTGCACCACGCGGCGACGCACCCGCATGCCGGGCAGCATCAGGCCGCACACGCGGCGCAGCGGGCGGTCGTGGTTGCCCGGCACGTAAATGATTTCTGTGCCGCGCGCATGCAGGGCGTGCAGCGCCTCGATCACCCGCGTGTGTGCGCCGTCCCACTGCGAGCGGCGCTGCATCATCCACCACAGGTCAACGATGTCGCCCACCAGGTACAGCTGCCGGCAGCGCAGCCCGTCGAGGAAGTCGACCAACTCCGCCGTGTGGCAATGCCGTGTGCCCAGGTGCACGTCGGAAATGAACACCGCGTTCCATGGCCGCTGCGCGGTCGCGACGCCGCGCTTCACGCCACCGCTCCATGCTGACGTTGAAGGTAGCGCTGGCGCTTGCGTGGCCGCAGCTGTAACAGGTCCACCTCGATCAAGCCGTCGATGGAGCCGCTAAAGTCCGGGTCAACGCCAAAGGCGAGGAAGCGAGCGCCGCCAGGTTCGCACAGCTCGGTGTACTGCTTGTAGAGCATCGGCACCGAAGCGCCGAGCCGGGCGAGCGCGGCTTTCATCGCATCGAAAGCGGCATCGATGTCGAGACCGTCGAAGGTCAGTGCCGGCACCCCGAGGGCGAACGGCCGGCGGGCGCTGGCCAATGCCTGATCGCTGCCGTAGAAGTGCTGGTAGTAGGCTACCACCTGCGCGCTGGCGTCGCTCGGCAGCGCGGCGCTGATCGACACCGCGCCGTAGAGGTAGCGCACGCCGGGGTAGCGCTGCAGGTAGGCGCCGATGCCCTGCCACAGATAGTCGAGGCTGCGGCTGCACCAGTAGTCCGGCATCACGAAACTGCGCCCCAACTCCAGCCCGGCCGCCAGCCGCGGGATCGCCTCGTCCGCGTAGCGGAAAAGGGAGGACGTGTACAGGCCGGCCAGGCCGTTGCGCGCAAGCGCCTCGGCGCCGCGCATTACCCGATAGGCGCCGGCGATGCGACCGGCCTGCGCGTCCCAGACTAGGATGTGGTCGTAGCACGCATCGTAGGTATCGAGGTCGCGGCTGCGGCCGGTGCCCTCGCCGACCTCCCGGAAGGTCAACTCGCGCAGCCGGCCGATCTCCTGCAGCAGCGGCGAACCGCCGGCACGGCGCGCCAGCCTGATCTGCTTGCCGTCGCTGGTGGTGCCCAGCAATTCGGTGGCCGCCATCGTCGCCGCCAGTACCGCCGCGTCGATCGGTGGCGCCAGCGGCGCCGGATGCATCGCGACGGACATCGCTCCCTTCCGGCCGATGGCGTAGAGCGCCCGACGGATGCGCCGGAGCGCATCGTCCTCGCGCTCGCCTTCCGCGACGCACGTCGGCTCGCCCACGTGTAGGCGTACTGGCCGCTGCCGGCGGGCGAACATCTCCCGTGCTAGCAGCGCCGTCGACGCCGAGCGGCACACCGCCGATATCCCATAGAACAATGCCGAGTTGCGTGCCTCGATGCGGATCGGCATCACCGGTGCCGCTGTGCGACGCGCGAAGCGTAGGAAACCGGGACGCCAGCGGGTATCGCGCAGGCCGAGCAGGCCCAGCCTCGACACTTCACCGGCCGGGAACACGATCACGCACTGCCCCTGGTGCAACGCGCGCTCGACCCTGCGCACGCTAGCGGCACCGGCCGGCCCGCCGAACACGCGCACCGGCAGCAGCAGTTCCGCCAGCGGCTCAACCAGCGCCAGCACCTCGTTTGCGACGATGCGCACGTCGCGCCGCACCCGCCCCACAACGTCTAGCAAAGCCAAGGCGTCGAGCGCGCCGGAGGGATGGTTGGCGACGATTAGCAAGGGACCGGTCGCGGGGATGCGCGCCAGCGCGGCCGCATCGATCTCGTAGCGCAACTCCAGGTGGCGCAGGGCCGCCTCGACGAAGGCAAAGCCGCGCAGGTAGCTATGCTCGGCGCAAAAGGCGTCGATGCCGTCGAACCCCGACCAGCGCGCCAGGCCGTGCAGCAGCGGCGCGGCCACCCGCCCGCGGCTGCCACGGAACCAGTGCGGATAGCGCTGTTGCAGAAGCTGCTCGATCGCTTGCATGGCGACGCTCCTCGGCTTGGCCCGTCGCAAGATTGCGCGGCCACCGGGACGACGACGTTGCGCTACCGCTGCAGCAGCGTTACAGCGCGGGCGCGGGCATGGCTGCCGAACCGCAGCGCGGTGGACGGCGGCGGCGACCCGCGCAGCAGGATTTCGCGTTTACCGCGGCCATCCGTACGGCTAACTTGCGCGTCGCCAGGGTTAGTCATCTTTTCGTTCGAATACGAAGATGGAAAAAGGAAAGCCGGTGCGAATCCGGCGCTGCCCCGCAGTGTCATGTGGAAACGACCTGCGTCACCCGCACTGGGTAAGGAAGCCCGGGAAGCGACGGAGCGGAGGCCAGGCGTTTCGTCCACGAGCTCGAATACCTGCTCCTGCAAGAAGCTGCATTCCGCTTCCGCACGACCTGGCGCCTCCGCCGGCGCTGCCCTGCGGGCATGCGCTGGTTTCGCCTGCCCGCGCCGCCGGTTCGCCCACGGGGGCGGAGGTCAACGGTACGGCAATTGCCGCCCGTCCTTGTTGATCCTTCCCTTAAAAAGTCTCAAGCGGCATACTTGACGCGCGCGTCACGGAAATAGGTTTTGACGCGATCGGGTTCACTGCTGATGGCGGCCATGGGCTGCTCGGCAGCGGCGCGCAATCTAGCCTTGGTGCGCACTGGCACCTTGCGTCCGATGACAGGCTTGAGATCGGCATTGAGGCGCTCCTCGGGATTCAACTCGGGGCTGTAGCTGGGCAGGTAGAACACCT
>DAIDKO010000061.1 GCA_027450005.1 Rhodanobacter sp. | reverse complement strand
GCCAATTTTGATCGTCTGGGTCTGGTGTCGCTGCTTGATACCGTGCGTCGACTCCAGTGTCTGTCATGAACCGCCGGATGCGGAACCGCACGTCCGGTGGTGTGGGAGGGCGGCCGGGGTGACCCGGCCCCCTACCCGATTCATTGCCCGGCGAGCGAAACTGCCGGGTGATGTCACAGGGCCAGCGATGATTGGAACTCGCCCGTTCACGATGCCGTCGACGTTGCAGGGCGGGGCCTGTCCAGCCTGCCCGCTAACGACGAGGGCTGGTGGTCCGGCCCAACACACCGTGGGCCGACCGTTCGGCCGGCCCACGGGCTATGTCATTGACCGATACGGCGCAGCGGCTTGCCGGCCATCAGGTTGCGTTCGATCTGCTCCAGCGTGACGCCCTTGGTCTCCGGCACCAGCCAGACGGTAAGGCCGATGAACAGCACATTGAAGGCGCCGTAGAGCCAGAAGGTCTCGGCCTGGCCGATGCTATTGAGCAGCGGCAGGAACGACAGGCCGACCAGCCAGTTGGCCACCCAGTTGGTAAACGTGGAGCATCCGATGCCGAAGTCGCGGCCCTTGAGCGGCTGGATCTCCGAGCACAGCGTCCAGATCAGCGGGCCGGCCGACATCGCGAAGCCCACGATGAACACCAGCAGCATGCCCACGGTGAAGAACTGCTGGCCGTGCGTGAGGGTGCCGAGTTTCATCATGGTGCCGACCACGCCGAGGCCGATCGCCATCACCACGAAGCCGATATAGAGGATCGGCTTGCGGCCCAGCTTGTCCACCAGGCCGATGGCGATGAAGGTAGCCAGCACGTTGACCAAGCCGACGATGGCGGTAAACCACATCTGCGACTCGGTGGCGTAACCCATGCCCTGGAAGATGCGCGGCGCGTAGTACATCACCACATTCATGCCGGTGAGCTGCTGCATCACCTGAAGCAGTACGCCCAGACCCACCGAGCGCCGGAAGTTCGCGTTCTGGAGGAACATGTGCACGCCGCGCTGGGGCGTCTTCAGCTGTTCCTGGATCTCGCCGATTTCCTTGGCAATGGCTGCGCGGTCGCCAAGCAAGCGCTGCAGCACCTGTTCGGCCTCGGGATGGCGCCCCTTCATCAGCAGCCAGCGCGGGCTTTCCGGCAGGAAGGCCACGCCGAGCAGGAACAGCGCACCGGGGATGGCGATGATGCCGAGCATCCAGCGCCAGTTGCCGGAGTAGCTGAGGGCAGTGTCGGAAAGGAAGGCGACCAGGATGCCGATCGTGATCATCAGCTGGTACAGCGAAATCATCGCACCGCGGATCGATTCCGGCGCGACCTCAGCGAGGTACAGCGGCGCGGTGAAGCTGGCCAGGCCGATGGCGACGCCCAGTACGAGACGGCCCACGAGCAGCACCTCGGGTGTGGGCGCGGCACCGCACAGCACGGAACCGCCGACGAACAGCACGGCGCCAAGGATCAGGGTGCGCTTGCGGCCCAGTTGGCTGGACAGCCAGCCGGCGCCCAGCGCACCCAGCGCAGCGCCGAGCATCATCACGCTGACGATCCAGCCGAGGGTGTCGTCGCTGATGCCGAAGTCCTTCTGCAGGAACTGCTGCGCGCCGGAAATCACGCCGATGTCCAGGCCGAACATCAGGCCGGCCAATGCAGCGAGGATGCAGACGAATATGGCGGCAGCCTTGCCGTGCGTGACGGGTGGTGCGTTGGTGGCGCTCATCAAGTTCTCCCCATGGAATGGCGTGCGTGCGGTCTGGTGCGGATGGGCTTCAAATCCACCCATCGGAGCGTAGCGCCGAAGTCGCGCCGCGCATAGGGGATTTGGACGTCCAAGTTTCCGGATGCCCGGGCGCCCGCGGGTGTGCGGCAACCCGATATCGCAATCTGGCGGGAGCTCGTTCCGTCGCGCGCGACACCGGCGACTCCCGGCGATTCACCGGGCATCAGCCGCGGGTGGCGAGCCTGCAAAGCGGGGCTCCGGCAGGCCGCGGATCCCCACCTGCACCGCGAACAGTCCGCCGGCCAGCGGCTGCTGCGCCAGCACATCGGCAGCCAGGCCGTCGCGCGCGCTGGTGACGTACAGCGTGTCCAGCGCGGCGCCGCCGAAGGCCGGCCGCGTGGGTTGGCTGGCGGGCAGCGGCAGGATGCGATCCAGGCTGCCGTCGGCGCGGTAGCGCACCACGCGGCCGAGGCCCCATTGCGCGTTCCACAGGCCGCCCTCGACGTCGACGCAGGAGCCGTCCGGCTCGCCCGCAGTGCCGGGTAGGTCGACGAAGTCGCGGGTGTTGGAAAGCGTGTCGCCGTACCCGCAGCAGCGGATCGTGCGCGTCAACGAGTCGCAGTAGTACAGCGTGTTGCCGGCGGGGCTGAGGGCGAGGCTGTTGCTGATCGCCACGCCTTCCAGCGGCAGCTTTTCCAGCGTGAGGTCGGCGTTCAAGCGCCAGAAGCCGCCGATCGGTTGCCGGGTGCCGCCCCCGGCCGGCTCGTGCAGGGTGCCGAACACGAAGCGGCCCTGGCGGTCGCAGGCGCCGTCGTTGCAGCGGGTGGGCAGGCCGGGTTCGATCTCGTGCAGCGGATGCAGCGCACCGTCCTCGATCCGGAAGAACGCCAGCCGCGAGGCCAGTGCCAGCAGCAGCCAGCCCTCCGCCTCGCAAAGCGCGAAGGAAGCGAGGCGCTCGGGCAGCTGCCATTGCCGCGTCTCGCCGCTGGCAGGCGAGTGGCGCCATAGCGTGCACGCGGGGATGTCCGTCCAGTACAGCGCCTGCGTGCGCTCGCACCAGGTGATGCCTTCGCCCAGCGTGTTGCGAGCGTCGAGCGCGGCTTGCTGGGCCGTTTGCACGGCTGTGCTCATGCCCAGCCGCCATCCACGATGAAGTCCTGCCCGGTGCACATGCGGCTGTCGTCGGCAGCGAGGAACAGCGCCATCCGTGCCAGATCGTCGGCCATCAGGTAGCCCGGCATGCATTGCACGCGGGCGATCTCCGCCTCGCCTTCGGCGTCCAGCCACAGGGCGCGCTGCTTCTCGGTGATCACCCAGCCGGGCACCAGCGCGTTGATGCGGATGCGCTGCTGGCCCAGTTCGCGCGCCATGCCGTTGACGAAGCCGTGCACCGCGGCCTTGGCCATCGCGTACAGCGGGTAGCCGCCGTTCTTCTTCATCCAGCCAGTGGAGCCGAGGCAGACGATGGAGCCTCCGCCGAGCTGCTGCATGTCGGGAATCACCGCCTGCGTGGCGAACACCTGGTGGCGCAGGTTCACCGCCACGTTGCGCTCGAACATCGCGGCATCCACCTCGGCCAGCGCGTGGCGCGCATCGTTGGCGGCGTTGTTGACCAGCACAGCGATCGGGCCGATGTGCGCGCGCGCCGCGGTGATGGCGTCGCGCAGCGCGTCGAGGTCGGTGAGATCGCAGCGCAGGAACCGCGGCGCGTGCGCGACGTCCTGCAGGCCGTCGAGCACGGACTGCGCACCCGCCGCGTCCACGTCGAGGAAGGCCACCCTGGCGCCTTGCCGCGCGAAGTGCTCGACGAAGGCGGCGCCGATGCCGCTGGCGCCGCCGGTGACCAGCACGCTGCGGCCCTGCAGGCTGGGGTAGCTGGCGTAGCGCTCGGCCATCGCGCTCACCACTCCGCCACGCTGCCGTCGGCGTGGCGCCAGACCGGGTTGTGCCACTGGTGGCCGACCTTGGCGCGCTCGGCCACGTAGGCCTCGTTCACCGCGATGCCGAGGCCGGGGCCTTGCGGCATGCCCACGTAGCCATCGGCGTAGGCGAACACGTTGTGGTCGGCGACGTAGTCGAGCAGGTCATTGCCGGCGTTGTAGTGGATGCCCAGGCTCTGCTCCTGGATGAAGGCGTTGTGGCACACCGCGTCCAGCTGCAGGTTGGCGGCCAGCGCGATCGGACCGAGCGGGCAGTGCAGCGCCAGCGCCACGTCGTAGGCCTCGGCCATCGCGGCGATCTTGCGCGTCTCGGTGATGCCGCCGGCATGCGAGGGGTCGGGCTGGAGGATGTCCACGCCGCCGGTCTGCAGCACGCGCTTGAAGTCGTGGCGCGAATACAGGCGCTCGCCCAGCGCGATCGGCGCGGGCGAGATCGCCGCCAGCTCAGGGATGCACTCCAGGTAATCGGAAAGCACCGGCTCCTCGATGAACATCAGCTTGAACGGCGCCAGCTCGCGCATCAGCACCTTGGCCATCGGCTTGTGCACGCGGCCGTGGAAATCCAGGCCGATGCCGACGTCCGGCCCCACCGCGTCGCGGATCGCCTGCACATTGGCCAGCACGCGTTCGACCTTGGCATGGCTGTCCACGTACTGCAGCTCCTCGGTGGCGTTCATCTTCACCGCGGTGAAGCCGCGCGCCACCGCCTCCTGCGCCGCCCTGGCCGTATCCACCGGACGGTCGCCGCCGATCCACGAGTACACCCGGATGCGCCCGCGCACCGGGCCGCCGAGCAGTTCGTGCACCGGCTTGCCGAGGTCCTTGCCCTTGATGTCCCACAGCGCCTGGTCGATGCCGGCGATCGCGCTCATCAGGATCGGTCCGCCGCGGTAGAAGCCGCCGCGGTAGAGCACGTTCCAGTGGTCCTCGATATGGCGCGGATCCTTGCCGACCAGGTAGTCGGCCAGCTCCTCCACCGCGGCCGCCACGGTGTGCGCGCGGCCCTCGACCACCGGCTCGCCCCAGCCGGTGATGCCGGCATCGGTGTCGATGCGCAGGAACAGCCAGCGCGGTGGCACTTGATAGGTGGTGAGGCGGGTGATCTTCATGCGTGCTTGTCCAGAGTGTGCCAGGCCTGTGCGAAGGCGCGGGCGCGTTGCGTGGTGTCGTCGAGGCTGCGGCCCGGCGCGGACAGCGCCGACCCGATGCCGAAGCCGGTAGCGCCCGCGGCGATCCACGGCGCCATGGTGTCGGGTACGATGCCGCCCACCGGCAGCACCGGCACCGCGCGCGGCAGCACCGCGCGCCAGGCCTTGAGCACGGCGGGCGAAAACTGCTCGGCAGGAAACAGCTTGAGGCCGTCGGCGCCGGCGGCCAGCGCGGCGAAGGCTTCGGTGGGCGTGGCCACGCCGGGAACGCACAGCAGGCCATCGGCCTTGGCGGCGCGGATCACGGCGGTGTCGGCATGCGGCATCACGATCAGTCGCCCGCCCGCGTTCGCCACGGCGTCGACCTGCGCCGGCGTCATCACCGTGCCCGCACCCAGCAGCACGTCCGTGCCCAGCGCCTCGGCGAGCCGGGCGATGCTGTCGAGCGGTTGCGGCGAGTTCAGCGGCACTTCCAGCACGCGGAAGCCGGCGGCGACGATGGCGCGGCCGGCGGCGACCGCTTCGTCGGGCGTGAGGCCACGCAGGATCGCCACCAAGGGCAGGGGCTCGAGCCAGGGTTTCAACATGCGGGGGATTCCTCGGGATGGCGCTGGACGAGATCGGCCTCGAGGGCCAGCTGCCACAGGCCATGCGCGGCGGCATCCGCGATCGGCGGCGGCAGTTCGATGCCGAACAGCGCCGCGGCGCGGCGATAGTGCTCGCACAGCGCGTCGTCGCCGACTAGGTGCAGCGGCGTGTCGCAGCGGGCGAGACCATCGGCCAGCGCGGCACGGAACTCCTCGCCGATCAGCAGGCCGGAGAGGTAGTCGGGCACCGAGCCGGCCGCCAGCGTGCCATCCAGCATCAGAGCGCGTGCAGAGAACAGCCGGCTCAGCGCACCGGCCGCGCCGCTGTCGCGTGCAGCGGCGACGCCACGGGCGAAGGCTTCCGCATCGTTCGCCGTTTCGGCACCGCTGGCGCCGAGCATGGAGTGCTGCCGCAGCACCGCGAACAGCTCGCCGGTCATCAGGGTGCGGAAGCCAGTCACTGCGCCGCCCTGCACCACGGCCCACTTGCTGTGCGTGCCGGGCAGGATGAAGCTGCCGGTTTCCGCCAGCGACGGATGCAGCGCCAGCGCACCGATCAATTGGGTTTCCTCGCCGCGCATCACGTCGGGGCCGTGCGGGTCGCGCAGGCCGGGAACCAGATGGACGTCCAGGCCATCGCCGGCGCGCACCGCGCCGAGTGCGCCGGCCAGCCGTGCGGCGTCCGCGGGCAGGTCGAGGTAGGGCATCTCGCGCCAGCCGTTGCGGCTGCCCACCATGCCGCAGGCAAGCCGCGGCAGCGCCGGCCAGCCGGCGGTGACGTCGGCCAGCGCGGCGTCGTAGCCGCCCGCGGGCAGATGGCGGATGCCCCAGGGGCGCGAGTGCGTCTCGGCGAGCCGGCCGCTGCCGTCGAAGCGGAAGGCACGCAGGCTGCTGCTGCCCCAGTCGAGCGCGATCAATCCGGTCATGCTTTGGCGGCCGCGCGATCCCTGGCATGGCGACGGATGTTGCTGCGCGAATCGGCCACCATCTTCTGCATCGCCTCGCGCGCGACCTCCGGCTGGCGTCGGCGGATCGCGTCCATCACCTTTTTGTGGTGAGGCAACGAATAGCGGAAGTCGCCGGCGCTGCTGGCAGACAGCTGGAAGTAGCTGCCCAGCGCCGTCTCGATCACCGAGAACAGCGAGACCATCAGCTCGTTGTGGGTGCCGTGCAGCACGGCTTCGTGGAAGGCGAGGTCGGCCTCGGTCCAGGCGTCGAGGCTGGCCGCCGCCGCCATCGCCGCATAGGCCTCCTCGATGCGCAGCATCTGCTCGCCGGTACGTCGCCGCGCGGCGGCGGCGGCAGCGGCGGGCTCGATGACCTCGCGCATCTCCACCAGCTTCTCCACGAAATCGTCGGTGGGCATGGAGGCGCAGCGCCAGGCAAGCACGTCGGCATCGAGCTGGTTCCAGTACACGGTCTTGCGCACGCGGGTGCCGGTCTTCTGCCGGGATTCGATCAGGCCCTTGGCTGACAGTACCTTCATGGCTTCGCGCAGCGCGGTGCGGCTCACCTTCATGCGCTCGGCCAGCAGTTCCTCGCGCGGCAGGTTCTCGCCCGGCGCGATCTCGCCGCCGACGATCAGCCGGCCCAGCTCCTGCACCACCTGGCCATGCAGGTTGCGCACCACGACGGGCTTTACCATGCCGTTCTCCCTGCCGCGACCGCGTGCTTGGCGGTCTTGTGCGCTATTTGTACTACAAAATAGAAGGCGTGTCGCGGGGCGTGCCGCGAGCCTGGGAGCAGGGCGGCAGCTTACCCGTTCGGCCTGTCGTTTGCGTGCGCCCGCCAGCCGTCGTCCAGCGTGTGCAGGAAGGCGATGATGTCGCGGATGTCCTGCGCCGTCAGTGGCGCCGGATCGCCCACGTGGCGGTTGAACGGGGCGTCGGTGGTGTCCACGTTGGCCCGGTAGGCAGCGGGCAGGTCGTCATAGACCAGCAGATGGCCCCGTGCGTCGCGCGGATAGATCTTTTCCGGGGCGACGCTGCGCAGGTTGTAGAAGTCGAGTACCTGCGTCAGCGAATCGTAGACGCCGTTGTGGAAGAACACCGCGCGCCGGTCCACGTTGCGCAGGGTGGGCGTCAGGAACATGCCGCAGTACTGCGTCTGGGCGGCGAGGTCCTTGCGGAACGGGCCGCACAGGCCGAGGTCGTGGAAGCGCGGATCGCGGTTGGCCGCCAGCGCGGGGTTGCGTGGCACGCCCAGTGCCTCGTACTGGGTGTCGGTGAACAGCGGCGGCAGGCCGTCGCGCGTGGGCCGGTCGAGGTGGCAGGCGGCGCAGTTGCCTTTCGCGGGGTCGTTGAACAGCCGAAGGCCGCGCGCCTCGGCGGGGGTCAGGCGGGCCTGCCCTTGAAGCCACGCATCGTACTTGCTACTGAAGGGATGGAAGGACGGGTCCTCGATTTCGAAGCGGCCGATGGCGAACATTGCCTCGTCGACGAGCTGTTGCGGATCGTTGACGATGCCCGTGCCGAACAAGCGCACGAAGCTCCCGCGGTAGCGGCTGTGCGCCAGCTTCGCGGCCACCGCAGCCGTGCTGCGATTGGCCATTTCCACCGGGTTGAGCAGTGGCAGGTAGGCCTGGCGCTGCAGCGAGTCGGCGCGACCGTCCCAGAACAGGCCGCCCTGCGGCACCATCGCGGGCGCGGCGGGCGTGGTACCGGCCAGCTTGCGGGCGCGCGGCTCGTTGCGTGCCGCGGCGGCCAGCGCATTGAGGTTGGGCACCACGTCAGCGGAGCTGTCCGGGCCGATGCTGAAGGGGCGTTGCCGGTACAGGTAGGCCAGCGAGGGTGGCGGTCGGTAGCCGACCTGGCGTAGGTGCATGCCGCCCGGCTGCACGGTGAGCGCGTTGGGTGGGTTGTAGCCGTAGGCGGGGCTGTGGCACGACGCGCAGGACTGCCTGCCGGAACCCGACAGCATGGGATCGAAGAACAGCGCTTTGCCCAGCAGGGCCACCGCGCTCAGCGGCTGTGTCTTCGGCAGACGCAGATGGACGGGATGCGGGTTGCTGCCGTCGCCGGTTGGTCCGATCGCGTGATCGACGAAAGCGTAGCTGGCGAGGCAGCCGAGGGCGCCGGCCACCCCGAGCAGGAGTCCGGCAAGGCCGCGCCTCATGGACGCATGGCGAAGGGTGGAACGATCAGCCTGCATGCTGCGAACGATGCCTGCACAAGCGCGTGACAACCCCCTCGACCCGGGCGGGCGCGGGGGCTGGGACGGGTTGCGTCAGGAGTGCTCATGCGGGTGTTTGTCCGACGGCAGGCCGGTCGCGGGATCCAGCAACAGCCGCGGCGCGCGGCTGAACCGGCGGTGGAAGTCGAACATGCCCATGATGCTGCCGGCGGTGGCATCGTCCGAGCCCTGGCCGATGCGTTTTCCGTGCAGCCAGTTGTCTTCGATGAAGCGCACCACCGAGGCCTGCGTGATCTGCGTATCGTCCACGTAGTTGCTGCGCGCCCACGGCGAGATCACCAGGAACGGGATGCGCGTACCAGGGCCGCAGCGGCCGTTGACGATACCGCCGTTCACGCCCACGCCCGGCTTGGCGCCCGGGGCGTTGCATACGCCCGGTCCGTTGAGCTGGTCGGCGCCGACCACCGAGCCTTGCCGCGTGGTGGCGTCGTAGGACGAGGTGGTGGGCGTGGTGAAGCGATGATCGTACCAGCCGTCGGAGTCGTCATAGGTGACGATGACGGCGGTGCTGGCCCAGTCGGGTTGGTGCTGCAGGAAGTTGAGCACCTTCACCATGAAGGCCTGCTCGTCCAGCGGGTCGGAGTTGCCGGGGTGTGCGTCGTCCACGGCGGGCGGCTTGATGTAGCTCACCGACGGGAAGTTGCCGGCCGACACTGCCTTGAAGAAGTCGCGGACGTCGTATTCGTGGTGCACCGGGGTGGCGGTCGCGTCCTTGTCGTCGGTGCGGCCGATCTCGGCCAGCGAGGTCGGGCGGGCATGCGTCGGGTTGGAGGTGCTGGCGTAGTACTGGAACCAGTTGTGGTGCGGCACGTAGTCGGTGATGGAGGCATCCAGCACGCTGGAGTACGTGCTGCGCGCACAGCCGGTGCTGCCGTTCGGGTTGGTGGCGCCGAGGTCGAAGCCGCCCATGAAGCCGCCCCAGGTGATGTGCCCGGCGTTGAGCAAATCGCCGATGTTCCGCGACGTCATCATCACCGTCTTGTGGGTGGACGAGCAGACGTCGTGGCCCGGGTCGGTGTCGCCGACCAGGCTGAGCCCGCCCTGGCCGTCGGGGATGGTGGCAGCGGAACCCAGTACCACCCTGGCGCCGTTGTTGGTGCCCGAGACCACGGCGATCGCGCCCGGTGTCGAGGGGCCGTAGCTGTCGGTGTAGGCGTTGTCGTCCATCGCGAAATGCTGCGCGTAGTTCCACAGCGCGGTGACGGTATTGCCGTCGAAGTAGCCCATCACCAGCCCGTGCGTGCCGAACGCGCCGGTGGTGGTCACCGTGTTGTTGCCGGTGTACGCGGGGAAGCGGTCGGCGGCGCCGTTGTCGTAGGCGAGTTGTTCCGCCGTGTAGCCGTGGTTCTGGTCTTCGGTGTTGGCCTGGGTGCGGTCGAGGCGGAACGGATTCACCGCGTCGACGCCGTTGATCGCATTGAACTTGTTCGGGTTGGTGTTGAGCAGCGCCGGGCTGAGGCCCTCCACGCGCGGCGTGAGCGGGCGGGCCTTGAACGCGGGCTCGCCGGGCGGGTTCGCGGCCAGCGGATAGGTGCCGAAGTAATGATCGAACGAGCTGTTTTCGTCGTAGATCACCACCAGGTGCTTGATCGGCGTGGCGGTGGGGACTTCATCCTGCGGCGAACGCCACGACGCATGCCCGAAGCCGTCGGCATAAGGGTTGGGCACGCGATGGATCTGTGCATGGGCGGCAAGCGCCAATCCCATGGCGCCGATCAACGCGGGCATCAAGGCCTTGCGGAGCGGGCGGAGGCTGGTCATGTAGAAACTCCCGAGATGGATGCGGTGACGCTGGGCGGGCGAGACATCCCTGGTACGGATTCTCCCTCGCGGTGCGCCGGGGATCGCCTTGCGCGCAATCCCGGAGTGCGCGCGATTGCACCACGCCTGTATGAAGATTCCGGGACAGCAAGAGCTTGCGACGCCGGGCAGGCCAATAGATTACGCTTGTGTCCACGTCGCGCCAGAGGGGGCGCGGCGATCCATCGGACGATCGGGCGTTGCCGTGTTGGGGATGTCGGTATTCGGAGCGTTGGCCGGCGCGGGCCTGGTGTTTGGCTTGCTGGGGATCGGGGTTGGCGTGGTGGTCTCGGCTTTGGTGCTCAGTCTGGCCTACCGGCTGGTGGTGGGCCACATGCCCGACCTTGCGCGGGCGCTGGCTGTGGTGGTGGCGTCGTGGCTGGCGAAGTGGGTGGTCATGCTGATCCTGCACGGCGGCGCGGGTGGCCTTCTGTCCTGGGTGGCGCAGTTCCTGGTGGGCGCCCTGGTCATCAATATGCTTTTGCTGGCAAAGGACGGCAGCCCGATCGGTTACGGCAAGTCCTGCCTGGTGCAGTTGTTCTGCACGGTGATTTTCGTGGCGATCGGCGTGGTGCTGGCACTGGTGTTCGGCGGCATGATGCTGGGCATGCTGCACCCCTGATGCCTGGCGCTGCGAAGGGCGAGCCCGGCCTCCTTTTTGTCGGGCGCATGCCGCCCGCGGGAAACGTTGGTGCAAGGGGTTGCAAGCACGCGCGGCTTCGGTTCGCGCGGCCAAGGGGCGTAACCTTTCCGCCTTTGGAGTTGCAGCGGACCCGCCCATGCCCTCACCAGCGCACCATGCTCCCGGCCACGCCGACGTGCGCACCAACGGCAGCACCGACGCGCTGCCGTTGTCGCCTTCGCTGGGCGCGACGCTAGACTTGACGAAGATATTGCGCCGATCCACCCGGGTCGATCGCCGCGTGCTGCACATCACTGCGGTGTCGCTGGTGCTGGGCGTGGCCGCCGCCGGCGCGAGGCGCGCCACTCCACGTGCCACCTGCGTTTCCGCGATGGCCCCAAGCCGCGGCCCGACGAGATGGTGGCTTCGCGCCATTGGCCATACGGGTTCGGCGATCGACGGTCCACACGGGCCGTTTTTCGTGACGCGCTCGACACGACGCAGCCGGTGGTTTGCGTAGCCGGGTGAAGATCGAGGATGCTCGCAGGAAACGTCGCGCACTGTATGAAGGCATTGCCATGGTTCGAATCGGAAACGCGTCTTGGCTCGTCGGCCGCGACCATGTCATGGCGATGGACGCCGGTCGCCCATGAAGCAAGGCGAGGGCGTTCCCGGCCGCGTGGCCCTCTTACTGCCCGCCCTGATCACCCTCTGCGCGCTGTTCGTACTGCGCCTGCCGGTGCGCCTGCCGCGCACGCCCGCCTTGCTGGTACCGGCGCTGCCGGGCGCCCCAAGGGTCCAGCTGTGGCTAAGTACGCAGGATCGCCACCTCCGACTTGCGCGGCAGCCGGACATCTTGGCGAAAGTGGCCGGCCCGGATGCGGTCGCGCCCAAGGCCGACATCGTTGTCGACACCAGCCGAAGCTTCCAGAGCATCGTGGGTTTCGGCGCGGCGATGACGGATGCCTCGGCGTGGTTGTTGCGACACCGGCTTGGCAACGCCCAGCGGCTGGCCTTCATGAGCGAGATGTTTGGCCCGCCGCCGGGACTCAACCTCAACATGCTGCGCGTGACCATCGGCGCCTCGGACTTCTCCCTGCAGCCCTACACGCTGGACGACATGCCCGATGGTCAGACCGACCCCGGGCTGGTCCACTTCAATATTCCGGCTGCCCTGCGGGACACCCTGCGTGCCCTGCGCGAAGCGCTGGTAATCAACCCGCAGCTGCACATCGTCGCCTCGCCGTGGAGTGCGCCGGCGTGGATGAAGAGTGGTGACAGCCTGATCGGCGGTACGTTGCTGCCGCAGTACGAGCCCGTCTATGCGCAATACCTGTTGCGTTACGTCGACGCGATGAGCGGGCAAGGCGTGCCGATCTGGGCTTTGACCGTGCAGAACGAACCCGGTTACGAGCCGCTCACCTATCCGGGCATGCTGCTGCCCGCCGCCGCGCGTGCGCGCATCATTGGGCATTACCTCGGGCCGGCGCTGGCCAAACGCCGGCCGCGCACGCTGATCCTCGACTGGGACCACAACTGGGATGCGCCGGAACAGCCGCTGGCGGTGTTGGCCGATCCCGACGCGCGCCACTACGTCGACGGCGTCGCCTGGCACTGCTATGCCGGCAGCCCGGCGGCGCAGACCCGCGTGCACCGTGCCTATCCGGACAAGGACGCCTACCTCACCGAGTGCTCGGGTGGCGACTGGCCCTCCGCCAGGAACGGCGAACTGCTGCTGTTTGCGCGCGACATCCTGTTGGTGAGCCTGCGCAATTGGGCGCGCGGTGCGATCTACTGGAACCTTGCGCTGGACGAGAAGCACGGCCCGCATTCGGGCGGCTGCAGCAGCTGCAAGGGCATGGTAGTGATCGATTCGAAGACTGGCGCCATCCACCGCAACGACGAGTACTACGCCTTCGCCCACTTCAGCCGCTTCGTGCTGCCTGGCGCCGTGCGCGTGTGGTCCAGCGACACCGGCCCGGACATCCATAACGTCGCGTTCCGCAACGCCAACGACGGCTTGATGGTGTTGGTGGTGACCAACGACAAGCGGCAGCCGCGCCGCGTCAGCGTGGCGCAAGGCAAGCTGTCGTTCGACTACACCATGCCCCCGGAAAGCGTGGCAACCTTCACCTGGGGCGCGTCCACGCATTCGCTGGAGCAGCGCGCACGGCAGCTGATCGAGAGGGCCTTGCGCGCCATGGAGCCGAACGCTGCGGGGATGCACTGATGCGTCGCCGACCGGCGCACCAAGGCCAACGTCCCACATGCCCCGGTGTTTCAGCAGACAGGGCGTCGGAGCCAGAGCCACTTGCGCCTGTTGCAGATCAAGTTCGAGGGTGCCCAAGGCAGGCCGTTGACGGGGTTTCTAACTGCTCAATGGTTACGTGCGCATAGTTGCGCGATCATATACAATTTGAGCATGTCTCGAAAGCTCGTCCCGATCCATGAAGCCGCTGAAGCGCTTGGCGTCTCGGCGCAGACACTGCGCCGATGGGAGCGC
>DAIDKO010000060.1 GCA_027450005.1 Rhodanobacter sp. | reverse complement strand
TGCTCGGCCTGCTGCTCGCCGTGGCGCCCTCATTGTCGCTCGCGAAGGCCGCGCCGGTACAGGCCGAAACGGCTCCCCCGCCCCTGATTACGCCGCAATTCCGCCGCTACGGCGTCGCCGACGGCCTGCCCAGCTCCAGCGTCTACGCGGTAGTCCAGGATCGCGACGGGGCGATCTGGTTTGGCACCAAAGGGGGTATCGCGCGTTTCGACGGTGTGCGCTTCAAGGTCTTCCGCCACGTGGCAGGCGACCCCGGCTCGCTGTACGACAACGGCATCTCCACGCTGCTGCTGGACAACCAGAATCGCCTCTGGGCCGGCGGCCTCAACGCCGGGCTAAACCGCTACGACGCGAGTACCGGCAAGTTCGTGCACTGGGGGCACGATCCGGCCGACCCGTCCAGCCTGTCCAGCATCCGCGTCTGGTCGATCGCACAGACGCCGGACGGGATGATCTGGGTAGGTACCGGCGACGGGCTGGACCGCCTGCGGCAGGACGGTCACGGCTTCGACCACGTGTCCTACCGGCCGCCCGGTAGCAAGGCCAGGAGCTTCGGCCTCGTGGGTGCACTGCACGTGGATGCGCACGGACAATTGTGGATGGGCTGCGACTTCGGCGTGTTCCGCCGCGATGCGCAGGGCCGGTGGCACCAGGTGCTGGCGGCCGATCCCCATGATTCGATGTCGGCCTGGCGCATCGACAGCGATGGCGACGAAGTGCGCATCGCCACCGACCACGGCCTGATGGTCGTCGGCCCGGACGGCTTGGCGCGGCGCTTCGGCGGCACCGCGATCCCGACCACTAACGTGATGGACAGCGTGCGCGACCAGGCCGGCCGACTTTGGGTGGGCACACAGCGCGGGCTGTTCATGCAGCCGCGTCCCGACGCTCCGGTGATGGCGGTCAGCAACCATCCGGTGCTCGATGGCGACCTGCCCGGCACCTGGGTTTGGCAGATGCTGGTCGATCGCTCCGGCGGCCTGTGGGTGGCGCTGTTCGACGGCGGCGTGGGCTACCTTGCTCCCGGCTGGGATAGCTTCAGCCGGTTCACCCACGTCCCCGATGACCCGTCCAGCCTGCGCGACTCGATCGCCACTACCATGGCGAGCGACAAGGACGGGCTACACGTGTGGGTGGGCGAGCGCGACGGCCGAGTTGCCCGGCTCGATCCGGCCAGCGGCAAGGCGGAGCTGTTTTTTTCTCACCTCGACGGCGACGTGGTCGGGCTGACTCAGGACACGCGCGGCCGCCTGTGGGTGGTGCTGCAGGGCCACATCGCCGTGTGTGACATCGCGCATCGTCGCTGCAAGCGGGTCGATGCGCACAGCACCGGCATGCGGCGCCCGCTGGAGGTGGAGCCGGGGCCAGACGGGGTGATGTACGCGCGCACCTTCGGCGAGGGCCTGTTCCGCATCGACCCGGACAGCCTGGCGGTCACGGCGATGCCGATGGACGAACCCAACGAGAAGGTGCGCTGGGGCAGCCAGATGACGCTGCGCGACGGCGTATTCTGGTATGCCAGCGACGGCGGCATGATGGAGCTGGACGAGGCGCACCGACGCTTCGTGATGGCGCCGGGCGCAACCCCGGGAGAGAGCGTGGATGCCTTCGCCTTCGCCGTGGACGGGATGTGGACCGCCAACGTCAACGGCCTCACGCATTACCGCATCGAGGGCAACGCGCTGGCGCACGACGGCACCGTGGGTCCGGCGCAGGGCTGGCCGTCGATCAATGCGGTGGACCTGCGGGTGGATGCGGAGGGTCGCGTCTGGGTATTCGGCCATGACGGGCTGTGGCGTTACGACCCGGCGACCGGCGCCCGCTCCTTCGGACTGCAGGACGGGCTGTTCAGCAGCGAGTTTTCGCGCGGCTACGCGCTGATGCCCAACGGGTACCTGTACGCCGCCACGGTGGGCGGCGTGGAGGCGTTCGATCCGGACCACATCGGCGCGTTTGAGGCGCCGCCACAGTTGGTGATCAGCGGCATCAGCGTGCGCAGGAAGGGCAAGCGGCGAAGCCTACCCGTCGATGGCGGCGTGGTGGACGTGGGCTGGCGCGACCGCCAGCTCGACGTGCAGGCACGCGTGTTCTCCTATCTCGCTCCCGCGGACAATCGCTACCGCTTCTTCCTGCACGGCTTCGATCCCGGCTGGGTGGACGTCGGCAACCAGGGCGAGCGCGACCTCTCCGGCCTGGGCAGCGGCAACTACACGCTCGATGTGATGGCCACTGGCGCCGAGGACATGTGGACACACCTCGCGCAACCCTTGCGCATCCACGTCGAGTCACCGCCCTGGCTGCGCTGGTGGGCGTGGCTGCTGTACATCCTGGCGCTGGTCTCCGCGATCAGCCTGCTGTTGCTGGAGTGGCGCCGCCGCCTGGCACAGCGCCACCATGTGGAGCTGATCGAGCAGAGGCGCGCGCTGGCCGAGCAGGCCAGCTCGGCCAAGACCCAGTTCCTCGCCACGCTCAGCCACGAGATCCGCACGCCGATGACCGGCGTGATGGGCATGGCCGAGCTACTGCTAAACACGCCACTGGATGCACGCCAGCGCGACTACACCCGAGCCATGCAGCGCTCCGGCGGCATGCTGATGAAGCTGCTGAACGACGCGCTCGACCTGGTGCGGATCGATTCCGGCCGGCTGGAACTGGAGCTGGACCCCTACGATCCGCGCCAGCTGGTGGCGGACGTGGCACAACTGGAACAGGGAGTGGCGTGGGGCAAGGGCCTGCGCTTCGAGGTGGAGATCGCCGACGACCTGCCCGCGCGGGCGCTCGGCGACGCCATGCGCATCAAGCAGGTGCTGCTCAACCTCGCCAACAACGCGCTGAAGTTCACCGAACGCGGCCACGTGGCACTGCGCGTCTCGCGCCGCGGCAACGACCTGCTATTCAGCGTCAGCGATACCGGTCCCGGCATCCCCGAGCGTAGCCTCGCGCGCCTGTTCCAGCGATTCGAACAGGAGGACAGCCCGCAGCGCCGCAGCGGCAGCGGCCTGGGCCTGGCGATCTGCCGCGAACTGGTGGAGATGATGGGCGGCAGCATCACGCTACAATCGCAACTGGGGCACGGCAGCACGTTCACGGTGCGGCTGCCGCTGATCGAGGCGCTCGACACCTCCGACGACGCCGTGCTCAGGCCGATCAGCCGCCGCCCGCTATACCTGTTGCTGGTGGAAGACGATGCCATCGTTGCCGCCGTCGTCGCAGGCCTGCTGCAACAGCAGGGTCACTCGACCTGCCACATGGGCAACGGCCTGCTGGCGCTCGCCGAGCTGGAACGTAATCGCTACGACGCCATGCTGCTCGACCTCGAACTGCCCGGCGTGGACGGCTTCCAGATCGCGCGGCTGATCCGCCAACGCGAGCGCGACACAGATCGGCGCCTGCCGATCGTGGCGGTGACCGCGCGCACCAGCGAAGACGACGAGGCACGCGCGCGTGCGGCTGGCATGGATGGCTTCCTGCGCAAGCCGCTCAGCGGCGAGCAATTGGCGATGACGCTGACCGCGGTGCTCTGGGGCACTGAGCAGGACGTGCCAGCTTCATCGATGGAAAGCGCGCTCTGACGGCACCTGGTCTACATGTCGTGCTTCGACAATTCGAAACCGCGCCGCTTGTACTCGCTCCAGCGCTCGCGCGATCCGGTGCGCTCGGCCTCGTCGGCGGGCACCACTTCCAGCACGCGCTGGAAGTCGCCGCCGGCGCAGTCCTCGCGCAGATTGATCACCAGCGGCCGGTCCGGCGTGTCCACGCCGGGCGGCACGATGAGCACGGCTGTGCCCGCGTCGTCGTCGTCCCCGGCAAGCTGGTGCGGGACAAAGCCATCCTCGTCAAAGGCCCACAGCCACTCGTCGATCGCCTCGGCCTGCCCGTGGTCGCGGGCTAGAATCAGCGTGGGCTGCTGCGCCGCGAACGCGCGCTTGGCCAGCTCGCACACCAGAAGCAGCGGCTGCTCGCGGAAGCGCGGCTTGTCGATCAGATAGAAGTCGGCGCGCGGCATGGCGGCTGGTTTCCGGGGTTTGCCGCGCCGGTCAGCCGGCGCGGTCGATCAGCCACTGCGCGAGCAAGGCCACCGGACGGCCGGTGGCCATGCCCTTGCGGCCTTCGTCCCACGCAGTGCCGGCGATGTCGAGGTGCGCCCAGCGCTGGCCTTCGGCGAAGCGCGACAGGAAGCAGGCGGCGGTTATCGCACCGGCGCTCTTGCCGCCGATGTTGGCGACGTCGGCAAAGCCGGAATCCAGCTGCACTTGGTAGTCGTCCCACAGTGGCATGCGCCATGCACGGTCCAGCGTGTGCTCGCCCGCAGCCAGCAGCTCGTTGGCGAGATCGTCGTGCTTGGTGAACAGGCCGCTGGCGTGCTTACCCAGCGCGATCACGCAGGCACCGGTAAGCGTAGCGGCATCCACGATGGCCTGCGGCTTGAAGGTCTGCGCGGTCCAAGTTAGCGCGTCGCACAGGATCAGGCGACCCTCGGCGTCAGTGTTGAGCACTTCGATGGTGAGCCCGGAGAGGCTGGTGAGCACGTCGCCGGGGCGGTAGCTGTCGCCGTCGGGCATGTTCTCGGCCGCGGGCACCACGCAGACGAGGTTCTGCCGCAGACGCATCTTCACCGCTGCCACGAAGGCGCCCAGCACGCCGGCCGCGCCGCCCATGTCGTACTTCATTTCCTCCATGCCCGGGCCGGGCTTGAGGCTGATGCCGCCGGTGTCGAAAGTGATGCCCTTGCCGACGAAGGCATAGGGCGCCGCGTCATCGGCGCCGCCCTTGTATTCGAGTGCGATAAGCTTGGGCTTGTTGGCCGAGCCGCGGCCCACCGCGAGCAGCGAGCCGAAGCCTAGCTTCTCCATCTCGAGGTGGTCGAGCACGAGGCAGGAAACCTGGTCGTGCGCATCGGCGAAGGCCTGCGCCTGCGCGGCGATGTACGCCGGGTTGCAGATGTTCGGCGGCAGGTTGGCCAGTTCGCGGGCGAAGCGCACGCCTTCGGCTATGGCGACGGCCTCGTCGAGCCCGGCCTGCGCGTCGGCGCCTGCCACCATCGTGATGCCGGCCAGCTCCGGCGTCGCGGCCTTGTCGCGCGGCTTGAAGGTAGCGATGTAGCGGTAGGCGGCGTGGTCGGCGGCCAGTGCGGCGGTGCGCACGCGCCAGGCAGCGTCGCGCCCCGGCACGTCCACCTCGGCGAGGTACGACACCGCTTCGGTGAGCGGCAGCTTGCCCAGCACACGCGCGGCCTCGACCGCCACCTTCTGGTAGCGCGCCGCGTCGAAGCCCTTCTGCGTCCCGAGTCCCACCACCAGCACGCGCTTGGCGGCGATGCCGGCCGGCGCATACAGCACTGCGCTGCTGCCGGCCTTGCCGCTGATGTCGCCGCTTTCCACCTGGCGCTTGATCGCGCCGCCGGTGGCGCCGTCCACGCGGGCAGCGGCGCTGGTCAGCACGCCCTGTTCGTAGACGCCTACCACGACGCAGGCGGTGTCGGCGGTTTCGGGAGCGACGGCGGCAAGGCTGAACTGGAGAGGCATGGCACGATCCTGCGAGGGCGCGATGGGTGGGGAACCGGCTAGACTGGCGATTCACCGACGCCTATCGGCGTTGTTGGAAGCCCTCAAGTTTATCGCATGCTGAGCATTCTCGACCGCTATTTCCTGCGCGAGCTAGCGCAGACAGTGGCCGCCACCGTGGTGGTGCTGATGGTAATCGTCGCCGGCACCGCGTTCGCCGGCGTGCTGGAGCAGGTGGCCAAGGGGAGTTTTCCGGCCAGCGTGATGTTGCAGGTGCTGGGCCTGCGCACGCTGGAGGGCCTCACCAACATGTTGCCGCTGTCCAGCATGATCGGCGTGCTGATGGCGCTGAGCCGGATGTATCGCGAGAGCGAGATGCACGTGCTGATGTCCTCCGGCATGGGTCCGAAGGGGCTGCTGCGGCCGACGGCCATCCTCGCGTTGACGCTGGTCCTGCTCACTGCCGTCGTCTCCCTCTGGCTCGGACCGTGGGCGGCCCGAACCAGCGATGCGCTGGTGACCGCGGCGAACCGCTCGGTGATCGCGGCTGGCCTCGACGCCGGTCGCTTCACCGAACTGCCTGGCAAGGGCGGCATCATCATCACCGACGCGCTAAGCCAGGACGGCAGCAAGCTCGGCCGCAGCTTCGTGGCCACCCAGCGCAGCAACAAAGACGGCACCCCGCACGTGAAACTGGTCACCGCCAGTAGCGGCGAGCTGTATCAGGAAAGCAACGGCGGCAACCGCTTCATTTCCTTTCGCGACGGCTGGCAGTACGAAATCCCTCTAGGCGGCGACAACTGGCGGCGCATGCAGTACCAGCGCAACGACAGCGCCTTGTCCGAGGTGACGGACAACACTAGCGACAACGACCCCGCCGAGAGCATGACCACGTCGCAGCTGCTGCGCACCGAAACGCCGGACGCGCGTGCCGAGCTCGCATGGCGTGCGAACGCACCGGCGCTGACCCTGGTGATGCTGATGCTGGCCTTGCCGCTCTCGCGGCAAAGTCCGCGCGAAGCGCGCTATGGCCGCCTGATGCTCGCCATGGCGAGCTTCTACCTGTACTACATGCTGCTTGCACTGGGCCGCGCGCAGCTCGGGAGGGGCCACTGGCATCACCAGACAGGGTTATGGCTGCTGCACGTGGCGATGCTGGCAATCGTCGCCTGGCTGTGGCGCAAGCAGTACGCGCCACGCCAGCCACGCTATGTCGCCCCGCGCGACGACGAGGAGCAGCCTGCATGACGCTGGCGATCCGGCGTGTCGACAGGCTGGTGGCGACCAGCGTGCTCGGCTCGCTAGCCGGTGTGTGGCTGGTGCATACCGGTTTCGATGCGGCGACCCACTTCCTGGGCCAGCTCGGCAACATCGGCAGGAACGACTGCACGCTCGCCGACCCAGCGATATTCATCCTGGTTACCACCCCGCGGCGCGCCTACGAAATGTTCGGCTTCGCTGCGCTGATCGGCGGCTTGAGCGGCCTGGCCGCCACCGGCGAGCTCACCGCGCTGAGTGCTTCGGGGATGTCGCGACTGCGCATCGCCACCTCGGCCACCGGTGTGGTCGCCCTGCTGATCGTCGGCGTGGCGATCCTCGGCGAAACTGCCGCCCTCTGGGGTGACCAGCTCGCGCAGGCCATGAAGCTGCGCCGTCAGTCCGGCAATCTCGGTAACACCGGCAGCGATCTGTGGGCGCGCGACGGCGGCCGCATGATCAACGCGCGGCACCCTGATGCGCAACGCCGGCGACCACGACACCTTGCAGCTTGCCGACGTACGCGTGTCCACGTTGAACCGCAACGGCTAGCTCAGCCGCCTCGACTGGGCTAGGGCCGCCGACCAAGACGGCCGCACCTGGGGGCTGCACGACGTGTGCAGCACCAGGCTGGACGACAGCGGCGTGCACGCCGGCACGGTGGACCGCGAGCAATGGCGGTCCGGCCTCAATCCGCAGGTGCCGGCGCAGTCGGTGATCCAGCCGCAGTACCTGTCGATGCGCGACCTGCACCGCAACATGCGCTACCTGGAAAGCAACGGCGAAAACACTGGCGTCTACGTGGTGGCGTTTTGGACGCGCGCCCTGTACGCGCCCAACGTACTGGTGCTGGTGCTGGTGCTGTGCGCGATGCCGTTCGCGTTCGGCACCATGCGTTTGGGCGGCCTCGGCAAACGCATTTCCATCGGCATGCTGCTGGCGATCGCCTGGTACTTCCTGCAGAAGTCAATGATCAATTTTGGTACTGTCTAGGACATGCCGCCGCGACCCGCCAACCTGCTGCCCGACACGCTGCTGGCGCTGATGGCGTGGCTGCACTTCCGAAAGCGCGCCTGACGAAATCGGGCCCGGACCGCGAGGAATTCCCGCAATGAACTTGGTCGACCTGCGCAGCGACACCGTCACCCGTCCGACACCAGCGATGCGCGCCGCAATGCTCGATGCCGACGTCGGCGACGACGTCTACGGCGAGGACCCCACCGTCGACGCGCTACAGCGGCGCCTAGCCGACGAGCTCGGTTTCGAGGCCGCGCTGTTCGTGCCCAGCGGCACGCAGAGCAATCTACTCGCGCTGATGAGCCATTGCGAACGCGGCGATGAGTATCTGGTCGGCATGGATGCGCACACCTACAAGTTCGAAGGTGGTGGCGCCGCGGTTTTGGGCTCGATCCAGCCGCAGCCGATCGTACAGGACGCGGACGGCACGCTGCCGCTGGAGCGCCTTGCCGCGGCAGTCAAGCCGATCGATCCGCACTTCGCACGCACCCGCCTGCTGGCGCTGGAGAACACTTGGCACGGCCGCGTGCTGCCGCAGGACTACCTGCGCGCGGCGCAAGACTTCGCCCGCCAGCGCGGCCTTGCGCTGCACCTGGACGGCGCCCGCCTCTACAACGCCGCCGTCGCGGGCGGCGTGTCGGCGCGCACCATCGCACAGCATTTCGACAGCGTGTCGGTGTGCCTGTCGAAGGGGCTGGGCGCGCCGGTGGGCTCGGTGCTGGTCGGCTCCGCACCCCTGATCGAGAAGGCGCGGCGCTGGCGCAAGGTCGCCGGCGGCGGATGGCGCCAAGCCGGCATCCTCGCCGCCGCTGGTCTGTACGCCCTCGACCATCACGTGGCGCGACTGGCCGACGACCACCGCCGCGCGGCCTCTCTCGCGGGCCGCCTGCGCGAAATCGCCGGCGTCGCCCTGCTCGGCCAGCACACCAACATGGTGTTCGTCGACGTACCAGTCGAACGGCTGCAGGCGCTCGACGCCCACCTGCGCGCCGCCGGCATCCGCATCAGCATCGGCTACCTGCCCACGCTGCGGCTGGTGACGCACCTGGACGTGGACGACGAGGGCGTCGAGCGCGTAGCGGAAGCGTTCCGTTCGTTTTTCGCACACGCTTGACGGCCTGCTGTTCCTAAAAAGTTGCGCCTATCTGCGCATAGGATTTATCCGCAGTCGGTTGATGCACTTTCGTGCCCAACTTGACCCTCTTGACGCTAAGTGGCGCCGGAGAACGAGCCAGCAGGATTCGACGCACTTCCTTGGAGGGGGTGAAGCGAGAAATCGCGCCCTCGTCCAATCGCGCCAGCACGTTCAAAGCAGCGTTGTCGTCGGCTTGGAGAACGTCCCCGTTTGCACGGTAAAACGTGTCGCCTTCGCGCCTGCCTTCCAGCAAGCCGTTGGTCGAGTCCGTTTGCGACGTATAAGCACCA
>DAIDKO010000059.1 GCA_027450005.1 Rhodanobacter sp. | reverse complement strand
TGGTGCTTATACGTCGCAAACGGACTCGACCAACGGCTTGCTGGAAGGCAGGCGCGAAGGCGACACGTTTTACCGTGCAAACGGGGACGTTCTCCAAGCCGACGACAACGCTGCTTTGAACGTGCTGGCGCGATTGGACGATGGCGCGATTTCTCGCTTCACCCCCTCCAAGGAAGTGCGTCGAATCCTGCTGGCTCGTTCTCCGGCGCCACTTAGCGTCAAGAGGGTCGAGTTGGGCACGAAAGTGCGTCAACCGACTGCGGATAAATCCTATGCGCAGATAGGCGCATCTTTTTAGGAACCGCATAGAAACCAGTGCGAGCAGCGCAAGCGCGTCACATCTCGCAAGCGGGAACGGCGAGACTTGAGCGCAGTAGCGGCAGGGCAAGGACCGCCTTTACCCAACCCACTCCCCACCGAGGAGAGGGTCGCAGACGGCATCAATCGATGCCGAGCTTCTTCAGCTTGTAGCGCAACGCACGGAAGGTGATGCCCAGCTTCTTCGCGGCGGCGGTCTTGTTGTAGCGGGATTCCTCTAGCGCCTTCATGATCGCGCTGCGCTCGAGGTTGCTGATGTAGTCGTCAAGGCCGCCGTCAGCGGTGGCGCTGGCGGGCGAGGGCGCAGCGGCTGGCGCGGCCAGATGGCGGGCGGCGGGTGGTACGCCTTCCGCGCGCGGCTGACGCTGCGGCAGCATCAGGTCGGTAGCGTCGATGCGCTCGCCTTCGCACATCGCGGTGGCGCGCTCGAGGATATTCTCGAGCTCGCGCACGTTGCCCGGGAAGTCGTAGGTCTCCAGCGCCCGTTGCGCCTCTGGCGACAGCTGGCTTGGCCGGCGCCCGTCTTTTCGGGCGAGACCGAGCAGGATGTGGTTGGCCAGCAGCGGCACGTCGCCGCGGCGCTCGCGCAGCGGCGGCACGCGCAGCTCAATCACGTTGATGCGGTAGAACAGGTCCTGGCGGAAATGGCCCTGCTCGACCAAGGCAGCAAGGTTCTTATGCGTGGCGGAGAGGATGCGCACGTCCACCGGCACCTCTTCGCGCGCACCGATCGGACGCACGGCCTTTTCCTGAATCGCGCGCAGCAGCTTCACCTGCATGTGCAGCGGCAGCTCGGCCACTTCGTCGAGGAACAGCGTGCCGCCGTGGGCGGCCTGAAACAGGCCTTCCTTGTCAGTTTGGGCACCCGTGAAGCTGCCCCTCTTGTGGCCGAAGAACTCGCTCTCCATCAGTTCCGACGGTATCGCGCCGCAGTTCACAGGTATGAAAGGACCGCTGGCGCGCGGGCCCTGCTCGTGGATGAGGCGTGCGACAAGCTCCTTGCCCACGCCAGATTCGCCGGCGATGTACACCGGAGCCTGGTTGCGCGCGAGCTTGGCAATGGTGGCGCGCACCTGCTGCATGGCGGGCGAGTCGCCGACCAGCCGCTCGCCCGCGTTGCCGGCCTTGGCCGCGGCCTTGCCGCTGCGCCGCTCCTCGGTCAGCTGCAGCGCCCTGCGCACCAGCTGGCGCAGCATCTGGATGTCCACCGGCTTGGAGACGAAGTCGAATGCGCCAGCCTTCAGCGCGTTCACCGCGGCGTCCACGTTGCCGTAGGCGGTGATCATCGCCGCCGGCGTTTCCGGATGGTTGGCCGAGATGTATTCGAGGATTTCGTGGCCGGTGCCGTCGGGTAGGCGCATGTCGGTGAAGCAGAGGTCGTAGCTGCGTTCGCTCAGCGCGCGGCGCGCCTCGGAAACCGTGCCCACCGCGTCTACCTGCAAATCCATGCGTCCCAGCGTGATGGTGAGCAGTTCGCGGATATCGCGCTCGTCGTCGATGACCAGGACGGTCTGATGGCTCATGGTGCGTCCGGCAATGGCGGTATTGCCGACGAGGATACTCGCGGTACCGACAGCGGCAAAGCTCCGTCCGGGTCCAGCGGGCCAGGCGCTGCCTGAGAGAGCCGAGGATGGCGACGCGGCACGGCTTCGATTCGGGTAGCTGGTTTCGGAGACGACCCAATGCCGCATGCGGTCCCACGCGCGCCGTGCGGTGGGCACACCGGCTTCGCGCAGCGGCTCGTTGACGTGCGCGACCGGGCTCATCGCCGCGTGGCACGCGCCGCTGATCGGCAGGGCGGGCGGGAACTTCGCCAGCCATGCGAGTGGCGGGCGCGCTGAAGCACGGCACCAGCACGCAAGCCAGTCGATGGCCCACGCTCATGGCCTCCCGGGCTTCGGCTTCGCCTGTTCGGTCACCTGGTGCAGCTTGAGGTAGACGCCGTTGGTCCAGCCGAAACCGACCACGTTCTGCGTGTAGCCGGCGGTGATCTTCACGTCGGCGTTGCCGCTCGCCATGTTGTATTTCTCGCGGATGGTGCTGTCGTGGGCGAAGCCGCGATCTACCGTGGCCATGAACTTCCTGGCGATGCGCATTGCGTCGGCGTCGAAGCCGCAGTCCGCTAGCCCCTTCACCACCAGCCAGTGGGTTGGGGCCCAGCCGAACGGCGCATCCCACTGCGCGCCGGTAGTGCGCGTGCTCATGGCCAGCCCGCCCGGCTTTTCGAACAACGCCAGCTTGCCGCGCAGCACCTGTGCCTGCCCGGCGGAAGCGGCGCCGGCCCATAGCGGGTAGAACATTGTGAGGTAGGGATCGTCGGAGGGCTCGCCGGTGACGAAGTCGTAGTCCAGGTACATGCCCTTGGCGGGGTGCCACAGGTACTTGTCCATCGCCGCCTTGCGTGCGGCCGCTGCCCGTTGCCAGCGTGCGGCGTCGGCGGTTCTGCCGAGCGTGGCGGCGAAGTCGTGCAGGTTGCGTTCGTAGCGGTACAGCAGGCTGTTCAGTCCGACCGGCGCGTAATGATGGGTGGAGCCGGCGAACGGGCCGAAGTGGAAGTCGGTGTCGAAGCCCGATTCGCGCATTGCGCGGTCGCCGAGGTAGTAGTCGGCGGTGAGGCGGTAGCCGTCGACCCAGGCGTCGGCACACACCGACGAGGCGGTGACGTCGCAGCTCGCGGTCTTCAGCCGTGCCGCTTCGGCGGCGTCGGGGTGGTGCGGGGCCTTGAGGAGATAGCCGGGATCCTGCGCGCGATGCGCCAGCAGCCAGCGGATCACACCCTGGTAATAGCTGGCGTCGTGGGCTTCCAGCACCGGGCCGTGGCCGTAGTCGAAATAGCGCGCTAGGCTGGTGTCGCCGGCGCGGTGCCCGGGGCGCGTCCACAGGTCGTGGTTGCGCACTGCCAGCGGGTAGGCCTTGGCCAGCCACGCATGCCGCTCGGCAGCGTCGCGGAAACTGGTGGGATCGGCCAGCAGTGCGGCCATCATCGCGCCGAGGAAAGGCGGCTGCGAGCGACTGAGGTAGTAGCTGCGGTTGGCGTTGAGCACGCCGCCGTAGTGCCGCACCTCGAACAGCGCGTTGTCCACCATGTCGCGCGCCAGCGCTTCGTGATGGTCGGCGAGCAGGCCCAGCTCGATGAAGTAGCTGTCCCAGCCGTACATCTCGTTGAAGAAGCCGCCGGGCACCACGTAGGGATGCGGTAGGTAGAGCAGTCCCTGCACCGGCAGCGTGGCGGGATCGAAGCTGCCGAGTGTGCGGATGCTCTGTGGCAGCCGGCGCACCTCCACGCGGCAGGCCCTGGCGATGCGCGGCAGGTTGGCGGGCATCGGCAGGCGGTGCGGCAGGTAGATCGCCAGCTGAGTGTCGCCCGGTCCCTTGCCGAAGGCGGAGCAGTCGTCCATCCGGCGCGTGAGCGTGGGCCACGCGCGGTGGATGTAGGCCAGCGTCTTCGCGGCATCGGGCATTGC
Organism: Rhodanobacter sp.; assembly: GCA_027450005.1. Classification (GTDB taxonomy): domain Bacteria; phylum Pseudomonadota; class Gammaproteobacteria; order Xanthomonadales; family Rhodanobacteraceae; genus Rhodanobacter_A. The sequence goes on along the minus strand of DAIDKO010000059.1, from coordinate 1,254 downwards.
CGCGCGGGCTATCGGCGCAGCCGACGTTACGAGCAGCAGGGCGGCAAGGCAGGTGCGGAGTTTCATGGCTCGGTATCCCCGGCGGAGATGAGGGTATTCATCGGGAGAGTGGCCGCGCCGTCGGATCGGTGGCGAACGGTCAAGTCGTACCAGCGGTTGCGGAAGCGGATCCGCCCCAGCGTAAGCGATCTCCAGTCGGTGGGCAGCACCTGCGGATAGGCCGGCACCAGTCCCCGCGGCTCGATGCGAAGTCCGGTGAAGCCGTATTCCAGCTTCTGCAGGAAGCCGCCACTGGCGGTAAGGAAATAGCCGGTGTTGTTGCTGGGCGTCTCGGTGCGTACGGCGAATGTCGGCTTGATCGCGATCGCATCCACGTTGCGCTGGAACCAGTACGCCGCGCCGGCGGCGTCGCCCACGGTCGCCGCGGCGATCGACGGCGGCGCCACCCCCATGCTGTTTATGTCCCTTTCCACAGCGGCAGCCGCGTAATTGTGGCGGCGCACGGCGGGCGTAATTGGCAGGTCCAGCGCAGGATAGGACAGTAGCGGCAGCGAGCCGAGGGTGCCGCTGCCGGGGCCTTGCAGCAAGCTGGGATCGAAGGCGATGTAGCGATCCTCGCTGATGGAGATCGGCAGGTACCGGCCGTTGGCGACCTCGGTCCAGCGCGGATCGGCCCTGGCACCCTCGATGGCCGCCACCGCGCTGGCGATCTGCAGCGTCTTACGCGCGGAGGCGTTGGTGTGGCTGTCGTTGGGCACGTCGCTGTAGTTCTCCTGCACCGAGGTGACGTGCAGGATTCCGTAACGCTGGTGTGCTGCGTCGTAGCTGGCGCGGCTGGCCCAGAAGTCGGCAAGGGCGCGGATCACCGGTCAGCCATCTCGCTGCAGCCAGGCCTTGTCTTCGCTGGCCAGCCAGTACTGCCACTGCGCCAGCGCGATGTCGGCGTCGACGTGGATCTCGCGCTCGTCCAGCGCGGCGGCGTCGGCGTGGCCGAGCGCTTCCTGTCGATCGGGCGGCGCCATCCGGTGTTCATCGGCAACTCCGAACACCCGGAAATGGCGCAGCGCCTGCTTGGTTTTGTCGACGATCTGGCTGGCCACGGCATCAAGCTGTTGCGTAAGCGTGCGGCGAAGACACCTTCCATCCCTGCGTCGTGATCGCTCAGATACGCGCCTGTCCAAACAGGAGCGAAGTGATGGACTCGAAGGGTGTGGACGCGTGGTGGCTGGTGAGTGATGCCATCGATTTCCGATG
>DAIDKO010000058.1 GCA_027450005.1 Rhodanobacter sp. | reverse complement strand
GTCAGGGACGTTGCGACGGGGGCTGGCGGCGGACCTTCGCGCAGGCGCGCCAGGAGATTGAGCACATGCTCAGCACTGGGCCGGCCAGACTCCAGCGCCAGCTCGACCGCCACCAGCACGGCGTCCAGGCCATGCTGCGGGACGGCACCCAGCACCTGGGCCATGACCCGGTCACCGCCCTGGCGACGCAGCAGGGCACGGCTCAACTGCTTCAGCGGGTCCGGCATCTCCGCAAAGGGTGCGCCGTTGCGTAGCGCCCCCGGCTTGCGCTCCACCAACGGCACGTAGTGCTGCCAGTCGTACACCACACGATCGCGGTCGGTGGCGCGGGGATGCTCGGCAATCATCGCCTGCTCGGCCACGACGACCACCCGCTCGGGATACAGCCGCACGCTGACCCGATGCCCGGCCCAGGCACAGGGGACGGAGTAGCGGTTGCGTGCCACTGTCATCAGGCACGTGCTCGACACTCGCGCCGGTGATTCGATGTAGCCATCGAAGGGTGCGGGCATCGGCATCAGGTGGGCCTGCTCGTGTTCCAGTGCTTCGGCGATGGTCATGCCCGGATGCTCCGGGTGCGCCGCACGGCGTGCCTCGATGCAGTGCGTCGCCAGCCAGACGTTGAGCTCGGCGAAGCTGGAAAACCGTTGCTCCAAGGCGGCCTGCCAGATCCGCCGCCGGCTGTCCTGGACGCCCTTCTCGACGCGGCCCTTCTCCCAACCGCTGGCCACGTTGCAGAAGTCCGGATCGATCAAATAGTGCGCGGTCATCGCGGCGAAGCGGGCATTGACGATCCGCGCCTTGCCGCGCCCTGGCACGCGGTCCACCGCCGTCTTCATGTTGTCGTAGATCCCGCGCCGTGCAATGCCACCCAAGCCCGTCAGGCAACGCAGGTGGGCATCGAACAGCATCTCGTGACTCTGCGTCGGATACGCCACCAGCCAGAACGCCCGCGAGGCGCACAGCTTCATGTGCGCCAGCTGGATCTTCCGCCAGACGCCGCCGATCACGATCCCTTCCTCGCTCCAGTCGAACTGGAACGCCTCGCCCCACTCGAACTGCAACGGGACGTAGGCCGTGCGGGCCATCACCGTTCCCGCCTCCGCCCGCCACGCTCGGATCGCCTCGGTTACCCGGCTGTAGCTGCCGGTGAAACCCTGGGACTGAAGCTGGGTGTAGAGGAACAACGCCGTGCGCCGTTCCTTGCGCGGCCGCCGCGCGTCGGTCTCTACCGCTCGCCGTAGCCACTCAATGTGTCCATCAAGCTTCTTGGGGCCGGCCTCGCGCCGGTAGGCCATCTCACTGCGTACCGGGTCCCGCAGCCAAGCCTTGATCGTGTTCCGGGACAGACTCGTCCGCCGGGGTATCTCGCTGATCGACAGCCCCTCGCGCAGCCGCATGCGGCGGACCTTTGCGTATATCGCCATGGTGTGCACCTCGTCTCCCTGCCAGTCAGAACCACCGGCAGGCTAGGTTGAACACCCTGGTCAATTTTCAGCGAGCAGAACCCCGCTTTTCTGGTCAATTTTCAACGCGCGCCAACAAGTATGGGACTCCTAAAGTCCAGCTATTGCAAGGGCTAGAGGCGAATTAGTCGCAAATGGGACGGCATGGGATTCGGTGGGAAGTCCGGCGGACAGTCTCTCTCTCCGCCAATCTACGCCAGAGCGCGCTGGGGTCGCCGGCAGTCTACCCCCATTGGCTTCGTGCGACGGTCTGCTCAGCCTTGCGCCGTATTCATTTTTGATTATATTGAACACGGGCAGGATGATCGGAGCGCATAAAATGTCCCGTACGACGACAATGACGGTGCGCCTCAGCGGTCCGCTGAATGACTTTGTGGCCGCGAATGTTGGTGAGAATGGAACCTACGAGAACGTCAGCGAGTACATCCGCGATCTGATCCGTCGAGACAGCGAGCGCGTGGAGAAAGAAGCATTCGACCGGCTGAAGACCGAGCTTTTGCATGCGTTCGCGGCACCCGAATCGTCCTACGAGCCATTGACGGCAGCCCAAGTGGTCGCGCGGAATCAGGCCTGAGAAGTGGCCGCCGTCCGCATTCAGGCGGCGGCCTCGCACCGCCTCGACGATATTTACCGCTACAGTCGGGATCATTGGGGAGCCGCACAAGCAGACCGCTACATCATCGGCCTGTTCGAAGCGTTCGATAAGATCGGAATCCACGGGGTGGTATCGAAACCCGTTCCGGCGGAGTTCGGCGTTGACGGCTATTACTTTCAGTATGAACGGCATTTCGTCTATTGGCGAAGACTGTCGAACGGCGACATCGGCATCGTGACGATTCTGCACGAACGAATGCACCAAATAGGTCGTTTCCGCGAAGATTTCGGCCTCTGAGGAATTCCATGGCCGTTGCCGGTTAGTCCATGGCCCCTTTGGCGGCGACGGTATGTCGAGGCGGAATTCATAGCGCTACGGCGAAAACATAGTGCTAATCATCATCGGTTGCGGCCCGCCAGTACACGAAATGCCCTGATTTTTCAGGGCTTTTTTTGTGGGCGGAAAAATGCGTTGAGTCACAAATCGGGACACACGAGGCCCCGATGCGATCACCCCGCTATCTGCACCTGGCGCCATCCAGGGTCTGGCACCGTCAACGCCTCCCCTCGCACCTGACGAGCGTTTATGGCCGAGCCTCTTGGTGCCTGCCGTGACACGACTTCTGGCCGAAATCGGCCCTACCAGACGTCGAACTTGGGGGGCAGCTTCACGGCCGAGGCCGTTTCTTCCGGCATAAAAAAGCCCCCAGCATGTGGGGGCTCGCTTGTGATGCTGGGTCTTACTTCTTGGATGCAGCTTTCTTTGCTGGGGCTTTTTTCGCTGCCTTCTTCGCAGGCGTGGCCTTTACCGTCGCACCTGCAATCAACATGCTCTCGGCAGTCACACCCTTCTTCTTCAAAGCCTCGGCGAACCAAAGTGGACGCTTGCCCCGGCCCGACCAAGTTTGGGCCGCGTTGTTGGGATTGCGATACTTCGGGGCGACGGCTGCTTTCGGACTTTTGGCGCCTTTGCCACCGCGCGTTGGGTAAACCTCGCCAATGGTCAACCCGGCGCCAGCTAGGATGCCGTCAATCTTGGTGCGAACATCCTTGATGTGATTCTTCCTTGAGGATTCCATCTGCGATTCGGCGCTCTTGATGAGCGCTTGAAGTTCAGCAGGGGAGAGCGATTCGAGGTTAATGCTCATGTGATTCCTCTAAGTGGGAGCTAGTTTGCCGTAGTCAGGGCGGCACGATCCTGAGACATCTGAGGAATTAAGGCAAGTTCGCTGTTTTACCAGAGCACTTGTCGCAATGGATGTTTCAATCTGTTGGGCGATGGATTGCTTGAAGGCGCCTTCGCGATGGCTGCGCATGCCACGAAAATCCAACGTTGCCACCGACAGTGGTTAATCAGGCGATCCTTACCAGACCATCGCGCGCGAATTGCTCAGATCGCCAGCTCATTCCAACCGCAAGGGGACCCTCGCCTCAGCCCTGTGGGTGTGGCGAGGGGCAACTGCGATACTCCGACACGCATGTGAGCTGCCTACGGTAAAGCCCGCTCCGGTCGCGCGATTCCAACCGTGGAGAAGCTTCCGCTTTTGATCCCCCGCGACTTCACCATCACGAGTGCGCTTTAGAAACCGTAGCTGAGGGAGATGCCGGCACCGTAGCCAGGCGAGTTGCGGGTGTATCCCTTCATGGCGAAGAAAGTCGCCGACCATTGGTCGTCTAGATGATGGCTGAAATACAGCGCACTCGTCAGGAGTGAGGTACCGGTTGCCAACGAGGCCTGATCGTAGAACGTGCTAAAACCTAGGCTGTTGCTTCGACTGAAGCTGTAGATAATGTCGGCTTTGCCATAGGCCACGTTGCGCAGTTGCAGGCCGGTCGGCGATCCCTGCTTCCGGTATCCGGCGGTAGCCGCCAAATAAAGCTTGCCGGTCGCGCGCGACAAGCGTAGTTGCAGCGCATAGTCATTCTTGCCGGTACCGAGGCCGGCGGCATGATCGGCAGTTCCCAGCTTGACCCGGCCGCCCACTGTCAGCGCTACACCGCTGGAGTTGTCGCTCCAGACTCTGTAGTCGGCCCCCAGTCGAATATCACCCATGCCCGAGTTGGTAGTGCGGACGTTGCTGCCAGCACCTACCGAACCGATATTCGGTAGTACGTTACCCGGTCCGCTTATTTGCAGATACGGCAGCGTGGCGCTCCACGTGAAGCGCCCACTTTGGAGCCGCACTGTGAACGGCACATACAGTATGTCGGTGCTCTTACTGTGGCCGTACTTACCGGAAAGATAGAAGCCAGCCAAGCTCACCGATCCTGTCGATGGAGCGTTGTCCGCCCGCGCCAACGGCATGTCGAGCAGGGCGCCAGAGCAAAGGAGCGCCAGCGCACAGCCCAAAACACGTTTTTTCATCGATAACCCCTATCGGTGGTAGGTGTAGTCGAAGGCCCGGTCGCTGAACACGACGCACGGGCCTCCGAGAAGGCGTTGCCCTTAAAAGCAGTCGATCGATCGAAGTCAGCTCGGTTTAGTCGCCCGCTGACTGGCCCGCCTGAGAGGCTTCGCTGGCCTGAGCTGCTTGGCTAGCCTCCGAGGCCTGGCTCGCTTGTGCAGCTTGGCTGGCCTCCGAGGCCTGACTGGCTTCAGCGGCCTGACTCGCTTGCGCAGCCTGGCTGGCCTCCGAGGCCTGACTGGCTTCAGCAGCCTGACTGGCTTGTGAGGCCTGGCTGGCCTCCGAAGCCTGGCTGGCCTCCGAAGCCTGACTGGCTTCGGCAGCATGGCTTGCTTCCGAGGCTTGGCTCGCATCCGAAGCCTCACTGGCCGTCGAAGCTTGAGAGGCCTCGGTTGCTTCGCTCGCCTCGGTTGGCTCGGTAGCCTCGGTAGCCTCGGTCGGCTTGGCCGCTTCTGTGGCGTCCCTGCTGGCATCCGTCGAGGCGTTTGCCGAAGCTTGGTTGGCGGTGGCCGTCTGCTGCTCAGCGGTCTCAGTGGCTTGGTCGGGACTGGTGTCGGCCGGCGTAGAGGTAGGAACAGTCTGCGGCGAGAACGGTGCGGATAGAGCGGGCGCCGCCACCAAGAACGCCGGCGCGGCAAGGACTAGGGCAATGGCTTGAGCCAGGGCAAACTTGCGTGCGTTCATGTGGGCGTTACCTCTTGAAAGGGTAGGGGATGCTTTCCGCCGGAGCCCGCGTCAGTGCCCGCTCACAGGAGGGTGCCCCTGAGGCGTGACGCGCACCCGAGCAAACTGCCTGATCAGGGATAGCACGGACGCAGGGATGCTGCAACCAAGCCCCTGCAATCGATTGTGCTACGTTCATCTCCCATTCGCTTGGGCGAGCCGATTTCACGGAAAGTTACGAGACGGCCGATCGAGCTCGAGAGGAGTGTTCATGCCTGTGGGTGGGTTTTGAGAGTGACCCTCAGCGGTCGCTCTTGGATTCTTTATGGTCGTGGCTTGCCCGATGGGCGCTGCGCGTGCACTATATCTACCTTCCAATAGGTAGGTAAGCAATCATGCAGCTTCGTTCCGACTGGTCCCGACGGGAGGTGGTCGATGTTTCCGCGCTGGACTGGGTACCGTCACCTTCGGCGGGCGTCGAGCGCAAGATGCTTGAGCGCGATGGCGGCGAGGTGGCACGCGCCACGTCCATCGTTCGTTATGCACCTGGCTCGCACTTCGATAACCATCTGCACGCGCTGGGCGAGGAGCTATTCGTGCTCGACGGCGAATTCTGCGACGAAACCGGCTGTTACGGTCCCGGGAGCTATATTCGCAACCCGCCCGGATCCTCGCATGCGCCGTGGTCGAACACCGGCTGCGTGCTGTTCGTTAAGCTGCGCTACTCCGCCCCCGACGACCTCGCCCGCGTGGTGGTGCACACGCGCGAGGATTCGTGGTTTCCCGGCTTGGTGCCTGGCCTGTCGGTGATGCCGCTGCACGATTTCCGCACCGAGCACGCCGCGCTCGTGCGCTGGGCGCCGAACACCTACTTCAATCCGCATCGTCACTTCGGCGGCGAGGAGATTCTGGTGGTGGAGGGTACGTTCGAGGACGAGCACGGCCGCTATCCAGCCGGCACCTGGATCCGCAGCCCGCATCTCAGTCAGCATAAGCCATTCAGTCGCGAGGGCTGCACCATCCTGGTTAAGACCGGACACCTGATCACCGACGCCCAAGTCGCGGCGTGAACACCGTGATCGGCTCCACCGCGACGCGGGTGATGGACGTCGCCGAAGCGCTGATTCAGCAACGTGGCTACGACGGCTTCTCTTTTGACGACGTGGCGCGGGCGGTGGGTATCCGCAAGCCCAGTGTGCACCATCATTTTCGCACCAAGGCTGACCTGGTTGCCACGCTCGCCCGCCGTTACACCGAACGCTTCGAGTCGTCGCTCGCTGCCATCGATACGGCCCGACGCGATCCCATGGCACGCCTAGAGGCCTACGTGCTCCTGTTCGCCACCACCTACGCAAAGGACGGGCGGTTATGCGTCTGCGGCATGCTGGGCGCCGAAGCGGCTGCCCTGCCTGCTCAGGTCGCCGACGGGGTCGCCGACTTTTTCCGTCTCAACCTGGACTGGCTTACCGCGGCCTTTCGCGACGCCCAGCAGAGCGGGCGGGTGACCACTACGCAGGGTGCAGAGGCTCTCGCCCAGTTGCTGCTGTCGGCGCTAGAGGGCGCGATGATCGTAGGGCGGGGTGGGCGCTCCAGTGTGGGTCCCGCCGCGGTGGGTAACCACTTGCTTGTCTGCCTCAGTAAGCAGGGTCGCTAGGGGTGCCATCCGTTCGGGGGAGGCGCTCACAGCTTTGCTGACGCAGGGCGTCGCGCCAAGCAGGTCCAAGCGGTCGCCCTAATGGAAACCAAAGCGTCCGCACGCAAGATTCACTGGTCGCCCAGTACCTTGCACTCAATACGTTTCTGACGCTTGCGGTGGCATCGCACCTTCAGGGAGACTTCGCGACCCGAGCGAGTCTTCCGTGAGGATCGATGAATGCGAATCAGCAGAAGCAGTGGCGGTCTCGTCGCGAAGGGGGAGCCGCTTCACGGGCAGTTGCTCTCAGAGGGGGAGTGTGTTTTTAGCTCTTGATCACGTATTTTCTACTCACGACGCCCCCATCACTAAAGTCTGAGATGCCAGATCATGCGAGCTCCCGTCAGCACCGTTGAAAACAATGCCATCGGTGATGTTCGCTGTCGTTGTGTGAGGGGGGGGGGCGTTTTCCGGTTCGCGGCGCTGCCCGGGTTCCTTATGAAGCTTACGTCTGAAGGGCGTCTAGGGCAGTTGGACGCGACGCTGAAAATGATCAGTGTGGCTGGTGCCGTATTGTTGCAAGCAAGCGGCGAGCACGAGCTTTACCAGGGCATGTGCGAGGCCATTACTGCTCAGGGATTGGGCTTTGCGCTCGCTTGGGTTGGTGTGCCACTCAACGATGCGAGGAAAAGCGTTGAGGTCGTCGCTTGTGCTGGACCTGCCAAAGCTTATTTGGACGGTATCGATGTCACTTGGGATCTTTCTCCCCAAGGTAGCGGGCCGACGGGTCGTGCGATTCGCACGGGCACGGCTCAGTTCAACAATCGCATGCAGGATGCCGCGGACTTCAGGCCTTGGCTAGCGAGCGCGCGACGGTCCGGGCTTGCCTCGTCATTCAGCTTGCCGATCAAGCTCTCGAATGGGCGGGTAGTGGCTGCTTTGATGGTTTACTCAAGCACCATCGATGCCTTCGGTCCGCAGGAAATGGGGCTGCTGAGTGGGCTGAGCGATCATCTTGGCTTTGGCGTCGAGACTTTGCGCGTCCGCATCGCTCACGAAAAGGCGTTGACCCATTCAATTGAAGCCCTGGCGCACGTATTGGAGTTACGAGACCCCTATACCGCTGGGCATGGACGGCGTGTCGCGGAGCTGGCGGTAGCTATTGGACGCCGGTTGGGCTATTCGCAAAGCCGACTGGAAGGGCTGCGCCTCGCGGCGATGGTGCACGATATCGGTAAGATCCGTGTTCCATTGGAGATCCTGGTCTATCCGGGCAAACTCAGTAGCGTCGAGCGCGCGCTGATACAGGTCCATCCAGTCGTTGGATTCGAGGTGTTGCGTCAACTCGATGACATGTGGCCGGTGGCTACAGCGGTGCGCCAGCACCATGAACGACTCGATGGTTCGGGTTACCCTGATGGCTTGCGTGGCGACGAAATCGTGCACGAAGCTCGGATCATTGCCGTGGCTGATTTGGTCGAGTCGATGGCCTCCCATCGGCCGTATCGAGAGGCGTTAGGCACCGATGTTGCACTGGCTGAAATCCGACGAGAGAGCGGTACCAAGTTCGATGCGGATGTCGTCAGCGCGTGTATTCACGTGTTCGAGGTAGAGGGGTTTTGCTTCGAAACACAAGGCCCGCCGACGTTGCTCCAAGAAATGGGCTTGCTGTCACGTTGAGTCTGCTCCGCACGATGCGCATGCCGTTTGGATCACTTCGACGCGTCAGGGTGTGGAGAGGTAACGGACTCTTTCGCGACGTGAGCGCGTAAGTTCCGAGAAGGGCTGATTCCGGCGCCACGGCTCGCTGCCCCCGTCGCCATGGTTCCTCCGAAGTCCTACCATTTGTGCATGTCCGAAATCTCCGAGCTGAATTTCCGCGCTGCGGTCGCTGCCGATATTCCCGCCATCGTGGCTCTGGTCGAATCCGCTTATCGCGGCGACTCCGGTAGGCGCGGCTGGACAACCGAGTCCGACCTGCTCGACGGCCAGCGTACCGATGCTGCGGGCGTAGCCGCGTTGCTTGGCCAACCGCAAGGCAAGATCCTGTTGGCCGAGCGAAGCGGCGAACTGCTGGCGAGCTGCCATGTCGAGCGTCGGGGCGACCTCGGCTACTTTGGCATGTTCGCAGTCGATCCATTGCGACAGCGCGATGGTATCGGCAAGGCCGTGCTGGTCGAAGCCGAACGCATCGCTCGTGACCATTGGGGCTGCCGAGCGATGCACATGACGGTGATCGTGCAGCGCGCGGAGCTGATCGCCTTCTACGAGCGTCGCGGCTATTGCCGTACCGGCGAGTTCCAGCCCTTTCCCTACGGGGATGCGCGTTTTGGGATTCCGCGTCGCGACGACCTACGCTTCGAGGTGCTGCGTAAGGAGTTCGCATGAGCCTGTCGAATGAGGGTTGGGTATGCGTAGGCGCGCGCGGCGAACTGCTGCCCGGCGAGTTCAAGGTGGTATTTGACGGCGACACGCCAATCGCCGTGTACAACGTCGACGGAGACCTCTACGCCATTGAGGACGTGTGTACGCATGACGGCGGCGATCTGGCCGGCGGCGAGGTGCATGGTTACGAGGTGGAATGTCCGCGCCACGGCGCTCGTTTCGACCTGCGCAGTGGTGCAGTAACCTGTCCGCCGGCCTACGAGCCAGTTGCGCGTTTCCCGGTGCGCGAGGAGAGCGGCACGATCTGGACCCGCGACGACCGGTGATGGCCGAAACCTCGCGGCCGTCTGGGATGGAAGCTTAACGCGGTGAAGAGTCATCAACGGTGCGTGGTGGCGCCAGCGACGGTTGACTCAGGGGCGACGAAGATCCGACTTGTCCCCAGCGTCGAATCGTGGCGTGACAGTCGAACTCTTCGAGCCGCGAACCCGACCGTCGGGCGGCTCCGCCGCCCATCTTCAGCGCGAGCCGGAATGGGCCGGCGAACCCTGGGGGCGGTTGAGATTCCGATCCGTGGTTGCCGCACCGGTCCATCCGGTGGTCTATGTGATTTGGCTAAAAACGCTGCATAGCGTTCGGTGACGGCATGCAAGCTGTTGGCGTTTCCCTTGATGCGGCGGTGGGGCTAGCGCGGCTCCGGCGCATGTGCACAGGTTGGAAACGAACAGTATCGGCTGGCTGCTCCGCTGTTGGGGACCCGGCATGCTTCAAAAGTGATACACGTACCCCACAGACTCGGTAAGTGGTTGCGCGAACCGTAGCGGTTCACCAGCGGGCTGGCGGCGGCTCGGTCAAGCAATACGCCGTATTCCACCGAAGCCATCAAACCGGTGTGCTTGCTGGTTGGCAAGAAAAGGTCGTATTCCAGCGTGGCGAGCTCGCTGCCCGCGCCCGGCTGCCACGCCGGGACGCCGAGCGCCTTCGCCGAGGCCGGTGCAATGCCGAAGAAGCGACGCATTGCCGCGCTGTTCATTGACTGCCAGCGCAGCTCCAGCGAATGCTCCAGCAGGCCGAGACTGGGCGGGTCCCATTCGGCATAGAACTGCAGGTAGGCCCCGGCTCCATTGACGTCGTGGCTGAGACGCATGCCCGCATCGAATTGCCGGCTGGCATCCCATTCGAGGTAGCCGCCGCCCGTGGCGCGGGCGGTCAGGGTGGGAACCTTGCCGGCCAGCTGGCCGAGGTCGTCGTGTTCGCGACCCCACTGGAAGTCGCCGTACAGGCCGCCGTGCATGTGCGCTCCGCGGATCAGGTCGTACTGCAGGCCGTCCTCGGTGGATAGGCTGAAGCCTTGCCGGGGCAACTCGATGTCTACCAACGGGATGGGATCGCTGCGATAGCGACGCGACCCGACCCAGCCTGGCATGTGCTGCATGCCGGCGCCGATCGCCAGCGACGCCCCGTTGCCGGAATCGGCGGCGGCGCCGAACGGCAGCGACAGGCATGACAAGGCGAATAGAAGACAGGTGCGGGCGATGGGCATGGGCGGCCAGGGCAGGGAACAGAACGACCATAACGGGTGTCGGCGCAACCGGTTGTCAGCTGCGATGCGCGCCGCTAGGCAACGGTTTGGCCGCCGCTGTCGACCGGACGGACGACTCGAGCGGTCATGGCGGCTCCGCCTGCAGCATGCTACGGCGCCAGCACACGCGGCGCAGCGCATGAGGGGGAAAGGGCGCCGAAAGGCAGCTTGCCCAACATCCGAGGCATGAACTTTGCGAGTGCACCACCGATGCCCGTTTCTGGCTGGACCATCCTGTGCGATTTCGACGGCACGATCTCCGTCGAAGACGTGATCGACTCGCTGCTCGACCGTTTCGGCCGTCCCGGCTGGGAAGTGCTGGAGCAGGACTGGCGCGCCGGCCGCATCGGCTCGCGCGAGTGCATGTCGGGCCAGGTCGGATTGCTGCAGATGACGCGCGGCGAGCTGGACGAGCACCTACGCGAGCTGTGGATCGACCACGCCTTCCCGGGCTTCGTGGCCAAGGCGCGCGAGCTCGGGGTACCGATCCGCATCGTCAGCGACGGCCTCGACTACGCGATCCACCAGATCCTTGGCCGCTACGGCCTGGACAACCTGCCACTGGCTGCCAACCATCTGGCGCCGGCCACGCCGCCGAAGCAGTGGCAGCTCACCTCGCCGTTCCAGGCGGAGGGCTGCCGCAGCGGCACCTGCAAGTGCGCCTGCGTGGCGCAGGCGCGCACCATGGGCGCGAAGACCCTGCTGATCGGCGACGGCGCCTCGGATTTCTGCGCTGCCGACCGCGTGGACTTCGTGTTCGCTAAGCATCGCCTGATCGAGCATTGCCGCGCCGCTGGCATCCCTTACGTGCCGATCACTGGCTTCGAAGACGCGCTGGAATTCCTGCCGCGACTGCTCGACGGTACCCTCGCGCGCCACGCGCACCATCATGAGACGAGCGCGGCCTGATCTGCCCGCCTCACCGCATTCCCCAAAACGTCCCCGGAACCCGACCTATGATCATCGACAAGAACGCCGTCGGTTTCATCGACGACGCGCAACTGCTCGCCGACGAGGCCAAGTACAGCTCCTTCGGCGACACCGTGCATTACGTGGATCCGCCGAAGATCTTCCGCCACGGCGAAGGCAGCTACATGTACGACACCGCCGGCACGCCGTTTCTAGACCTGCAGATGTGGTACTCGGCGGTCAACTTCGGCTACGGCAACAAGCGCCTCAACGATGCGCTGAAGAGGCAGATCGACGTGCTGCCCCAGGTTGCCAGCCAGTACCTGCACCAGACCCGCATCGAGCTGGCCAAAACCATCGCGCTGGATGCAAAGAAAAAGTTCGGCTTTGATGGCCGCGTGCATTTCAACGTGGGTGGTGCGCAGGCGATCGAGGACTCGCTCAAGCTGGTGCGCAACTTCAAGAACGGCAAGAGCCTGATGTTCGCCTTCGAGGGAGGCTACCACGGCCGGACGCTGGGCGCCTCGTCGATCACCTCCAGCTACCGCTACCGCCGCCGCTTCGGCCATTTCGGCGAACGCGCGATGTTCCTGCCGTTCCCGTATCCGTTCCGCCGCCCCAAGGGGATGACCGCGGAAGAGTATTCGGATAGCTGCGTACGGCAGTTCGAGCGCCTGTTCGAGACCGAATACAACGGCGTGTGGGACCCCAAGACCAACCAGTGCGAATACGCCGCGTTCTACGTCGAACCGATCCAGGGTACGGGTGGCTACGTCGTCCCACCGATGGGCTTCTTCAAGGGCTTGAAGAAAGTGCTTGACCAGTACGGCATCCTGATGGTGTCCGACGAGATCCAGATGGGCTTCTGGCGCACGGGCAAGTTGTGGTCGATCGAGAACTTTGGCGTGACGCCTGACATCGTAGTGTTCGGCAAGGCGCTCACCAACGGCCTCAATCCGCTATCCGGCCTGTGGGCACGCGAGGAGCTGATCAACCCGACCATCTTCCCACCGGGCTCCACCCACTCCACGTTCAACTCCAACCCGCTGGGTACGTCGTTGGGCCTGGAAGTGATCAAGATGGGCTACGAGCTGGACTACGAGACCAGCGTGCCGAAGAAGGGCGCGCATTTCCTCGAAGGACTGCGCGAGTTGCAGAAGAAGCACAAGGAAATCGGCGACGTCGACGGCCTGGGCCTGGCGCTGCGCGCCGAGATCTGCACCGACGACGGCTTCACCCCGAACAAGGCGCTGCTCGATAAGATGGTCGACATCGGCCTGGCAGGCGATCTGGAACACAACGGTAAGAAAATCGGCCTCGTGCTCGACGTTGGCGGCTGGTACAAGAACGTGATCACCTTCGCGCCCTCGCTGGACATCACCCACGAGGAAATCGACCTGGCGATCAGCCTGCTCGACCAGTTGCTGACCAAGGCCAAGAAGGGCTGACAGCGTCGCCGCGTCCGGCCCGGAGCCTCTCCGGGCTGGATCGCGGCGCCTGCATCGCGCCATGGTCATGCCTTCCCGATTGCACGGCATCCGCATCGCGCGCTTCGAGCCGCGCTGGCGTAGCGCGTTTGCCGCCCTGAACATCGAATGGCTTGAGCACTGGTTCACGGTCGAAGACTACGACCGCGAAGTGCTGGGCAATCCCGAGCGGTTCATCCTCGCCAACGGCGGGTACATCCTGTTCGCCGTCGACGAGGCAGGCCACGCGATTGGCACCGTGGCGTTGAAGCACGAAGGCGACGGTGTCTACGAACTCACCAAGATGGCGGTATCTCCGGAGGCGCGCGGCCGCGGCGTGGGGCGCCTGCTGATGGATGCCGCGCTCGATCTGTATCGCTCGTTGCCTGCGCGCGAACTGTTCCTGGAATCGAGCAGCCTGCTCGGTCCAGCGCTGGCGCTGTACGAAAGCGCCGGTTTCCGCCACCACCCGGCACCACGCGCGGGTTCGCACTACGCGCGGGCGGACGTGCACATGATCTGGGGGCCGTGAGCGGGCTCAGCCCTTGCTCTTGAGTCGGGCCACCAGCGCCTGCAGCGTGGCCTGTGTCTGCGGGTGATAGAAGCCTTCGACGAAATCGGCCACCGGCAGCGCATCCACGTCGGTGTAGGTGGAGACCAGGTCGGCGCGGGCCACGCGGCGGGTGGCCAGCATGGCGTGCTGGGGCAGGTCGAGTACCTCCTGTATCCAGTGCAGCGCGCGGGTAGTCACCTGGTCGATGCCGGTGGTTTCGTCGACGAATCCGCAGGCCAGCGCCTGCTGCGCGTCGATCATCGTGCCAGCCACCAGCAGGCGTTCGGCGCGGTATGCGCCCACCACGCGACGCAGCGCGAGCTGGATGCAATCGGGCACCGCTAGGCCCACCTGCACCTCGTTCAGGCCGATCTTGTACGGACCCTGCGCCATCACGCGGTAGTCGCACATCAACGCCAGTACTGCGCCGCCGGCGGGACTGTGGCCGGTGATGGCGGCGGCCACCGGTACTGGCGAACAGGCCAGTGCGGCGGCGGTGGCGAAGAACTCGCGCCAGAATGCGAGCACGCCGGCGCGATCCGCCTGCAGCAAGGCGGGCACGTCAACCCCGGCGGAGAACATGCCCGGCACGCCGGACAGCACGAGGCCGCGCGCACCGCTGCGGATGCTTTGATCCAGTGCGGCATGCAGCGACTGCAGCATCGCCAGGTCCAGCGCATTGACCGGCGGACGCCCGAGGCGAATCTCGACGACGGTATCGTGGCGGATGACTTGGATCATGGATGGCTCCGGTTACGGCTGCGGTTGCTGGTCCGCCGTCCAGCTGTAGTGTATGGCGTAGTCCAGCATGGCCTTGCCGTTGGCGGGCACGGCGACCCGGAAATCCAACGTGTCCGCGGTCTGCCCGGCCGGAGCAATGCTGGAGGAAGCCAGCTTCCACTCGCGCCAGCGGTTGGGATGCTCGCGCACGGTGATGGTGCGCGCGCTGCTGCCTGCATTGGTGAGGGTGACGCGGAACGCCTCGTCCAGCGTGCGGCCGGCCTGATCCACGTGGAAGGCGATGCGCTTACGCGTGGCGCGCAGGTCGAAGTCGGTGCCGAGCACGATGCTGGCATCGCTGCCCCTGGGCGTGTCCTCGATGCGGCCTTCGCCGATGAATTGCGGCACGCCATGGCTGTCCTGCGCTAGTACGCGCAGGTAGCCGGCGGGCAGGCTGTCGAAGGCGGCGAACTTGAGCGTGCTGATGATGCGGTTGTTGCCGCCGTTGTCGAAGCTCGGACCGAGCATGGGCTGCGGCGGTTGCCATGTGCCGCCGTACTCGACGAGGTTGCTGCGCTCGCACGACAGGCTGCGCGTGGCGTACAGCGGCACCTGGCTTACGCTGCCGTCGGGCAGGTCCACCGGCGCGGGCAGGGTGTAGCTGCGGTAGTTGTCCATCTGCGATTGTTGCGGCAGCGATGCGCCGGCAAAAGCCTTGGCCGCCATCATCGGTCGCGGAGCGGAGGCCTTGGCGAAGTCCGGCTCGCCTGCGATCAGCGTGAGCCGAGCGTCGTTCCAGTCGCGCCCGCTGCGGTTGGCGATGCTGGCGCGCGATTCGAACTGCATGCGGCAGGCATTGCCCGGCTGCAGCGTGGCGACATAGGCGGCACGCCAGCCCAGGCCTGCGGTGGGATAGCTGAGTAGGGCTTCGCGGCGGCCGCCGCGTGCGGCGTCGATGCGCAGACGCAGGCTGGTGCCGGTGCCGAAGCTGCCGCCGCCGGCTCGCACCGCGGCGTACCGGTGGACCAGAGTGACGCCCTGCGCGCCGTCCACCAGCAAGCCATCGCCGGCGCGCAGCAGGGTGCCCTGGGCCAGCGTCTCACCGTTGCCGCCCAGCACGGTGATCGGCTGGCCGACCAGGCCAACCAGCTCGCCGTCGCCAGCCTGGCCAAGCAGCAGGCGTTGCGAGACCACTTCGGCGCCGCCACCCGGAAAGCCCAGCGTCAACGCTTCGGCATCGAGATGGACGGGTAGGTTGCCCAGGGTGACGTTCTGCAGGCCGGGCTTGAGCGTGAGCGGACGCTGCTCACGAATGATCGCGTAGCCGCCGTCGACATGGCCGTCGCCGCTGCTGGCGTACAGCGCGGCGCTGTCGCTGCGGTACAGCGTGATGCTGGCGCCCGGCGTGGCGGGTACCGCATGGCCGGTCGAAGCGATGGCAAGGCAGGTGGCGCAGGCCAGTGCGAGGGAGGAACGAGCAGGCTGGTTCATGGGGTAGCTTCCGGAGGATCGGCCCGATCTTAACCGGGTCGCGCCGGGCGGCCGGTGTGCCGCCAGAGACTGGTTCAGGCGATGGCCGTCATTCCGGACGCGATCATCGTCATCGACAATTTCCACGTCGTGCGCCTGGCGAACGATGCGATGGAGAAGGCCCGCAAGGGACTGCGGGCCGAACTGACTCTCAAGCAAAAGCGCGGGCTAATGCACGACCGTTTCGTCATGCTCAAGCGAAAGCGCGATCTGAGCGACGAAGAACGCCTGAACCTCGACGGCTGGACGAAGTACTATCCGCTGCTGGGCGAAGCGTACCGGCTCAAGGAGGATTTCTTCGGCGTCTACGAGGCGAAGTCGCCCGAGGACGCCGCACGGCGCTTCGAGGCGTGGCGCGATGGCATGCCCGCCGAGATTCGCCCCCACTACGCCGACTTGATCCGGGCCTTCACCAACTGGCAACCCTTCATCCTCAACTACTTCGCGCACCCGGTTACCAACGCCTACACCGAAAGCCTTAACAGCCTGATCCGCGTGATGAACCGGCTGGGACGCGGCTACAGCTTCGAGGCGTTGCGCGCGAAGATCCTGTTCACCGAGGGCGCGCACAAGCACACGCTGAGCCGACCGAAGTTCGAGCGCCGGCGCGAACCGGAGCGGGAGGTGGCGGAGCCGGCCATGATCGGATACGCCCTGGCGGACGGCGTGATGCCGTTTGGGAAGTCGATCTCGGTGCCGCGCAGGGGTGGCCGGACAGACGGCCACCCACACGAACCGCCTGGCCCGCCAAAGAACTACGGGGCCGACATCGCCACACTGATCGAGCTACTGAAGGCCGGGCGGCTGTAGCCCTTCAAACACAGTCAAATCCGGATACCCCCTACCAGCAAGCCGTTGATCGAGTCCATTGGCGACGTATAAGCCTCATTCAACAAAAAGAACCCATCAATGGTTAAGACTATTTATGGGCCTTATCCATAAGTGGCTCCGGCCGCGTTGCGGATCACCTGCGGAAGCGACACCGGCTTGCCGGTGGCCGGATCCATCCAGACCATCACCACGTGGCCGTCGCAGTAGAGGATGCTGCCGTCGCGAGCGTCGACGATGCGGTGCGCGATGGTCATCGAGCTGTTGCCGGTGCGTTCGCAGAAAAGCTCTACGTGCAGTTGCGCCGGCCATTCGATCGGGCGGCGGTAGTTGAGCTGCACGGCGGCCATCACAGGCATCGCGTGGTCGTCGAACCACGGACCGGGCACGTGGCTCAGCCACTGCAGGCGCGCCTCTTCGAGGTAGGTGAGGTAGTTGGAGTTGTTGACGTGGTTGAAGGCGTCCAGGTCGCGCCAGCGCGCGGCGATATCCGCGGTGAACAGCGGCTGCGGCGCCGTCTGCGCTGCTTCAGCGGTTGCCGGTGCCGCAGCGGCGGGTTCGGTCTTCCTGCCGCGGCGCACGGGCTTGGGCGATGCGTGTTCGGTCGTGCTCATGGAGTCGCCTTCTTTTTCCCGCGCATCGGCTTGTGCTTGTCGGCCGAAGCGATGTGCTTGAGTTCGTTCTTGGTCCGCTTGGTGGCGGCGGGCTTGGCCTTGCTCTGCTTCAGGTGCGGCGCGAGGAAGCGACCGGTGTGCGATTCGGGCGTAGCGGCCACGGTCTCCGGCGTGCCGCTGACCAAGATGCGGCCGCCACCGGCGCCGCCTTCAGGGCCAAGGTCGATCACCCAGTCGGCGGTCTTGATCACGTCAAGGTTGTGCTCGATCACCACGACCGTGTTGCCTTGGTCCACCAGCTGGTGCAGCACGTCGAGCAGTTGCTCGATGTCGTGGAAGTGCAGGCCGGTGGTGGGTTCGTCGAGGATGTACAGCGTGTTGCCGGTGTCGCGTTTGCTGAGCTCCTTGGAGAGCTTCACGCGTTGCGCCTCGCCGCCGGACAGCGTGGTCGCGCTCTGGCCGAGCTTGATGTAGTCCAGGCCCACCGCACGCAGCGTGTCGAGCTTGCGCGCGATGGTGGGGACGTTCTCAAATAGCTTGAGCGCGTCCTCCACCGTCATGTCGAGCACGTCGGCGATGGTATGGCCCTTGTAGTGGATCTCCAGCGTCTCGCGGTTGTAGCGCTTGCCGTGGCAGACGTCGCAGGGCACGTAGACGTCGGGAAGGAAGTGCATCTCCACCTTCAACATGCCGTCGCCTTCGCAGGCTTCGCAGCGGCCGCCGCGCACGTTGAAGCTGAAGCGCCCCGGCTCGTAGCCGCGCGCGCGCGCCTCGGGCACCTGCGCGAACAGCTCGCGCAGCGGCGTGAACAGGCCGGTATAGGTGGCCGGGTTGGAGCGCGGCGTGCGGCCGATCGGCGACTGGTCGATGTCCACCACTTTGTCGAACAAGTGCAGCCCCTCCACCGACCTGTACGGTGCGGGCTGCACGCTGGCGCCGTTGAGCTCGGCGGCGGCAAGACGGAACAGCGTGTCGTTGACCAGGGTGGACTTGCCCGAGCCGGAGACGCCCGTGACGCAGGTGAACAGCCCGGCAGGAATATCCAGGTCCACGTTCTTCAGGTTGTTGCCGCTGGCGCCGTGCAGGCGCAGCCAGTGGGCGTCGTCGTTGGGCTGGCGGCGCTGCCTTGGCACCTCGATGGCGCGCTCGCCGGACAGGAACTGGCCGGTGACTGAGCGCTTGGAGGCGATAATGTCCGTCACCGAACCCTGCGCCACCACCTCGCCGCCGTGTACGCCGGCGCCGGGGCCGATGTCGAGCACGTGGTCGGCCATCCGGATGGCGTCCTCGTCGTGCTCCACGACGATCACCGTGTTGCCGAGGTCGCGCAGGCGGGTGAGCGTGCCGAGCAGGCGCTCGTTGTCGCGCTGGTGGAGACCGATGGAAGGCTCGTCCAGCACGTACATCACGCCGACCAGGCCGGCGCCGATCTGCGAAGCCAGGCGGATGCGTTGCGCCTCGCCACCGGACAGCGTGTCAGCCTGGCGGTCCAGCGTGAGGTAGTTGAGTCCCACGTCGTTGAGGAAGGTGAGGCGCTCGCGGATCTCCTTGATGATCTTCGCCGCGATCTCGCCGCGCCAGCCGCTGAGCGTGAGGTCCGCGAAGAAGGCCAGTGCATCGTCGATCGAGCGGTGGGTGAGCGCCGGCAGCGCATGGTCGGCCACGAACACGTTACGCGCCGAGCGGTTGAGGCGCTGGCCGCCGCACTCGGGGCAGGGATGGTCGCTGATGTACTTGGCCAGTTCCTCGCGCACCGCGGTGGACTCGGTCTCCTTGTAGCGCCGCTCGAGGTTAGGGAGGATGCCCTCGAAGGCATGCTCGCGGGTGACCCGGCCCCCGCGCTCGGTGAGGTAGCGGAAGGCGATCTTCTCTTTGCCGCTGCCGTGCAGGATGGCCTGTTGCGTCGCCTTCGGCAGGTCGGACCAGGCCGTGTCCACGTCGAAGCCGTAGTGCGCAGCCAGCGACTGCAGCATCTGGAAGTAGTGCGGGTTGCGCCGGTCCCAGCCGCGGATCGCGCCGCCGGACAGCGGCAGGTCCGGGTGGCCTACGACGCGGGCGGGGTCGAACACCTGGGTTACTCCCAGACCGTCGCAGGACGGGCAGGCGCCGACCGGCGAGTTGAACGAGAAAAGCCGCGGTTCCAGCTCCGGCAGTGAGTAGTCGCACACCGGGCAGGAATAGCGCGAAGAGTAGAGCTGCTCCTTTGCGGTCGGGTCATCCATGTCGGCCAGGATCACCAGGCCATCGCCCAGCCGCAGCGCGGTCTCGAACGATTCGGCCAGGCGCTGTTTGATGTCCTCACGCGGGCGGAAGCGGTCGATCACCGTCTCGATGGTGTGCTTGATGCGCAGGCCCAGCGGTGGCACCGCGTCGAGGTCGTGGACCTGGCCATCCACACGGGCGCGCACGAAGCCCTGCGCGCGCAGTTGCTCAAACACCTGCACGTGTTCGCCCTTCCGCTCGCGCACCACCGGGGCCAGCAGCATGTACCGCTTCGCGGGGTCGAGCGCGAGGGTGGCGTCCACCATCTGGCTCACCGTCTGCGCCTCCAGCGGGATGCCGTGGTCGGGACAGCGCGGCGTGCCGACGCGGGCGTACAGCAGGCGCAGGTAGTCGTACACCTCGGTGATCGTGCCCACGGTGGAGCGCGGGTTGTGCGAGGTGGATTTCTGCTCGATCGAGATCGCTGGCGACAAACCCTCGATGTGGTCGACGTCGGGCTTCTCCATCATGGACAGGAACTGCCGCGCGTAGGCCGACAGCGACTCCACGTAGCGGCGCTGGCCCTCGGCGTAGATGGTGTCGAAGGCCAGCGAGGACTTGCCCGAACCGGATAGGCCGGTGATCACGATCAGCCGGTCGCGCGGCAGGTCGAGGTCGATGTTCTTGAGGTTGTGCGTGCGGGCGCCGCGGATGCGGATGGTGTCCATGCGTGGGGTCGCAAGGGGGAAAAGATGAACTATACCAAACTGAACAGGTTAGTTATTGCCTGCCGTAGCCCCGCGTTCCGGGTTGATCACGATTTGACCAGAGCCCCGTCGACTGGCTACAATCTGCGGTTCGTCCGGCCCGAAAGGCCGTGAACGAACCCAAGAGAATAACGACAGAAGGGCCATTCCCATGAGTTACGCAGTCATCAAGACCGGTGGCAAGCAGTACCGCGTGCAGCAGGGCGACGTCCTGCGCGTGGAACTGCTGGACGCCGAAGAAGGCGCCGCCGTGAAGTTCGACCAGGTGTTGCTGGTCGGCGAAGGCGAGTCGATCACCGTCGGCGCGCCGACCGTGGCTGGCGCTACCGTGTCCGCCACCGTGCGCAAGCACGGCCGTGCCGAGAAGGTGCACATCATCAAGTTCCGCCGCCGCAAGCACTACAAGCGGCAGCAGGGCCACCGCCAGCATTTCACCGAAGTCGAGATCACGGGCATCAACGCCTGATACAGCCGGAGTAGATAGTCATGGCACACAAAAAAGGCGTAGGTTCGTCCCGCAACGGTCGCGACTCGAATCCGAAGTACCTGGGCGTGAAGGTGTACGGTGGCCAGGCCGTCGAGGCCGGCAACATCATCGTGCGTCAGCGCGGCACCCAGTTCCATGCCGGCAGCGGCGTGGGCCTCGGCCGCGACCACACCCTGTTCGCCCTGGTGGACGGCACGGTGGAGTTCAAGGTCCGTGGCGAGAACAACCGCCGTTTCGTCAGCGTCGTGAAAGCCTGATCCTTTCCGAAGCTGCTGCAGGAGCCCCGCTTCGGCGGGGCTTTTGTTTTGTGAGGTCGCAGCTGGACTGGCGCGAGTAAGCTTGTCCCTGCGTCACGACATCCCCCTTTTCGATTCCCAGCTTCCGGTTCCCATGTCATGAAATTCGTCGACGAAGCCATCATCAAGGTCCAGGCCGGCGACGGTGGCAATGGCTGTGCGAGTTTCCGCCGCGAGAAGTTCATCCCGTTCGGCGGCCCGAACGGCGGCGACGGCGGCAGCGGCGGCTCGGTGTGGCTGGTGGCTGACGAAGGCCTCAACACCCTTGTCGATTTTCGCCACCAGCGCAGCTACAAGGCGCAGCGTGGCGAGAATGGCATGGGCAGCGACATGTACGGCAAGGGCGGCGATGACACCACGATCCGCGTGCCGGTGGGCACCATGGTTACCAACGTCGACACCGACGAGATGATCGGCGATCTCACCGCGCACGGTCAGCGCCTGCTGGTGGCGCAGGGCGGTAAGGGCGGCCTGGGCAACATCCACTTCAAGAGTTCGGTCAACCGCGCGCCGCGCCAGTTCACCCACGGCACGCCGGGCGAGTCGCGTGAGCTGAAGCTGGAGCTCCGCCTGCTGGCCGACGTGGGCCTGCTCGGCTTCCCCAACGCGGGCAAGTCCACCTTCATCCGTGCGGTGTCGGCGGCGACGCCGCGCGTAGCGGACTATCCCTTCACCACCTTGCACCCCAACCTCGGCGTCGTAAGCCTGGGCACCGACCAGAGCTTCGTGATCGCTGATATCCCTGGTCTGATCGAGGGCGCAGCCGATGGCGCCGGCCTGGGGATCCAGTTCCTGCGCCATGTAGCGCGCACTAGCCTGCTGCTGCACCTGGTCGACATCGCGCCAATCGACGGCACCGATCCGGTCGAGCAGGTGCGTGCTATCGAGCATGAGCTGGCCAAGTTCAACCCGGAACTGCTGGAACGTCCGCGCTGGCTGGTGCTGAACAAGTCCGACGCGCTGCCTGAGGACGAGCGCCAGCAGGTGGCCGAGGACATCGTGCGCCGCCTGGACTGGAAGGAGCCGTGGTTCCTCGTTTCCGCGCTCGCGCGCGAGAACACCATGGCGGTGTGCCAGCAGGTGCAGCGATTCTTCGAGGAGCAGCGCGCGGCACGAGCGGAAGAGCGTGCCGAAATCGCGCCGGGCGACGTGCGCTTGCGCGGCGAATGACCGATATAGCTGCTGGGTTGCGCGTGGCGCGAATCTGAATTTGCTGCAGGAGCGTGGCGTCGGCCAGGCTGCCTTGGCGGTTGCCTGAAAACAGGCTATGTCATCGCTCGATCGTGCCGTCGGCTGCTGAAGAGTGCGGTCGTGGATGGCCTCGGTTGGCGCTCGGGTTAATCAGGCACTTGAAGCCCGGCCCATTACCGCGTCGAGCCGCGACTCCGGGCGAATCGCACCAACTTACACGCTCCGGTGCAGGATCAGTTCCAGCACCGCCTTGCTGCCGAAGAAGGCCAGCACCAGCACCGCCATGCCGATCAGGCACAGGTTCACCGCGCTGCGTCCGCGCCAGCCGTGCTTCCAGCGACCCCACAGTAGGATGCCGAAGATCAGCCACGCCAGCACGCTAAGCACCGTGGTGTGGATCAGGTGCTGGGCGCGGATGTTCTGGATGAACAGCGCGCCGCTCACCAGGGTGAGCGTGAGCAGGGCGAAGCCGGTGCCGATCAGGCGGAACAGCAGCGACTCGGTTTGCGTCAACGGCGGCAGTGCGCGCATCAGGCGGGCCGGGCGATGCGTACGCAGTGCGCGTTCCTGCACCGCCAGCAGCACGGCCAGCACGGCGGCAATCGACAGCACGCTGTAACCGAGCAGGGCGATCGCCACGTGCAGGCTGATCTGCCAGTCCAGCGGATTCGGCGTGGTGGGCGGTGCGAGGAAGACGTCCAGTCCCAGCAATAGTGCCGCCAGCGGGAACACGATCACGCCCAGCCCGGCCACCGGCTTGGACAGGTTGACCAGCAGGGTCAATGCGGCGACCACGCAGGCGACCAGCGACAGGGCGGCGAAAAAGTGTAGGTCAACGCGACCGCCGTGCGCGCCGAGCAGTGCCGCGATATGCAGCAGCACGGCCAGCGTGGCGGCGCCCAAGCCGAGGCGCCGTGGCGTACGGGGGCAACCGGTCAGCGGAGCGGCCAGCAGTGCGGACGCGCCCAGGTACAGCACGATGGCGACGATGGAAGGAAGCGCAAGCGACATGGTGGGAAGTGTCGCACACGCTCCCACGTGGGGTGAACGCCGTGATTGCACGAAGGCACTTGTAATACTTAGAAACATATCTAAATATCTAGAAAAATTCCACGGGGCGACCTTTCAATGAAACAGCAGGAGGTCTTCAAGGCCATGGCCAATCCCACGCGGCGCGCGATCCTCAAGCGCCTGCAGGGCGGTCCGCTCACCGCCGGCGAAATCGGCGAGGCGTTCGACATCACGTCCGCTTCGCTGTCGCACCACTTCGCCGTGCTCAAGCACGCCGACCTGGTACGCACCGAGCGCCGCGGCCAGCACATCGTCTATTCGCTCAACAGCACCGTTTTCGAGGATCTCGCGCGGATGCTGATGGATCTCTTCCCTGCCAATCGCAGGGTTTGAACGGTTCCGACGATTTCCAGGCATCACCCACGCTGGATTTCGCGCGCTGGTAGCGGGAGCTGGCCGGCCGCTCGCACACGGCGTTTCATCTCTATCCCGGCGTCAGCCACCTGTTCATGCCCGCGGGCAAGACGGGGACGGTGTTCGACTCCAAGGCGCCGGAACACGTCGATGCGCAGGTGGCCGCCGACATCGCGGCCTGGGTAAAGGCGCAAGCGGCGCGCTGAACGGCCTCGGTTATAATCGCCCGTTCGCTCACACCGATGCCGCGCCCATGTTCGAATCGCTCAGCCAACGTCTGTCCACCACCGTCAACCGCCTGCGTGGCCGCGGCCGGCTGACCGAGGAAAACATCCGAGAGGCCCTGCGCGAGGTGCGCATTGCGCTGCTGGAGGCCGATGTGGCGCTGCCGGTGGTGCAGGCACTGATTCAGCGCGTGAAGGTTCGCGCGGTGGGGCAGGACGTGATGAAGAGCCTCACGCCCGGCCAGGCGCTGGTGAAGGTGGTCAGTGACGAGCTGACTGCGGTCATGGGTACGGCCAACAGCGAGCTGAACCTCGCTGTCACGCCGCCGGCGGTTGTGTTGATGGCCGGCCTTCAGGGCGCGGGCAAGACCACCACGGTGGCCAAGCTGGCGCGCCTGCTGACCGAGCGCAAGAAGAAGAGGGTGATGGTGGTGAGCTGCGACGTCTACCGTCCGGCCGCCATTGAGCAACTGCGCACGCTGGCCGAGCAGGTGGGCGTGAAGTTCTTCCCGTCCGAGGCGGGACAGAACCCGGTCGATATCGCCAAGGCAGCGATCAGCGCCGCACGCAAGGAGGTAGTCGACGTGCTGCTGGTCGACACGGCCGGCCGCCTGCACGTGGACGAGGCCATGATGGCCGAGATCAAGGCGCTGCACGCCGCGATCACCCCGGTCGAGACCCTGTTCGTGGTCGATTCCATGACCGGCCAGGATGCCGCTACCACTGCCAAGGCCTTCGCCGACGCGTTGCCGCTCACCGGCGTGGTGCTGACCAAGACCGACGGCGACGCCCGTGGCGGTGCTGCACTGTCGGTGCGCTACATCACCGGCCGGCCGATCAAGTTCCTCGGTGCGGGCGAGAAGACCGACGCGCTGGAGCCGTTCCACCCGGATCGCCTGGCGCAGCGCATCCTCGGCATGGGCGACGTGCTGTCGCTGGTCGAGGAGGTCGAGCGCAAGGTCGACCAGGAGAAGGCGCAGAAGCTGGCCCAGAAGGTGATGAAGGGCAAGCGCTTCGACCTCGAGGACATGCGCGACCAGTTGGAGCAGATGAACAACATGGGCGGTTTGGCCGGTCTGATGGACAAGTTGCCGGGCGTTTCCGGCCTGCCGGACAGCGTGAAATCCAAGGTCAACGACGGCGAGATCAAGCGCATGGTGGCGATCATCGGCTCGATGACGCCGAAGGAACGACGCCACCCCGATCTGCTCAACGGCTCCCGCCGCGCCCGCGTGGCGAGGGGTTCGGGTACCCAGCCAGCCGACGTCAATCGCCTGCTCAAGCAGTACATGCAGATGGAGAAGATGATGTCCAAGCTCTCCCGCGGTGGCGGCAAGGGGCTTTTGCGCCAGATGAGCGGCGCGCTGAAGGGCATGGGCGGGATGGGCGGCATGGGCGGACTCCCGCCGCCGCGCTGATGGGACGAAGCACGCGGGCCAAGGATGGCCCGCTCATCACCCATCGCCTAGCGAAGGATGATCGAGCCTGAGCCGGCTAGCCGGCCCGCGCGAGTCTGGAAAGAGCTAGGGTACCCTTTCTGGGCATCAGGCAAGGCGTTGGCTTTCTGGCTGGTTGGCCGCCGCCGGCACGCCGCGAGCTGCGTAACCTCTTCCTTTTTCAATCCCATCCCCCTAAAATGCCACGTTTACCGCGCACGACTTCGTGCGTGCGGCCGGCGATTCCGGCATCTCTGGAGCTTTCATCATGGTCAAGATTCGTCTTTCGCGCGGTGGCGCCAAGGGCCGTCCGTTCTACCACGTCGTGGTCACCGATCAGCGCAACAAGCGCGACGGCCGCAACATCGAGAGCGTGGGTTTCTACAACCCGGTCGCCTCGGGTAAGGACAAGCGCCTCGAGCTGAACGTCGCCCGCGTGCAGGAGTGGGTGGGCAAGGGTGCGCAGATGAGCGACAAGGTCGCCGCACTCGTCAAGGAAGCCGGCAAGCAGCAGGCGGCCTGAGCGTGACGGTAGCCGGTCGGCGCGTCCCGGTCGGACGCATCGTCGGGCTGTATGGCGTGCAGGGCTGGGTCAAGATCGAATCCTGGACCGAGCCGCGCACGAAGATCTTCGACTATCACCCCTGGCAGCTTTCAGCGGCGCCGGGTGCGGTCACGGAGATCGCGGGAGTGAAAGGGCGCCCGCAGGGCAAGGGCCTGGTGGCCTGTTTGCCCGGCGTGGACGACCGTGAAATGGCAGCCGCTCTCGTCGGCAGCGACATTCACGTCGCCCGCGAGCAGTTGCCGCCTCCCGGCAAAGACGAGTATTACTGGGTCGACCTCGAAGGCCTTGAGGTCGTCACCACCGAAGGCGTGGCGCTCGGGCGGATCAGCCATCTGTTCGCCACGGGTGCCAACGACGTGGTGGTGGTGCGGGACGGCGAGCGCGAGCGGCTGATCCCCTTCGTCCAGGGCAGTTACGTGCGGTCGGTGGATTTGTCCGGCGGGCGCATGGTGGTGGACTGGGATCCCGAATTCTGAATGCTGGAGTTTGAGGTCCATGCGCATCGACGTCGTCACGCTGTTCCCCGACTTCATGCGCCAGTGCGCTGCCGTGGGTGTGGTGGGTCGCGCGCAGCAACGCGAGCTGTTGCAGGTGGAAACCTGGAACCCGCGCGACTACGCCACTGACAACTACCGAACCGTGGATGGCCGCACCTGCGGCGGCGGCCCCGGCATGGTGATGCTGATCGAGCCCCTGCGGGCGGCCCTGAAGGCCATGCGCGAGGCGGCGCCGGAACCGGCGCATGTGATTTACCTCAGTCCGCAGGGAGCGCGGCTGACGCAGGGCAGGGTGGAGGCGCTGGCCAATATGCCGCGCATCGCTCTGCTCTGTGGGCGTTACGAGGGTGTGGATGAGCGCCTGCTGGCGCACGAGGTCGACGAGGAGCTTTCCATCGGCGACTATGTGCTGTCCGGCGGCGAGCTGGGTGCCGCCGTGGTGATCGACGCGGTGGGCAGGTTGCAGGACGGTGCGTTGAACGACGCGCAGTCCGCCGAGCAGGATTCGTTCTCGAACGGTCTGCTGGACTGCCCGCATTATGCGAAGCCGGTGCGTGACGCCTACGGCGAGGTGCCGGCGGTGTTGCTTTCCGGCGACCACGCGGCGATCCACCGCTGGCGCTTGAAGCAGTCGCTGGGCCGGACCTGGCTCAGGCGCCCGGAGTTGTTGGCGCGACGTGCGTTGGATGCGGAATCCCGCGCGTTGCTGGAAGAATTCCGTCGTGAATATTTCGCGACGGGTGAACAATAAACATGCGGTCACGGACAGCCGCTGCTAGAAACCCCGCGGTCAGGGATGCCCGCAAACCACTGAGGTCGCCATGAACAAGATCATCCAGCAGTTCGAAGCCGAGCAGATCACCCGCCAATTGCCGGAGTTCGGCGCTGGCGACACGGTGGTGGTCAACGTCAAGGTGAAGGAAGGCAATCGCGAGCGCGTGCAGGCTTTCGAGGGCATCGTCATCGCCAAGCGCAACCGCGGCCTGCATTCGGCCTTCACCGTACGCAAGATTTCTCACGGTACCGGCGTGGAGCGCGTGTTCCAGGCGCACAGCCCGACGATCGAGTCGCTGCAAGTGAAGCGTAAGGGCAAGGTGCGCGGCGCCAAGCTGTACTACCTGCGCAACCTGGAAGGCAAGGCTGCCCGCATCAAGGAAGACGTCGCCGCCGCCGCCGCGATCAAGGCCGCAAACAAGGCTGCTGCCGCCAGCGCCGACTAAGCGGCGGGACACGCCAGCCTCAAGGCAGGGCGAAAACAAGAGAAGCCGCGGAGCGATCCGCGGCTTTTTCGTGGTGCGCCCGGCAGGGCGCGCCTGCCAGAAGGTGAAAGTCTTCTACTCGCCCGGCAAGATGGTAGGGACGCCTCCCTCAACGCCAGCTTGCGGCGTGAGGCGAGCGAAAGCAGGTGGACCCTCCGGGCCAACGCCATCAAGGTGCCTGGGCGTGGTCAACCGGAGTTTCCACAGGCAAACCCCAGGATCCGTCACGTCAGCCGCGGTGATCGTAGGTGCGGCATGACCGAAGGGCCGAGCCTTTCACCAGTGGCCAGTCACGCGTGACGTCTGCGCGTCTCGGGCCGAAGTCCCGGCGCAAGCCAGGGGCTGTGGTCGGAGCTGGAAGGGCCGAAAGTCCGGAAGGTGATCGGGGTGTCCCTGGGACGACAGGCGGCATGGCGAACGAAACAAACTCAAGAGCACTGCGTTCGCCTGAGTGAGCGTGGCGATCGACAGGATCCGACGTATGCGGAACCGGCTGTCCGGTGGTGGGGGAGGGGGCGGAGGATTCCGGCTCCCGACCCGACCCGGGCACTGCTAGGGGCGAACCTCGTTGCCTGATTGAAGCGGGGGCCCGGAAAGGCACCGCCACTGCTGTTGCGTGCAGTTAATCCAGGCGCTGCGGAACCTGCAGGAAGTTGCCCTGTACGAAGTCCACCCCGGCGGAGAACAGCAGCGAGGTGCTCGTGGCATCTTCGACCCATTCGGCGATGGTCAGCTTCTTCAGTTCGCGTGCCTGCCTGCAGATCTCGGCGACCTTCTTCTGGTTGTCGGGAGACTTGGCCAGGTCGGCCATGTAGCTACGGTCGATCTTGATGTAGTCCGCGTCGATGTGTCCAAGCAACTGGAACGAACTGAGACCCGAGCCGAACTGCTCCAGCGCGAAGCGCCCGCCGACCTTTTTCCAGCCGGTGAGGAACTCCTGGGCCGGACGCAGCAGTGTCATCACCTTGCTCTCGGTCATCTCGAGCACCAGGCGGCCGCGCTTGAGCCCGGCCTGCGCGAAGCGGTTGCTCAGCCAATCCAGGAAGGTGTGATCCTGCAGCGAGGCGGCGGTTAACTTGACGAAGAACGTGGTCTGCTGGCCCATGCCCTCGCGTCGTTGCAGGGCGCTGATGGCCTGGTCCAGCACCCAGCGGTCGATGGCGCCGGTGAGGCCATGCTTGTCGGCGATCGGCATGAAGAAGCCGGGCAAGACCTCGCCCTGCGGACCCTCCATGCGCAAAAGGATCTCCGAATAGTCACCTTCGGCGTCCTGCAGGCTGATGGTGTGCTGGTGGTAGAGCATCAGGCCCTTGCCTTCCAGCGCCTTGCGCAGCAGGTCCAGCCAGTAGCGCTCACGCTCCTCGTCGGCCTTCTCGCGCGCCGCGGGGTCGTGCAGTTCCAACTGGTTGCTACCCAGGCTTTGTGCGGTGCGCAGGGCCTGGCTGGCCTGGTTGAGCAGCAGCTCGGCATTGGCGTTCTTTTCGCCCAGCAGGCTGCCGCCGACGCTTGCGGTGACCACGAGAGAGTGCGAGCCGACATCGAAGATTTCGCCGGAAATGCTTTGCTGCAGCTGGGTGATCCACTCGCGGATGGCATCGTCCGAGCGGGCGTCCAGTATCACGCCCAGCGTGTGTTCGGCCAGCATGCCGGCGATGTCGTTGGCGTCCAGCAACATACGCACCCGGTTGGAGAAGCCGACCAGCAACTCGTCGGCCTTGGCCAGCCCGATACCACTGACCAGGGTGTTCCAATTGTCGGGTTCGATCAGCAGCAGTGCCCGGCCCTTCTTGCCCTTGGCGGCGTCCGTGACCGCGTGGTCGATGCGCTCCAGGATGTGTGCGCGGTTGAACAGGCCGGTGACCGGATCGCGCTGCAACTGTTCGATCATGGCCGGGTCGACCGCCTGGCGGCGGAACACTATCTGCAGGCAGGGCTCACCCTCGAATGTCGCAGGGGAAAACTCTACGTTGGCGTCGAACTGGTCGCCGTCGGCGCGGCGCGCGCGCAGGCTGACCTGATTCGGCAGCTTTTCCTGGCGGGTGTGGCCGCGCAACAGGTTCTTGAATTCCTCGATGTCGACGGCGTCGATCATGTCGAGGATCGGCATGCCGAGCAGGTCGTCGAAGCTTTCGTAGCCAAACGTCTCCAGGTAGGACTGGTTGGCACGCACGTGCACCCCCTCATGCACGTAGGCTATGGCGTCGCAAGAGGAATCGAGCAGCGCTTCGCAGCGCCGTTCCAGTTCGCGTTGGGTGGCCTCCAGCCGGCGCAGCATGCGGCGGTTCTGCAGGGCTTCGAATTCGCGCCGCAGAACAGCCAGCAACTGGCTGGGCATCCCACGCATGGCGATACCTTGTGCGCCCTGCTCGAACAGTTCGGCGATCTGGTGGTTTTCCAGCGTGCCGACCAAGCCGAGCAGAGAGTAGTCGTTGCCACGGGCGTCCAGCATGCGCACAACTTCGGGCAGGGTGACGGCGCCGTTGAAAGGGTCGAATAGCACCAGGTCCGGCTCCAACTCGACCAGAGCGGCCTGCACCTGGTCCGCGGCGGTGGCACGCGCCGGACGCACCGCGATACCGCTATTGCGCAGCAGGCTGATGATCTGTTCCGCTTCCTCGACCGAGTGCTCGATGAAAAGGATGCGGATGACGAATTCTTTTTTCATGCTGTTGCCGATGTCGCGGTGGTCAGATGAGTCCGTTGTTCTTCCGGGCCGGGCGGCATACTACCGGGTTGTAGCGGATTGGCGGCATAACCGCCAGCGGACATCCAAACGCATGGGGTTGGACATACGCCTACAGTGGGCGTTTGGATGGGTCACCGCAAACCTCGCGCACCAGCTTCGGCACCAGGTAGCCGGGAAGGCGCGTGCGCAGCACATCCATCAGCGCCTGCGCACGGGCGTCGTCTACCTCGAAGTGCGCGACACCGTGCACTCGGTCGAGCTGGTGCAGGTAGTACGGCAGCACGCCGGCGGCAAACAGGCGCTCGGACAGCGCAACCAGTGTATCGGCAGCGTCGTTGATTCCTTGCAGAAGCACCGACTGGTTGAGCAAGGTGGCGCCGGCCCCACGCAAGCGGGCACAGGCAGCATCCACGTGGGCATCGAATTCACGGGCGTGGTTCGCGTGCAGCACCACCACCTTCTGCAACGTCAGGTCCGCCAGCCAGCGTGTGAAGGCCGTGTCGATGCGCTCCGGCAAGACCACTGGTAGGCGGGTATGGATACGCAGGCGGACGACGTGCGGAAGGTCAGCCAATCCGCGCGACAGCTCCTCCAGCTTGGCTGTGGACAGCGCCAGCGGGTCGCCGCCGGAAAGGATCAGTTCGCTAATGCTCTCGTCCTGCCGCACGTGCTCCAGCGCCTTTCGCCACTGGCCGGTGGCGGCCATTTCTTCGCCGTAGGGAAAGTGGCGGCGGAAGCAGTAGCGGCAATTGATCGCGCAGCTGCCGCTGGCAATCAACAGGGCGCGTCCGTGGTACTTGTGCAGCACGCCCCGGGCCTCACGGGCAGCCAAGTCGCCTACCGCGTCGGCGACGAAGCCCGGCACCACGTCCAGTTCAGCCAGTTGCGGCAGCACCTGCAGCAGCAACGGGTCGCGCGCGTCGCCATGGCGCATGCGCGCGACGAACCCGCGTGGCACGCGCAGGGCGAAGCCGGCATCCGAAGGCGGCAGCCGCGTGGCCAGCGCCGACAGGCCCAGCAGGGCGAGCAATTCGGATGCGTCGGTGACGGCTTCACGCCACAGTGATCGCCAGTCGGTGTCGGGTGTGGCGAGGGCAGGTGTAATGCGTGCGCCGGGGCTTGCGGTTATCATGGGGAGCCTTGTCCGGGCCATCCCGGACCCTCGGACCATTCATTCTAGCCGTCCATGGCGGCGTGGGGGCGTTCGGGCCCCGACTATTAACCTCTGGAGTTCACCGCATGGCTACCGCCGGTCTCAACGACGTCAAGAAGGGCATGAAGATCCTTCACAACAATGATCCATGGATCATCACCGAAGCCGAGTTCATCAAGCCCGGCAAGGGTCAGGCGTTTACCCGCATCTTCATCCGCAATCTGAAGACCGGCCGCACTACCGAGCAGACGATGAAGTCCAGCGACAGCTTCGAAGTCGCCGATGTTACCGATACCGACATGCAGTACCTGTACTCCGATGGCGAGTTCTGGCACTTCATGCACCAGGAAAGCTTCGAGCAACACCAGGCCGGCAAGGCCGGCATGGGGGAGGCGGCGAAGTGGCTGAAGGGCGAGGAAGAGTGCGTGGTCACGCTGTTCAACGGCGAGATCATCGCGGTGCAGCCGCCTAACTTCGTCGAACTGAAGATCACGGAGACCGATCCCGGCGTGCGCGGCGACACCTCCGGCGGCGGCGGCAAGCCGGCCACGCTGGAAACCGGTGCCGTGGTGCGCGTGCCGCTGTTCGTGGGCCAGGACGAGGTGATCAAGGTCGACACCCGGACCGGCGAATACGTCAGCCGCGTCGGCAAGTGAGACCAGGCTGCGGGGCTTCGTGCAGCCCTGCATCGTGTCATCCTGGCGAAAACCGGCGCGACGAACATGGGCGGCGCCGCAAGGTGGCCGCCTTTCGCGTGTTGAAGCCATCGGATCAGGAAGCCCAACGTGAGCGAAATCCAGCCCCAGTCCGTCGACCTGCTGATCGAAGCCCGCTGGGTGGTGCCGGTGGAGCCGCATGGCGTAGTACTGGAGAACCACGCGGTGGCGGTCCGGGGTGACTGCATCGTCGCGCTGCTGCCGATCGCGGCGGCACGCGCGGCCTACCTGCCGCACGAAACCGTGAGCCTGCCCGAGCACGCGCTGATTCCCGGCTTGGTCAACGCCCATACGCACAATCCGATGACCCTGCTGCGCGGCTTGGCCGACGACCTGCCGCTGATGGTGTGGCTGCAGCAGCACATCTGGCCGGCCGAGGCCAAGGTGATCGGTCCGGAGTTCGTGCGCGATGGCGTGGAACTGGCGGTGGCCGAGATGCTGCGCGGCGGCACCACCTGTGCCAACGAGAACTATTTCTTTCCCGACGCGATCGGTGCCACCTACCGCAAGCTGGGGTTTCGCGCCGTGGTCGGCCTGCCGGTGATCGAGTTTCCCACGGCGTGGGCGAAGTCGCAGGATGAATACTTCGAACGGGCGAGCAAGGTGCACGACAGTTTCCTGGGCGATCCGCTGGTGTCGACCGCGTTCGCGCCGCATGCGCCGTACACCGTCTCCGACGAGAGTTTCGAGCGCATCCGTGTGCTGGCCGACCAGCTCGACATCCCGGTGCACCTGCATTTGCACGAGACCGCGCACGAGGTCGAGGAGGCAAAGCAGAAGAGTGGATTACGTCCATTCCAGCGCCTGCAGAAGCTGGGCTTGGTCAACGACCGCCTGATCGCCGTGCACATGACCCAGCTGACTGACGGCGAGATCGCTGCCTGCGCCGAGGCCGGCGTGTCGGTGGTGCACTGCCCGGAGTCCAATCTCAAGCTGGCCTCCGGCTTCTGTCCAGCGGAGAAGCTGCGCCGGGCGGGCGTGAATCTGGCCATCGGTACCGATGGCTGTGCCTCGAACAACGACCTCGACATGTTCGGCGAACTGCGCACCGCCGCGTTGCTGGCCAAGGCGGTGGCGCAGGACGCGGCTGCCCTCGACGCGGCCAACGCGCTGCACGCGGCCACGCTCGGCAGCGCGAAGGCGATGGGCCTGGACGCGAAGATCGGTTCGATCAAGGCAGGTAAGCAGGCTGATCTCGCCGCGGTGCGCCTATCGGACCTTGAGACCCAGCCGCTGTTCCACGTGGCCTCGCAGTTGGTCTATGCCACCGGCCGCCACCAGGTTAGCGACGTGTGGATCGCAGGTCGCCGCAAGCTGGCCGCGCGCGAGTTGGTGGGTATGGACGTGGAGGCTCTCCTTACGCGCACGCGCGCCTGGCGCGAACGCATCGCGGAGCACTGATCGCGCGCCTTTCCATACACGCGCACGCCAGGAGTCGGCCGTTCATGGCCGGACTGTTCAGCGAGGTTATGCCATGAACCGTTTTCTGGTGATGACGATGCGCCGCCCGGAATTCGATCTGGCGGTGGTGCCGCTGCACCGCGAGTTACTTGAAAGCCTGCGCGCGCAGGGACGCAACGGATTATCGGGATCGTTCAGCGACAGGGGCGGTGTCGCCTAATTGCTGCTAGGCGCGTCGATCGACGCGTCGTGGGCGATCGCCCATCGGGACCCTTGTCACACCGGCGGCGGCTGGGATGCCACTGCCCACGAATGGCTGACCGTCTGGATTTGCGCCCGAGCATGAGCGCGAAGATCGAAATGAGGCCATCCATGAACGCAGTATTCGATAAACTTTCGTACTTGAGTTTGCTATGGGTCCGGTCATGATCGTAACCAATGTCAGCCCCGCAGAGATCGCCCGCTTCGACCACCTGGCCCCGCGCTGGTGGGATCCCGATGGCGAGTCGCGTCCGCTGCACGACATCAACCCCGTGCGTGCCGACTACGTCGCCGCGCGTGTGGACCTGCCTGGCGCGAAAGTCGCCGACGTCGGCTGTGGTGGCGGCCTGCTCAGCGAGGCGCTGGCGCGGGCGGGGGCGGAGGTCACTGGCATCGATCTCGGTGACAAGGTGATCGGCGTCGCGCGGCTGCACCTGCACGAATCCGGGCTCAAGGTGGATTATCGCAACCAGTCCTCGGCGGAGCTTGCCGCCGCGGAGCCGGAGGCGTTCGACGCGGTGTGCTGCATGGAGCTGATTGAGCACGTGCCCGATCCGGCCGCGCTTGTGCGCGACCTCGCCGGCATGCTCAGGCCGGGCGGACGCATGTTCCTGTCCACGCTCAACCGCACGCCCGCGGCCTTCGGCGCGGCCATCCTCGGCGCTGAGTACGTGATGGGACTGCTGCCGCGCGGCACACACCACTACGCGCAGTTCCTCAAGCCGTCCGAACTCGCGCGCCTGCTGCGCGCCGAGGGACTGGAACTGGAGGACGTCAGAGGACTCGGCTACAACCCGCTCAGCCGCAGGGCGTGGCTGAGCCGCATTACTGCGGTGAACTACATCCTTTGCGCCCGGAAGCCGGCATGAAACCGTTGCCTGCCAGGATCGAAGGCGTGCTGTTCGACCTGGACGGCACCCTGCTCGACAGCGCGACCGACCTGCATGCCGCGCTGGTTGCGTATTGCGCGGAAGTCGGGGCGCCCGCGCCTGGCTACGCCGCGGTGCGCGATGTGGTCTCGCGCGGCAGCAGCGCGATCCTGCGCTGTGCGTTCAAGGAGAACGACGAAGCGCTGCAGGCGCGCATGCCGCGTTTCCTCGCGCTTTACCAGGGTATGCTGGCCACCCATACCCGTCCGTTCGACGGCGTGCTGACCCTGCTGGAAAGCATCGAGGCGCGCGAATGGCGTTGGGGCATTGTCACCAACAAGCCGGGCTTCCTCACCGAAGAACTCATCCAGCGTATGGACTGGGACCTGCGCGCCAGCGCGGTGATCTGTGGCGACACCCTGCCGGTGAAGAAGCCTGACCCGGCGCCGGTGCTGTTGGCCTGCGAGCATGCGCTTATCGACCCCGCCGCTGCGGTGTTCGTGGGCGACGACGCACGCGACGTCACGGCTGGACGTGCCGCCGGTCTCTACACGGTGGCGGTCCGCTGGGGCTACCTCGACGGTGGCGATCCGGATAGCTGGGGGGCCGACGCCGTGCTCAGCCATCCGAGCGAGCTGGCCGCCTTGCTGGGACTGCAGGTGATCGCGTGAGCGAGTTGTCGGTCGCGCACGGGGCATTGCAGAGCTACATCGACAAGTGGCTGGCGGTGCAGCCGGCGCAGCGCATGGCGCTGGTCTTCGTCGATCCGGCGAAATACCCCGGCCACATCGCGCTGGCCGCCTTGGAGCAGGAACTGCTCTCCGCCGCTTACGGAATCCGCGAGCCGCACGTGGCGGTGGGCAAGCTCAACTGGTGGGCCGAAGAGTTGTCGGGAGCCGCTGCCAGCGGGGGCCGTCATCCGTTGACCCAGGTGCTGTTCGACGACGAGCGCGCCCATGCCATCCCGGCCGAGCGCTGGTTGGCGCCGGTCCTCGCCGCCATGGCGCAACTGGAAGAGGGTACGGCGGCCGATTTCCCAGCCCAGCTCGCCGCTGCTGCGCCCTTGCACTGCGCATTGGCGACGTTGGAGACCGCGTGGTGGTACGGCGTCGCTACGGCTGCCGAGCGCGCCGGGCAGGTGGCTGCGCTCGGCCACCTGCTGCACGGATTACGCCGGCTGGAGGACGATGCCGAGCGTGATCGCCTGCCATTACCGATGGCGAGTCTGGCCCGTTATGGCCTCGCCCGTCATGCCCTGCGTCGGCGCAGCGCAGCCCGCGACGAGGCGATCAGGGCGCAATTGGCGGACCTGCAGTCAACCTGGCGCGAGGCGGCCCGGCTGCCAGGGCCGCTCAGCGTGTTCCGTGCCCTGGAATCGCGCGAGGCCGAACGGCTGATGCGCCGCGCGCGCGCTGCGGGCGATCCGCTGGCCGTGCTGCAGCAAGGCGGTCAGGGCGGTTTCGGCGCAACCTTCGCTGCATGGCGTGCGGCGCAGCGCTGGCGGTCGACCGCCTCCGGTTGAACGCAGCGTTTCCTGCCGCTGCCTGTTGCAATGCCGCAGGCTGGCCCAAAATAGACGACTCTGTTCCATGAGTACGCCCATGCACAGCCACGAGAACACCGCCCGCCTCATGCCTGACGTCGCCACGCAGGCGCAACCGCACCTGCGCGGCGCGCTGGACTGGGTGGGAATGGACGGCATCGAGGCGCCGGTGCTTTTCGACGCTGGCGATGGCGAGGTGCAGCGCGCCAGTGCGCAGGTCGGCGCCTTCGTCAATCTGGTGCAGCCCGATAAGCGCGGCATCCACATGTCGCGGCTGTACCTGCTGGTCGATCACCACCTGAGCACGCAAAAGCTCACTGCGGCGGTGCTGGAGAACTTGCTGCGCGCGTTCCTCGAATCGCACGGCGCGTTGTCCGACCGCGCCCGCCTCAGTATCCGTTTCGACGCGCTGGTGCGCCGTCATGCGTTGCGCAGCGGCCACAGCGGCTGGCGCAGCTATCCAGTCTCAGTCGAAGCCTGCCTTGGCGCGGACGGCTTCCGCCTGGAGCTGGGTACCGAGGTGGTCTATTCCTCGACCTGTCCCGCCTCCGCTGCCCTGTCGCGCCAGCTGATCCAGGAGCAGTTTGCAAAGGATTTCGATGTGGCGGGTCCGCTCGACCACGCCGCCGTCCTGGCCTGGCTGGGCAGCGAGCGCGGCATCGTCGCTACCCCGCACGCGCAGCGCAGCGTGGCCCGCCTGCTGGTGCGCCTTAAGGAGGGCGTGCCGTTCGACCTCATTGCTACGCTCGATCGCGTGGAACGCGCGCTGGGCACGCCCGTGCAAACCGCGGTCAAGCGTGAGGACGAGCAGGCGTTCGCACTGGCCAACGGAGGCAACCTGATGTTTTGCGAGGACGCGGCGCGGCGCATCCAGCTGGCGCTCGACGCCGACGAGCGTCTCGCCGACTTTCACGTACGGGTGGAGCACCAGGAAAGCCTGCATCCACACGATGCGGTCGCCTACGCCAGCAAGGGCGTGGCGGGCGGCTTCGGTTCGCCCTGAGCCGTCAACCGTCCCCGTCCACCTGCGGGGGCGTCGGGGGTGGGGCCGTACCTGGCCCGTCATGGTGCTTGCATCGCACGAAGCGGAACCGTTCGGGTACCGGGTCCTCGCCGCCAGAGCACAGCGGCTGGCAGCGCAGCAAGCGCCATGCGGAAAGCAGGCAACCACGCAATGGGCCGAAACGCACGATCGCGCCGCGTGCATAATCCGAGCAAGTGGGGTAGAAACGGCAGTGCTGCCCGATCAGGGGACTAAGCCAGCGTTTATAAAGACGCAACAGGAACAGCAGGAATCGGGTCGGAAGGTTCACGTTGTCGGAGCAACACGTCGCCAGTTAGTGTTGCGAGTATCCCAGATGCCGGCTTGCCGGTGCAGGGTACATGGGCTATAACACCGGGCCGCCAAGGCCAAAAATGGTGAAGGAAGATGGCGAAAACCACGCGCAGTTCGACCGCCGCCAAAGCTCCCAAGGGGAAGGCAGGCAGCAGCACGTCCACCAAGGCGAAAGTCGCTGGCGCGAAGGCGTCTGCAAAGAAGGTCATCGCGAAAAAAGTTTCCAAGCCGGTTGTCAAGAAGCCCTCAGCGAAGAAGCCTGTCGCGAAGAAGGCCGCGACCGGCAAGCCGGTCGCCAAGAAGGTCGCCAAGCCCGCGGCTAGTAAAACCGCCAAGCCCGTTGCGAAGCAGCCGGCCGCCAAGCCGATCGCCAAGAAGGTGTCTAAGCCGGCGCCCAAACCGGTAGCCAAGAAGCCTACCGCCAAGCCGGTTGCCAAACCTGCAGCCAAGCAGGTTGCCTCCGGCAAAGCCGTTGCCAAACCGGCACCCCTCCCCAAGGTCGCCGTTCCGCAGCCGGCGGTTGTGCATGCCAAGGCCGCGCCTGCCGAGAGGAAGCCCGTCCAGCCCGTCGCCGCGTTGCCCAAGGGCAAGGTAGCGAGCGCCACGGCGATGGTGTTGCCGCGCAGTGCAGACGCCACCACCAGTACCCCCCACAAGACGTCGAAAAACGCCCCATCCGCAATGAAGAAATCGGCAGCCAACAATCTCGACAACGGCGTCACCCGCGAAGACGGGCGTTACGCGTTGCCGGCCACCACCCAGATCGCCTTGCCCAAGGGTTACCGCCCCTCCCCCAAGGAGGAGTACATGAACCCGATGCACCTGGCCTACTTCCGCAACAAGCTGCGCGATTGGCGCGACCAGCTGGTCGAGGAATCTCGTCAGACCATGGACAATTTGCGCGAAGAAGTGCGCGATGTGGGCGACGAGGCTGAGCGCGCCACCCGCGAGACCGAAAACTCGCTGGAGCTGCGCACTCGCGATCGTTATCGCAAGCTGATCTCCAAGATCGACAAGGCGCTACGTCGTATCGAGGAGGGTAGCTATGGCTACTGCGAGGAAACCGACGAGGAGATCGGCGTGGACCGCCTGGATGCCCGTCCGATTGCCACGCTGTCGCTGGATGCGCAGGAGCGCCGTGAGCATCTGCAGAAGCAAATGGGGGATTGATTGGCGCTCCGCCGCAGGCGCAAAGACCCAGTCCGGTCCCATGGCGGATTCTTCAGCAAAAGCCCCGCTTCAAGCGGGGTTTTTGCGTTAGGCGACGCCATATTCGGAAGCCCGAAAAAGTGAACCATGATCTGGCGCGTCCCGCCGGTACTGAAGTGGTTGATTACAAAGCGCTCACGCTTGCCGGGAGTGCCTTTACTCATAAGTCAGTAATTTAGGGAACAAATGTCCTTTTGCGCTGTCCAAGCCGACATGATGAGAGACGGACGCACGGTGTCCCGGGCGGCGCTGGAAGAGATGCGCCTGGTGGCGCTTGAACGAATGAAGGAAGGCGAGTCGCCGGCGACGGTGGCTGCCTCGTTCGGCTTGCACCGTGGCTGGGCTTACAAGGTGCTGGCCAGGGCTCGTGGTCGCGGTCGCGGCAAACGTGCCCTGCTTTCGAGCAAGGGCACGGGTCGCCCGCGTACGCTGACGGCGGCGCAAGAGAGGCAGGTGTTCGGCTGGGTCAACGGCAAGAACCCGCTCCAATACGGCTTCGACTT
>DAIDKO010000057.1 GCA_027450005.1 Rhodanobacter sp. | reverse complement strand
CGCCGGGCCTGACCAACCTCGTGCGCTGGCAGGCGCATTGGCATGTGGTGCGGCAAAGCTGGACGTTCTTCCAGAACGATTTCGCCGGCCGCGTCGCCAACCGCGTCATGCAGGCCGGCCCCGCGCTTCAGAACAGTGTCGTCAGCTCGATCAACGCCGTCTGGTACATTGCCGTCTATGGCACCAACGCGCTGCTGCTTCTGGCGCGCACCGACTGGCGGCTGGCGCTCCCGATGGGGGTGTGGTTCGTCGCCTATATCGCGCTGCTGCGCCTTTTTGTCCCCCGTATGCGCGACCGCTCGCACCGTTTGAGCGAGGTGCGTTCCAACCTGACCGGCCGCGTGGTGGACAGCTACACGAACATCCTGACCGTGAAGCTGTTTGCCCGCGCGCGTGACGAGGACGATTTCGTGCGCGCCGCGGTGGACGAGCACACCGGCGTCTTTCGCGCCCAGCAGCGGACCATCACGCGCTTCTCCGCGTGCCTTATCGTGCTCAACGCCAGCATGGTCACGTCCACCGCCGGCATCGCGATCTGGCTCTGGAGCGGCGGGCGGTTGGAAGTCGGCGCCGTCGCGATGGCGCTGCCGCTCGCGCATGCCATGGCGCAGATGGCGGGCTGGGTCGCGCAGAACGTGACCTCGATCTTCGAGAATGTCGGCGTCGTGCAGGACGGGATGCGCTCGATCGCCGTGCCCCGGCAGATGCCCGACGCGCCGGACGCGCGGGAGCTTCGCGTCACCAGCGGTGCGATCCGGTTCGAACATCTGCGCTTCGGCTATGGCAGCGCGCGGGGCGTTCTGCGCGACTTGTCGCTGGACGTGGCGGCGGGCGAGCGGGTCGGCCTGGTCGGCGTTTCCGGCGCGGGCAAGTCCACGCTCGTTAACCTGCTGCTTGGCTTTTACCGGCTGGATGCGGGCCGCATCCTCATCGACGGCCAGGACATCGCGGGCGTGAGCCAGGAAAGTCTGCGCCGGCAGATCGCGATGGTCACGCAGGATACCTCCCTCCTGCACCGCTCGATCCGCGACAACATTCGCTACGGCTGCCCGGAGGCGTCCGAGGCCGAGATCATCGAGGCGGCACGGCAGGCGGAGGCGCTGGAGTTCATCGACAGGCTGGAGGACTGGGCTGGCCGCTGTGGGTTCGACGCGCATGTGGGCGAGCGCGGCGTCAAGCTCTCGGGCGGCCAGCGCCAACGGATCGCCATTGCGCGCGTGATCCTCAAGGCCGCTCCGATCCTGGTGCTCGACGAAGCCACGAGCGCGCTCGATTCCGAGGTGGAGGCCGCGATCCAGGGCCAGTTGGAGCACCTGATGCGCGGCCGTACCGTGATCGCCATCGCGCATCGCCTGTCCACCATCGCTCGCATGGACCGGCTGGTGGTGCTGGACAAGGGCCGCATCGTGGAAACCGGTACCCACGCGGAACTGGTCGCGCGCGATGGTCTTTACGCGCGCCTGTGGAAGCGGCAGACCGGCGGCTTCGTGGCGTCGGAGGACGAGCCGGCCTGAAACAAACAAGGCCAGGCGCAGGCCTGGCCTTGATGATCGATCTTGGAGGTAATCCCTGTCGTGTGAACCCCTCTCCCGACGGAGAGGGGCCTGGACCCGCAGGTGCGGTTACATCCCGATCGCGGTTTCCGCCTTCACGTACGGCAGGCCATGCGCCTCGGCTACCGGCTGGCAGGTCAGCTTGCCTTCGCACACGTTGAGGCCGTTGCGCAGGTGCACGTCCTGCGCCAGCGCCTGCTTCCAGCCGTGGTTGGCCAGCGACAGCGCGAACGGCAGGGTGACGTTGTTCAGCGCAAAGGTGGAGGTGCGCGCCACCGCGCCCGGCATGTTGGCCACGCAGTAATGCACCACGCCATCCACCACGTAGGTCGGCTCGGCATGGGTGGTGGCGTGCGAGGTTTCCACGCAGCCGCCCTGGTCGATCGCCACGTCGACGATCACCGAACCCGGCTTCATGGTCTTCAGCATCTCGCGGGTGACCAGCTTCGGCGCGGCGGCGCCCGGGATCAGCACGGTGCCGATCAGGAGGTCGGCGCGGCGCACCAGCTCCTCGATCGCGGCGCGGGTGGAGAACACGGTGGAGATCGCGGTGCCGAACTGCGCGGCGAGGCGCTTCAGCGCGTCGGCCGAGCGGTCGACCACGGTGACCTTGGCGCCCATGCCCACGGCGATGGTCGCCGCGTGGGTGCCGGACACGCCGCCGCCCAGGATCACCACTTCCGCCGCCGGCACGCCGGGCACGCCGCCCAGCAGCACGCCGCGGCCGCCCTGGGCCTTCTCCAGCGAGTGCGCACCCACCTGCGGGGCGAGCCGGCCGGCCACTTCGGACATCGGCGTCAGCAGCGGCAGCGTGCCGTTCGGCGCGGTCACCGTTTCGTAGGCCACGCAGATCGCGCCGGCGTCGATCAGGTCCTTGGTCTGCTCCAGGTCGGGAGCGAGGTGCAGGTAGGTGAACAGGATCTGGCCCTTGCGGAGCTTCTTGCGCTCCACCGCCAGCGGTTCCTTGACCTTCACGATCATGTCGGCTTCGGCAAAGATCGGGTCCGGACCATTCGCGATGGTGGCGCCCGCCGC
This sequence comes from Rhodanobacter sp., assembly GCA_027450005.1. Lineage (GTDB taxonomy): Bacteria > Pseudomonadota > Gammaproteobacteria > Xanthomonadales > Rhodanobacteraceae > Rhodanobacter_A. The sequence continues at coordinate 10,116 of DAIDKO010000057.1, read as the reverse complement.
CACGTAGTCGGCGTCGCTGATACCCGCACCCAGGCCGGCGCCGGTTTCCACCACCACCTGGTGGCCGTGGTGCACCAGTTCCTGCACGGACGAGGGGATGAGGCCCACGCGGTATTCGTGGTTCTTGATTTCTTTCGGCACACCGATGCGCATGGCGATGACTCTCTGGATTGGAGTGGAAGACGGATCGGCGATGGCCAGCCGATGGGGCGGCAGTATGACGACTGTGTTGCGCAATGAGTCGCCAATTTCAGTCAGCATCCGGCTTTCAAGTAGAATCCACTGTCGGTAAAACTCGCGAAGCATGAAATTTTATGCAGCATCCTGATCCGCCCCTCGACGACCGCGACCGCGCCATCCTCCAGCGTCTGCAGCAGGATGGCCGCCTGACCAACCTGGAGCTGGCCCAGCAGATCAATCTTTCACCCTCTGCCTGCCTGCGCCGCGTGAAGCTGCTGGAAGAGCGCGGGCTGATCTCGCGCTACGTGATGCTGCTGGACGAAAAGGCGGTGGGCCTGCCCGGCACGGCCTTCGTGCTGGTGACGCTGGACCAGCAGGGCCGCACCGCGCTCGACGCGTTCGAAGCGGCGATCCAGCGCCACCCGGAAGTTACCGAATGCTGCCTGCTCGCTGGCGCGGCGGATTACATGGTGCGCGTGGCCTACGCCGATTCCGCCGACTTCGAGCGCATCCATACCGACATCCTCACCCAGTTGCCCGGCGTGGTGCGCGTGCAGTCCACGCTTGCGCTGCGCACGGTGAAGCGCACGACCGAGTTGCCGGTGTAAATGTTCCTGTGCATGGCTTGACTCTGGACCTTGATCAAAGGTCTAGACTTGGTCCATGAACACGCAGACCGCTCCCCTCACCATCGGTGCCGTCGCCAAGCGCGCCGGCGTGGCGATCGACACCATCCGCTACTACGAGCGCGAGGGCCTGCTGCCCGAGCCGCTGCGGCGCGCATCCGGGTATCGTAGCTACGGCGATGGCACCGTGGTGCAGCTGCGCTTCATCCGCCGCGCCAAGGATCTGGGCTTCACGCTGGAGGAAATCCGTGAGTTGCTGGCGCTGTCAGCGGACCGCCAGCGCGGGGTGGAAGCGGTGAAGCAGCGCGCGCAGCGGCGGCTGGCGGCGATCGAGCAGCGCATCGCCGAGCTGCAGCGCGTGCGCGACGGCCTGGCGCAACTGGTCGCTTCCTGCCCCGGCCATGGCAAGCCGGAGGCGTGTCCGATCCTGCGCGCACTCAACGACGGGGAGAGCCTCTGATGGAAAACGCATCCTCCTGCTGTGGCAGCGGCGCGCCTGCAGCCACGGCGATCGATCCGGTCTGCGGCATTACGGTGGACACCGCGGCCGGCAAGCCGCGCACGGCGCACGAGGGCCAGACCTTCCACTTTTGCTGCAATGGCTGCAAGGCGAAGTTCGAGGCCGATCCGGCGAGGTACCTGGCGGCGAAGGTGACCAGCGGCAGCTGCTGCGGCAGCAAGGCGGCTGCGCCGGCGGGGCACGAGCACGCACACGGCGATACCGGCGACGACGCCCACGCGGTGAAGGACCCGGTCTGCGGCATGACCGTGGACCCGCACACGGCAAAGCACCGCACCGAGCATCGCGGTCACACCTACTACTTCTGCGCGGCACGCTGCCGCGAGAAATTCGTGGCCGGGCCCGAGGCGTATCTCGGCGAGCGCAAGCCCGCGCCACCCGCGCCGGCCGGCGCGATCTACACCTGTCCGATGCATCCGGAGGTGCAGCAGGTCGGTCACGGCGACTGCCCCAAGTGCGGCATGGCGCTGGAGCCGATGATGCCCACGGCGGAGGACGACGGCAGCGAGCTGAAGGCGATGGCGCGCCGCTTCTGGACGCTGGTGGCGCTCACTGCGCCGGTGTTCGTGGTGGCGATGGTGCCGCACCTCACCGGTTGGCATCCGCCGGCGCCCTTGGACCGCTTGGCGGCCTGGACCGAGGCGCTGCTGGCCAGCGTGGTGGTGCTGTGGGGCGGCGCACCGTTCTTCCGGCGCGGCTGGAACTCGCTGCGGCCGTGGTCGCCGAACATGTACACGCTGATCGCGCTGGGTACCGGCGTGGCGTGGACCTACAGCGCGGTGGCGTTCCTCGCGCCGGGTGTGTTCCCGGCGAGCTTCCGCGACATGCATGGCCGCGTGGCGGTGTACTTCGAGTCGGCGGCGGTGATCGTCACGCTGGTGATGCTGGGCGACTTCCTCGAGTTGCGCGCGCGCCGACGCACCGGCGCGGCGCTGAAGGCGCTGCTGGGGCTGGCGCCGAAGATCGCGCACCGGGTGGATGCGGACGGCCGCGAGGCCGACGTGTCGCTGGATGAGGTGCAGCCCGGCGACGCCCTGCGCGTGCGGCCGGGCGAGAAGGTGCCGGTGGATGGCGTCGTGCTCGACGGCAACAGCCACGTCGACGAGGCCATGCTCACGGGCGAGCCGATGCCGGTGGCCAAGGCGGCGGGCGACGCGCTCACCGGCGGCACGGTCAATCAGGATGGCACGCTGCGGATGCGCGCCGAGAAGGTCGGCAGCGAGACGGTGCTGTCGCAGATCGTGGCGCTGGTCGCCGCCGCCCAGCGCAGCCGCGCGCCGCTGCAGCGGGTCGCCGACAAGGTCGCCGAGTGGTTCGTGCCGATCGTGGTGCTGTGCGCGGTGATCGCCTTCGCGCTGTGGGCCTGGCTGGGTCCTGACCCGCGGATGACACGGGCGCTGATCGCCGCCGTGTCGGTGCTGATCATTGCCTGTCCCTGTGCGCTGGGTCTGGCCACGCCGATTTCGATCATGGTCGCCAGCGGCCGCGGCGCGCACCTGGGCGTGTTGTTCAAGGATGCCGGCAGCATCGAGGCGATGCGCGACATCGACACGCTGGTGGTGGACAAGACCGGCACGCTGACCGAGGGCAGGCCGGCGCTGCGCGAGCTGCTGGCGTTGGGCGATGGTTCGCGCGATGCGCTGCTCGCGCTGGCCGCCGCGCTGGAGTCGCCGAGTGAGCATCCACTGGCCCGTGCCATCGTGCACGCCGTCGGGGACGGGGCGCTGCCATCGGTGGAGGAATTCCGCAGTGTGACCGGGCAGGGCGTGCAGGGCCGCGTCGACGGCCAGGCGGTGGCGTTGGGCAACCTGGCGATGATGCAGGCGCTGTCGGTCGAGGTCGGTGGCGAGGCGTCGAGCCACGCCGACCGCCTGCGCGGCGACGGCGCCACCGTGATGTATCTCGCCGTCGACGGCACGCTGGCCGCGCTGATCGCCGTGGCCGACCGGCTGAAAGAGGGCGCGGCCGACGCGATCCGCCGCCTGCACGCCGACGGGCTGCGACTGGTGATGCTCACCGGCGACCACGTGCTGAGCGCACAGGCGGTGGCGCGCGAGCTGGGCATCGACGAGGTGCATGCCGAGGTGTCGCCGGCGGACAAGGCGGAGGTGGTGCAGTTGCTGAAGAAAGGCGGCCGCCGCGTGGCGATGGCCGGCGACGGTATCAACGACGCGCCGGCGCTGGCCGCCGCCGACGTGGGCATCGCCATGGGTACAGGCACCGACGTGGCGATGGAAAGTGCCCAGGTGACCCTGGTCAAGGGCGATCTGGCCGGCATCGTGCGGGCACGGGCGCTGTCGCGCGCGACGGTGCGCAACATCCACCAGAACCTGTTCTTCGCCTTCGTCTACAACGGCATCGGCGTGCCGCTGGCGGCTGGTGCGCTGTATCCGTGGCTGGGCTGGATGCTGTCGCCGATGGTCGCCGCGCTGGCGATGAGCTTCAGTTCGGTGTCGGTGGTGAGCAACGCGCTGCGGTTGCGTTCGCTGCGGCTGTGACCGGCGTCGTTGCCTATCGCAGACGAGGCGGCCGGGGCGACCGTGCTTCCACGCCGATCGCGGCGTAGCAACGCGCGCATCGATACCGTCGACGACACTCGCGACGCTCGAACGCCACTTGCCTTGCCGGCCGTGTTGCTGGCCGGCAAGGCACGGTAGACTCCGTTCCGGGGTGCCATCGGCGTCTGCTGCGTTCGGCGTGCCAGCGCGATCCATCCGTTTGGCTGAGCGGCGTTGGGCGCAGGCGATGGCTTACACTTTTGCGTCCCCCGCCACGCCCCGGAGTCGTCCGCCATGTCCGACGCGATCGCCCTGATCGAGCGTTACTACGCCGCCTTCAACGCCGACGACCGCGAAGCGATGCTGGCCTGCCTGACCGACGACGTGGTGCACGACCTCAACCAGGGCGGGCGCGAGCATGGCCGCGAGGCGTTCCGCGCCTTCCTGGCGCGCATGGGCCGCTGCTACGCCGAGCGGCTGGAGAAGATCGTGGTGATGGTGGCGGCCGACGGCGGGCGCGCCGCGGCCGAGTACGAGGTGCACGGTAGCTACCTGGCCGACGACGAAGGTTTGCCGCCGGCGCACGGCCAGCGCTACGTGTTGCCGGGCGGGGCGTTTTTCGACCTCCGCGACGGGCGCATCAGCCGCGTCACCAACTACTACAACCTTGCCGACTGGCTCGCCCAGGTTTCCGGTGACTGATCCGATGCGCGTCCGCACGATCACCTGCACCGGCGAGGCGGTAGCGCCGTACCTGTCCGACCTGGCGCGGCTACGCACCAGCGTGTTCCGCGACTACCCCTACCTCTACGAAGGCAACGCCGGCTCCGAGAGCGAATACCTGGCCGCCTACGCGCGCTCGCCGTGCAGCGTATTCGTGCTGGCGCTGGACGGCGACACCGTGGTCGGCGCGTCCACCGGCATCCCACTGCTGGATGACCAGATGGCCTTCCAACTGCCGTTCCGCGAAAAGGGTCTGGCGCTGGATGAGGTGTTCTACTTCGGCGAGTCGGTACTGCTGCATGCCTACCGCGGGCAGGGCCTAGGCCATCGCTTCTTCGACGGTCGCGAGGCGCACGCGCGTGCGTTGGGCTTTCGGCTGGCCGCATTCTGCGCGGTGGAGCGCGTCCCCGACGACCCGCGTCGGCCCGCGGATTACCGGCCCAACGACGCGTTCTGGTGCAAGCGCGGGTACCAGGTGCAGGACGACATGTTCTGCCGGCTGTCGTGGAAGGAGCCCGGGAACGATGTGCCGACCGAGCATCTGCTGCGCTTCTGGCTGCGTCCGCTGTGAACGTTGCACTGGCCATCGCCCAGTGGCGGATCGGCGCGCCTGACCGCTTCGATGACTTCGCCGAGCGGGTGGGGCGCGCGGTCGCGCACGCGGCCGGGCAGGGCGCGCAGCTGGTTGTGTTGCCCGAATACCTCGCGCTGGAACTGGCGCACCTGTTCGGTCCGGCCGTGCATGGCGACCTGCTGCGCTCGCTGGAGGCGGTGGACGGGCTCTATGCGGGCTGGCTGGATTTGTTTTCCGGGCTGGCTCGCCGTCACGGCGTGTACCTGTTGGCGGGGAGTTTCCTGCGGCGGCAGGAATCGGGCTACCGCAACCGTGCCTTGCTTTTCGCGTCCGATGGTCGCTGCGCATGGCAGGACAAGTTGCGCCTCACCGGCTACGAAAAGGCGGCCGGCTGTATCGTGCCGGGCGATGCACTGAAAGTGTTCGATACCGAGTTGGGCCGCGTCGGCGTCGGCATCTGCTATGACTGCGAATTCCCGCTGTACGCCCGCGCGCAGGCCGAGGCCGGTGCGACCCTCTTGCTGGTGCCGAGTTGCACGGATACCGCGGCCGGCGCGACCCGCGTGCGCATCGGCTGCCAGGCGCGTGCGCTGGAGAACCAGCTTGCGGTGGCCTGTGCGGTCACCGCGGGCAGGAGCGACTGGAGCCCTGCGCTGGACGTCAACACCGGTCGGGCCGCCATCTTCGTGCCGCCGGATCGCGGCCTGCCCGAAACCGGCGTGCTGGCCGAGGCGGCCATCGGCGACGAGTGGCTGCTGGCCTCGGTCGACACAACGGAGGTCACCGCCGCGCGCGCCATCGCGCAGGTGGGCGTGTCCGCCGACTGGCCCGGGCAGATGTTGCCTGCGCTGCAGCGCGCTCGACTCGCTGGATTCGAACGACCATGAGCAAGCGAACCCTGGCCGACTGGCTGGCTTGGCAGGAACAGATCAACCCGCGTGCCATCGAGCTGGGCCTCGCGCGGGTCGGCGAAGTCTGGCGACGGATGGGTGCGCCGGCGGTGGCGCGCCGCGTGGTCACCGTTGGCGGTACCAACGGCAAGGGTTCCACCGTGGCCCTGCTGGAGGCGATGGCGCAGGGCGCGGACCTGCGTACGGGCGCGTTCACCTCGCCGCACCTGCTGTCCTACAACGAGCGCGTGCGCATCGATGGCGCGGATGTCGACGATGCTGCCCTGGTCGCCAGCTTCGAGCGCATCGAGGCGGCGCGCGGGGAGATTCCGCTTACCTATTTCGAATATGGCACGCTGGCGGCGCTGGACCTTTTCTCCCGCGCCGGGCTCGACCTGGCAATACTCGAAGTCGGACTCGGTGGCCGGCTCGACGCGGTGAACATCGTCGACGCCGACGTGGCCGTCGTCACCACGGTGGATCTCGACCACATGGACTGGCTGGGACCGGATCGCGACAGCATCGGTCGCGAGAAGGCCGGCATCGCGCGTTCGGGGCGACCGGTCATCCTGGGCGAGACCGATCCGCCGCCCGGCCTGCTCGAGTCGGTGGCCACGATCGGCGCGCGGATCGAGCGTGCGGGCGTGGATTTCACCGCGGAAATGCAGGCCGGTGGCTGGTGCTGGCGGCATCGCGACGGTACCGCGATGGAGCTGCCGCTGCCCGCGCTGGCCGCGCCGGTGCAGATCGCCAATGCGGCGGCGGCGGTCGCCGCGCTGCGCACGCTATGGACCGACGGCGACCTGCTGGCGTCACAACAAGCCTATGCCGCGGTTTGCCATGGCCTGCGCCACGCGCGGGTGGCGGCACGCCTGCAGTCACTGGGCGGCGATCCGCCGCTGATCGTGGACGTGGGCCACAATCCGCAGGCGGCGCGTGCGCTGGCGGCGTGGCTGGACGCGCAGCCACCTGCGCGCACCCATGCGGTGTACGGCGCGCTGGCGGATAAAGATGTGGCCGGCGTGATCGCCGCGCTGGGAGCGCGCGTCGACCACTGGCACCTCGCCGGACTGGAACGCGTCACGCCGCGCGGACTGACGGCTGCCGCGCTGGCGGACGTGCTGCGACAGACCGTGCCCGATGTGGTTTCCGATGCGCATGCTGATGTGGCGGCGGCGTCGGCGGCGGCGCGGGCCGCCGCCGGGCCGGGCGAACGCATTCTCGCGTTCGGCTCGTTCTTCGTCGCTGCGGCGGTGGTGGCTGAACACGAACGCTGTGTTTCGGCGGCGGCTGTGGCGGGGCAGGTATAATCGGCGGATTGCGGGCCGTGCCGGCCGCCGCGGAGCGAACTCTTGAAAACACGTCTGCTGGGGGCTGCCGTACTGATAGCCCTGCTCGTCATCTTCGTGCCGATGTTTTTCTCCAGCAATCCGTCGCCGGCCACCTCGGGCGGCGACCAGTCGGTGAGCCTGGCGATCCCCCCCCCGCAGGACAACAATCTGCAGACCCGCACCATGAGCCTCACGCCGGGAGCACCGGCGACTGCCGCCTCGGCGTCGTCGCCGGCTGCCGCTGCGACCGCGGCTGCGTCGGGGCAGGCGGCGCCTACCAACGGCCAGCTCGCCTCGGTGAACATTCCCGCCAACCGCGCGGCCGGTACCGCCGGCAGTGCGGCTTCCCCGGCGAATACGCTGGCCATGGGCTCCGGCGCTTCGCCGACGCAGCCGGTGATCCCGCTGCGGAGCAGTGCCGCCAGCGTGCCGGCTCCCGCGCCCGTGGTCGCCAGGGCACCGGCCAAGGCGGTCGCGATGCCTGCGCCGGTTCAGGCCCCGGCATCGGCTCCGGGTGCGCCGCCCGTCGCGGCAGCGGCGCCCGCTGCGGGCGGCCACGTGCTGTACGTGCTCAACCTCAGCGCCTACGCCAACACGGCCAGCGTGGACCGATTGGTGCGCCGCGTGCGCGGCTTCGGCTATCCGGTGCTTACCCGCATCATCACCCAGGCGGGCAAGCAGCTCACCCTGGTGACGGCTGGGCCGTTCGACTCGCGCACCCGCGCCGAGGCGGCGCGGTTGAAAATCATCCAATCGATCCCTGGCGTGCCGGCGAAGCTCGAGGCTGGGCTGGGGCATGCCGATGCCACCATCAGCTCGGCGCCTGTCGCACGCACCACCACGCGGCCGCCCGTCGCATCCACTGCCGCGCCGCGTGCCGGCGGCTACGCGGTGCAGGTGGCGGCGATGGGCAGCCATGCCGAGGCGAATGCGCTGCGCGACAAGCTGCGCGCCAACGGCTTCGACGGTTTCGTGGACACGGTGGCGGTGAAAGGCATGCGGCTGTGGCGCGTACGCGCCGGCCCGCAGACCCAGCGCGCCGATGCCGAGCGCGTGCGCGACCAGATCAAGGCCAGGCTGGGCCTTGCCGGCAACGTGGTCAGCGTGCCCTGATCGACTCGGCAGCGCGACCATGAACTGGATTGACTACACGATACTCGGCGTGCTTGGCCTGTCCGTGCTGGTCGGCCTGTGGCGCGGAATCGTGTCCGAAGTGCTGGCGCTGGTGATCTGGATCGCCGCGTTCTGGGTGGCCTGGCTGCTCGGGCCGACCCTGTCCGCGCGGCTGACGGTGATCACCCTGCCGGCGCTGCGCGTGGCCGCCGGCTACGCGTTGTGTTTCCTGCTGGTGCTGGTGCTTGGCGCCATATTGCGCTACGTCGTGCACCGGCTGCTGGTGAGCACCGGGCTGTCGGGCACGGATCGCCTGCTCGGCATGGTGTTTGGCTTTGCGCGTGGTGCGCTGCTGGTTTGCCTGCTGGTGTTCCTGTGCCAGTTCACCAGCTTCACGCGCGATCCGCTGTGGCGACAGTCGGTGCTGCTGCCGCCGTTCCAGCACGCCACGATCTGGCTAGGCCAGCAGGTTCCGCCGAGCGTGCGCGAACACCTGGACCGCGCAGCGGCGAAGGACGCCCTGCGCGAGCACCTCAACCCGGCCGCGGTTTCCAGTGTGGTGCGCGCATCATTCGATTCGCCGGTCGTCACCAACGCGCTGCACCGTCAGTTGAGCCCTGCAGTGCTGTCCGATGCGCTGCGCAAGCAGCTGCAGGCCGGCTCGCCCGCGCCGGCCGCGACCGCCGCCTCCCCGAATCATCCATCACCGAATTCTCCTTAGGCAGGCCATCCATCATGTGCGGAATCATCGGCATCGTCGGTACCACCGAAGTGGCATCGGCGCTTTACGACGGCCTTACGGTGCTGCAGCACCGCGGTCAGGACGCGGCCGGTATCGCCACCGTGGACGGCGCGCGGCTGCGCCTGCACAAGGGCAACGGCCTAGTGCGCGACGTGTTCAACCAGGCGTCGATGAGCCGCCTGCGCGGACGCATCGGCATCGGCCATTGCCGTTACCCGACGGCGGGCTCGGAGGGTGCCGAGGAAGCGCAGCCGTTCTACGTCAACTCGCCCTATGGCATCGCCTTCGCGCACAACGGCAACCTGGTCAACACCGAGGCCCTGCGCCGCGAGCTGTTCGAGGACGACCGCCGCCATATCAATACCGACTCCGACTCCGAGGTGCTGCTGAACGTGCTGGCGCACGAGCTGGCCGCGCAGGCGCCGGAGAAGTTCAGCGCCGAACGCCTGTTCGACGCGGTGGCCGCCGTGCACCGCCGCGCGCGTGGCGGCTATGCCTGCCTGGCGCTGGTGGTCGGCAAGGGCCTACTGGCCATGCGCGATCCCAACGGCATCCGTCCGCTGGTGCTGGGCGAGCGCGAAACGCCGCAGGGCAAGGAGTACGCCTTCGCATCGGAATCGGTGGCGTTCGACATCCTCGGCTTCAAGCGCGTGCGTGACGTGGCCGCCGGCGAGGCAGTGTTCGTGGCCCTCGATGGAACCCTGCACAGCCGCATCTGCACGCGCGATGCGGTGCATGCGCCGTGCATCTTCGAATACGTGTACCTGGCGCGGCCGGATTCGATGATCGAGGACGTGTCGGTGTACAAGGCGCGGCTGCGCATGGGCGAGCGCCTGGGCGCCAAGATCCGCCGTCTGCGCCCCGACCACGACATCGACGCGGTGATCCCCATTCCCGATACCGCGCGCACCGCGGCCAG
>DAIDKO010000056.1 GCA_027450005.1 Rhodanobacter sp. | reverse complement strand
TTCGGGCTGGTCGCGGACGAACCGGTGCTACTGCAGTCGGAGCGCCGCGCCGCCTATGACGCCGCGTTTGCAAGGCTGCAGGAGATTGACGCGGTGTTTCCCTGCTGGTGCAGCCGCAGCGGGCTGGCCGCCGCCGGACCGCATCGCGACGGACGCTGCACCAGCCGGCCCGACCCGGGCCGCGAACCGGCATGGCGGTTGCGTGCGCCGGACATCGACATCGCCTTCGACGACGCCCTGCAGGGACCGCAGCGGCAGAACCTGCGCGAAACCGCCGGCGACTTCGTGATACGCCGCGTCGAGGGCCTGTATTCCTACCAACTGGCTTGCGTGGTGGACGACGCCCACCAGGGCATCACCGAGGTGGTGCGCGGCAGTGACCTGCTCGATTCGACGCCGCGGCAGATCCACCTGCACCATCTGCTGGGCCTGCCTACGCCACGCTACTTACACCTGCCACTGGTGCTGGACGCGCAGGGACGCAAATTGTCCAAGTCGTCGCAGGCGGTGCCCGTCGATCCCGCCGATCCGCTGCCGGCCTTGCGCCGGGCGCTTGAGTTCCTTGGCCAGCCTCCAAGCGCCCATGCCGAGGACGCGCCTACCTTGCTGGCTTCGGCATCGCACTGCTTCGATCCGACCCGCATGCCGCAACGCAACGGTTGCTTTGCCGGCTGAGCAGTTATAAATCTGTCGGGCGGGCCGACGCCGGTTGCCGACCGTTGCGCGAGGCGCCCATCATCCAACCCAAGGAGACTCGACATGACGCAGCGCACGGCATTGGTTACAGGCGGCACGGGCGGCATCGGCAGCGCTATCGTGCGCTACCTCGCCCGGCAGGGACATCGGGTCGCCACTAACTACCGCAATGCCGAAAAGGCCGAAGCCTGGCGCAAGGCCATGGCCGACGAGGGCATCGAGGTGTGCATGGTATCCGGCGACGTCTCCGACCCGGCCTCCAGCGAGGTGATGATCCAGGAGATCGTCAGCCAGTGCGGCCCGGTGGACATCCTGGTCAACAACGCGGGCATCACCCGCGATACCACCTTCCACAAGATGAGCTACCAGCAGTGGACGGAGGTGCTGAACACCAACCTCAACGCTTGCTTTAACGTCACCCGCCCGGTGATCGAGGGCATGCGCGAGCGCAAGTGGGGCCGCATCGTGCAGATCAGCTCGATCAACGGCCAGAAGGGCCAGTATGGCCAGGCCAACTACGCCGCCGCCAAGGCCGGCATGCACGGCTTCACTATCTCGCTGGCGCAGGAAAACGCCAAGTTCGGCATCACCGTGAATACCGTCTCGCCCGGCTACGTCGGCACCGACATGGTGATGGCGGTACCGGAGGAGGTCCGCTCGAAAATCGTGGCGCAGATCCCGGTGGGCCGTCTCGGCCGTCCCGACGAGATCGCCCATGCCGTGGCCTTCTTCACGGGTGACGAAGCGGCCTGGATCACCGGCGCTAACCTCGCCATCAACGGTGGTCACTACATGGGTTGGTAGCGGTTGCTGAGGGGCCGGCCAACCCGGGCGTAGCCGGCCCCAACACGAACGCCACGACGCGCCGGACACCGATGGAAACGACCTTCTCCGCATCGCTGGGCAAGATCCTCGACCTGCTGCTCGACGCCATCTGCATCGTCGACGCAGAAGGGCACTACGTGTTTGTCAGTGCCGCTTTCGAGCGCATCTTCGGCTATGCCCCCGACGAAGTGATCGGCAGGCAGATGATCAACCTGGTGCATCCCGATGACCGGGAGATAACGCTGCGCACGGCCGCGGCGATCATGGACGGCAAGCATGCGTCCAATTTCCAGAACCGCTACGTGCGCAAGGACGGCCGGATCGTGCACATCATGTGGTCGGCACGCTGGTCCGAGGACGACCGCGTGCGAATCGCCGTCGCCCGAGACATCACCGAACTCAAGCTCGCCGAATCGATGCGCCTGGCACTGCACGCCATCTCCGAGACGGCACACGCAGCCCAGGATCTGCCTGCCGTGTTCGAGCAGGTGCACCGGATCGTCGACGACATCCTGCCCATGACCAGCTTCATCGTCGCCCTGCGTAACCCGGCGGATGGCCGCCTTGAAGTCCCTTATGCCGCCTGCGGCGGCGAGGCGCCGCCCACCGCGGGAAGCCTCGCCGCCGAGGTGATCCGCAGCGACAAGGCCGTGCAATCGACCGTCGGGGATTCGCACTGGCTGGGCGTGCCGCTGTACGCGAAGGGAAGCCCGATTGGGGCGCTGGTCGTGGAACAGAGGGCGCAGGCCAGCCATGCCAGGGCCGACGCCGAACTGCTGGAATTCGTCGCCACCCAACTGGGCACGGTGATCGAGCGCAAGCAGGACCAGGCCCAACTGCACCACCTGGCCCTGCACGACCCACTGACCGACCTGCCCAACCGTACGCTGTTCCATAACCGCCTGAGGGCCAAGCTGGACAACGCCGCGCGTGCAGAATCGCGAGCAGCCCTGCTCTACATCGACCTGGACGGCTTCAAGCAGGTCAACGACGTGCATGGCCATGCCGTCGGCGACCTGCTGCTGTACGAGGTCGCTGCCCACATCCGCAGTTGCCTGCGCGAACGCGATACGGCGGCGCGCGTCGGGGGCGATGAGTTCGTGGTGCTGCTGGATGTGGCCACGCCAGGGGATGCCGTAGAGGTCGCGGAACGGATCCGCGCGGCGCTTTCCCGGACCCATCTCTTGCAAGACCAGATGATCCGCGTCTCGGCTAGCATCGGCGTGGCCACGTTTCCGCAGGACGGCCAAGACAGTGAGCAGTTGAGCCGGGCGGCCGATCGGGCCATGTACCGGGCCAAGAAGGCCGGCGGCAACCGCACCCGAACCGCCGCTCCGGCCGAAGCCGAGGCCGGCGATCAGACCTGATCGGCCTGCAGCAAGCGCTCCATCACCTTGCCCACCGCCGCAAAGGCGAATGCGCCGGTAACGTGAGTCGCCGCGCCCAGCCCGCCGCCGCAGGCGAGGTTCAACGCATCGCCGCCCGGCGGCCGGTTGCCGCAAACGCTGCCATCGGGCTGCGGGTACTGCACGTTCTGCAGCGAATACACGGCTGACACGCCGAAGTAGCGATCCGGGTTGCGCGGAAAATGGAAATCGGTACGGAGCTTCTTGCGGATCAGGCTGAACATCGCATCGTGCTCGGTGCGCGAGAGGTCGCGCACGCGGATCTGCGTGGGGTCGGTGCGGCCGCCCGCCGAACCGACGCTGACGATGGGCAGCTTGCGGCGGCGGCACCATGCGATCATCTCCAGTTTGACGCGGAAGGCGTCGCAAGCGTCCAGCACCGCGTCGTAGCCGCGGTCCAGCAACTCGTCCAGGGTGGATGTGGTGAGGAAGCGCTCGATGCCCTCCAACCGCAAGGCCGGGTTGATCGCATGCAGCCGCGTGGCCATCACGCCCACCTTGGGTTTGCCGAATTCGCCATCCAGCGCATGCATCTGGCGGTTGGTGTTCGATACGCACACCTCGTCGGCGTCGATCAGGGTGAGCCGCCCCACGCCGCTGCGTGCCAGCGCCTCGGCGGCCCACGAGCCCACGCCGCCCACGCCCACCACGCAAACATGGCGCTGCGCCAGTTTCGCCACGCTGCCGGCGCCATACAGCCGTTCGATGCCGGCGAAGCGCTCGTGGGGAAATGCGGTGTCGCTCATGGGTACGGCCTTGTTGCGGGACGCGCGATTCTATCGCCGGCCGGGTTATGCTCGCCGCATTTCCCCATTGAAGAGCCGCCCCATGCGTGCAGCACTACTGATTCTGCTCGGTTTCGCCATCGGCGTCATCGGCACCGCCCAGGTGATGAGCGCGCTGGCCGCGCGCAACCCCATGCCCAAGGCGGTGATGCACACCATGGGCTACCACATGGGCGCGCTGAAGCATGCGATGAAGGCAAAGCAATGCGACGCGGCGACGACCCTGCCTCACCTGCTGCGTCTACAATCCACCGCCACCGACATCCTGCCCACGTTCGGCATCGCCGACCACGGCTTTAGCGACGACGAGCACAAGCTGCAGCTAAGCCTGCAGCAAGCCATCACATCCGCCCCGGCGAACTGCGCCGCGCTCGCCACGGCGCTGAAACCCGTAGGCGCGTCCTGCCAAGACTGTCACCAGCAATACCGCTAGAAGCTGAGCTTGCCGCGTAGCATCTGCGCGTACATCACCCAGTCGCCCAGCAGACTGTAGAGCGGGTGGCGGAAGGTGGCCGGGCGGTTCTTCTCGTAGACGAAGTGGCCGATCCACGCGCAGCCGTACCCGGCTACCGGCAGCAGCCACAGCCACGCCGGTCGTCCGCGTGCGATCGACAGAAGCAGGATCAGCAGCACCAGCGTGCTGCCGACGAAATGCCAGCGCCGGCACAGCCGGTTGCTGTGCTCGCCCAGGTAGTAGGGATAAAACACGCGGAAGCTGGCGAATTCAGCCATGTCGTCTCCCTCAGCCCGGCAATGGGATGGATTCCTGCTCGTCGCCCGGCACGACGGGGAAGCGCCCTTCGCTCCAGTCAGCCTTGGCCTGCTCGATGCGTACGTCGTCAGCGGCCACGAAGTTCCACCACAGGCGGCGCTCGCCATCCAGTGGCGCACCGCCGAACAGCATCACGCGACTGGGACGGATCGCCTTGATCGCCACCGCAGCGCCGGATTGCGCCGCCATCCGCCCAGCAGCCAGCTTCGCACCGCACCAGGCCAGCTCGCCCTCGATCACGTGCACGCCATGCTCGGCATGCTCGGACGGCAGGGCCAGTTCGGCGCCGGCATCAAGCCTTGCCTCGGCAAAGAACATCGGCGCGAACACCTTTACCGGTGAAGCCTCGCCCCAGCCGGTGCCGGCGATCAGCACCAGCGCGACACCAGGCCGGCGAATGCGCGGCAACACGTCGGCCTCATGGTGGTGAAATGCCGGCGCGACCTCCGCCTGGTCACGCGGCAACGCTACCCATACCTGGATGCCGTGCAGTCGCTGACCCGCGGCGCGCACCTCCGGCGGTGTGCGTTCGGAATGCACGATGCCGCGGCCGGCGGTCATCCAGTTCACCTCGCCGGGACGGATGTCCGTCAGGCTGCCCAGGCTGTCGCGGTGACGGATGCTGCCGTCAAACAGCCACGTCACCGTGGCCAGGCCGATATGCGGATGCGGCCGTACGTCCATGCCCTTACCAGGCGCGAAGTCCACCGGCCCCATGTGGTCGTAGAACACGAACGGCCCCACATGTCGCGCTTCCAGCGCGGGAAGCAGCCGCCGCACGGCGAAACCGTCGCCGAGATCGTGCCGGCGGCCTTCGATCAGGATCGGTTGCGCGTCCATCGTCCCTCCCCGTTCACCAGGCTCGCTGATATTGCTCCGGCGCGGGCAGGGTTGCACTCAGCTCCTGGGCGGCACGGCGCGGGAAATACGGATCGCGCAGGCTCTCGCGGGCAATCAGCACCACATCGGCTTCTCCGTTCGCCACGATCGCCTCGGCCTGCCTCGCCTCGGTGATGAGGCCCACCGCACCGGTGGCCATGCCCGCCTCGTGCCGGACCTGTGCGGCGAACGGCACCTGGTAGCCTGGACCCAGCGGAATCCTGACGTGCGGCACCAATCCGCCGCTGGAGACGTCGACCAGATCCACGCCCAGCGCCTTCATGTCGCGCGACAGCTGCACGCTCTGCTCCACGTCCCAGCCGCCTTCGGCCCAGTCGGTGGCCGAGATGCGCAGCCACAGCGGCAGATCCTCTGGCCACACCTCACGCACCGCGGCGACCACTTCACGCACCAGCCGCGTGCGGTTCTCGTAGCTGCCGCCGTAGGCGTCGTCGCGCCGGTTGCTCAGCGGCGACAGGAACTGATGCAGCAGGTAGCCGTGGGCGGCATGCAGTTCTACCAGCTTGAAGCCGGCGGCCAGCGCCCGCTGCGCGGCCGCGCGGAAATCCGCGATCACCTGGCGGATGCCCGACGCATCCAGCGCCAGCGGCACGTGCCAGCCGGTATCGAACGGCACGGCCGACGGCGCTACCGTGGTCCACGCGCCCTGCGCCGCGGCGAGCGCGCCACCGCCCTCCCACGGCCGTTGCGCGCTGGCCTTACGGCCAGCGTGTGCGAGCTGCACCCCGGGTACCGCGCCTTGCGCGGCGATGAAGGCAACGATCGGCTGCCATGCCGCCAACTGGGCCTCGTTCCAGAGTCCGGTATCCCCGGGCGAGATGCGCCCTTGCGCCGACACTGCGGTGGCCTCGGCAATCACCGCGCCTGCACCACCCACCGCACGGCTGCCCAGGTGCACCAGGTGCCAGTGGTCGGGCAGGCCATCGGTGGCCGAGTACTGGCACATCGGCGATATCACGATGCGGTTGCGCAGGCTGAGGCTGCGCTGCTGGATGGGCTCGAACAATTTCATGAGGCGACCGGCGTGGGAATGGAAACCCTTACAGTGCCGGCGCGAAACGCCCACATCAAGGGCCGGGACGGTGCGCTGCGGTGAACGCTGCGTCGCGCGTAGCGATCCACTCGGCAATGCGTGCGGCGACCGGTCCGGGCGCCTTCATCCAGCCGAAATGATCCGCCGGGAGGCCGCCGAGGTCACCGGGCGCGAGCTGTTCGTGCCGGCAGGAGGCGTTCGGCATCTTACCCAGCAGCCAGTCCAACGAGGTGGCTGGCCCCAGCCAGTCGTCGCGCAGGCGTTGCGCCAGCACCGGCAGCTCCAGCGCGGCCAGACGTTGCTCGAGGTCCTCGCCCATGCCCGCCGCCGCATAGCGCCCGGTACGCCCGCTGCGCGCCCAGTCCGCCACCACGCCGCGCGCCTCGTTGCCACCGAAACCGATGCGTCGTCCGGGCAGATGGCCACGCAAGACCGCCAGCATCGGCGCCAGCAGGTAGGCCATGCCGATCAGGGTACCGTAGCGGAATCGCCGCCAGTACGGCGCGCCGCTGGCCACCAGCGCGATGCCCGCCATGTCATGCGGATGCAGCGAGGCATACAGGCACGCCAGTTGACCGCCGAGGCTATGGCCGCCCAGCCAGCAACGCGCCTGCGGCCAGTGCGCCCGCATCGCCGCCAGTCCGGTCGGCAAATCGATCTGCAGCAGCTCGCGATAACTCCAGTCGCAGCCGTGTCCGGCGCGCAGGCTGCTGGAACCGATACCGCGCCATTCGTGCAATGCCACCGCCACGCCGCTGCCCGCCAGCGCCGCGGCCAGCGGCAGGTAGTGCTTCGCCGGAACGCCCATCGCCGGCAACCAGTACACGGCGTCGCGCGGCACGCCAGCTGGCGCCATGCACAGCAGCTCCACCCGCGCGCCATCGGCCATCACCAGCGGCAGTACGACAGGTTCCATGGCGGTTGTCACAGCGTCCATTGAAAAGTGCGGCCAGGGATGGCCGCCCGTTTGACTTCCGCGAACAGGAGTGCGCGCATCGGGTAGGGAGCCGGAATCCTCCGGCCCCCTCCCACACCATCGTACGTGCGGTTCCGCATACGGCGGTTCACGAGTGGCGCTGAAGCTGTTGTGCAGTGCTGGCCATGTTGACCAGACCCTGCTTGTGGAAGAAGGCGATGGGAAAGGCCCAGAGCCTGTGCCTTGCGCCGGCGTTCCACCACGGGCCGTGCCCGTTGCGCGCCGAGTGCCACGCATGCTGTGCACCAAGCCCGCCTTGCCGCAACAACGCAGTGCGCCGCTGTCGGGACTTCGCTTGCCGCCAGAGCAGACAGCGAAGCCGACGACGCACCCATTCGTCCATGGTTTGCCACGCCATCCGGCTCTCACTCAGCCGGAAGT
>DAIDKO010000055.1 GCA_027450005.1 Rhodanobacter sp. | reverse complement strand
ATGTTTCGTTCACAGATGGAATACAAGGCTAAACGCTACGACACGCGATGGGTGATGGCTGATCGCTGGTATCCGAGCAGCCGCCTGTGCTCAGTCTGCGATTGGAAAAACGAGGCGCTGACGTTGAAGGATCGGGAATGGATCTGTCCGCAATGCGGCACGCACCATGACCGCGATCTCAATGCAGCCCTCAACCTGAAACGGCTGGCAACCGTAACTGCCCTACCCGTGGCGAGTCCGTCCAGCAATGGCGGCGCTACGGCAGAGAGGGGCTCTGCCGTAGCCGGGGAAGTCACGCCTGTCAGAGACGACGGTGGTCAGCAAGACACGTCGGGGCAGGAAAAGAATCGTGCGCACCTTCGCGCACTTTCTTGATGGCAGACCGATGCCTATCTGGCCACCTTGTATCCCAATATCTATGCCTGCGGCGATGCGGTCGGCACGTACCAGTTCACGCACACAGCGGCTCACCAAGCCTGGTACGCGACCATCAACGCGCTGTTCGGCCCGTTTCGAGGCTTCCGGGTGGATTATTCCGCCATTCCAGCCGTGACTTTCGTGGATCCCGAGGTGGCTCGCGTCGGCCTCAACGAGCACGAGGCCCGGGCGCAAGGTATAGCCTACGAGGTGTCGCGCTACGAGTTGGCCGAGCTGGATCGGGCGATCACCGAGGACCAAGCGCAGGGCTTCGTCAAGGTGTTCACGCCGCCTGGCAAGGATCGCATCCTGGGCGCCACGATCGTGGGACAGCACGCGGGCGAGCTACTGGCCGAATTCACGCTGGCCATGCGCCGCGGCATGGGCCTGAACGCCATCTTGGGCACCATCCATGCCTACCCGAGCTGGGCCGACGCGAACAACTACGTTGCCGGCAGCTGGAAGAAGGCCCACGCGCCGGAGTGGCTTTTGGCCTGGCTAGTGCGCTATCACGCCTCGCGGCTGTGATCGGCCGGCGCGGAACGCACGACGGTCGCGGGGCGATCAGGCCAGCTTTTCATCCAGCGCGATAGCCTGCTCCGACAGCACCTCAAGGCTCTGATCGGTCAGGATGTCACTTACGGAATGGCGCGACAGCGTTGCGTCGCGGGCAGCCAGCGCATCGCGGATCTCTTCCACGCACAAGGCCATCACGCACTCCAGCACGGCATCGATGTGCGGGTGGCCGGTATCCAGACGCATATTGACCAGCAGCCGTTCGGTGGTCGAGGCGCTCAGCATCAGGTCGCCGGTCACCCAGCTGTTGACCGTGAACAGGCTGGTGGGAATGCCCTTTGCGTCCATGCCGATGGCGAGCAGATGCCGCGTGGCGGCGTTCTGCATGGGATGACCGGTCAAGGCCGCAAAGGCCTTTTCGTCCTTCGACTGCAGGCGCCGCGACCAGAGCGCACGGCGTGCGAAAAGATGGAAATGACCATGCTCGGCGGCAGCGGGTCGGTCCTCGGGCGAGTGCGAGTGGTAGAACCACTGGTAGCCGCTGGTCGCATCGATCGCATCGTCGTCCGGATAGTGCCGCCACTGGCTTGGCGGCTGGCCCCCGAGCAAGCTGTCGAGCAGGTGTTCGCCCTTGGCGGCGAGGGTCGTATAGGTCTCCAGCAAGCGCTGACCGGCGGTCTCGCGAGCGTGATCGCCACTCCCAAGACTCAGCCGGCCAGGCTTGGCGCTCATCAGTGCTTCGCGCCGCACTTCGCTCCGCACTTGGACGCAGGTTTGGCTGGACGCTTGGCACCGCACTTCGCGTGTGCGCCGCACTTTGCCTTCATATGCTTATGCTTCGCCGCCGAACACTTGGCGCCGCACTTGCCGGCGCACTTGCTCATACTGGCAGACGGCTGGCACTTGGCCTGAGCGGCGCTCAGATCGGCAGCGGCGGCGGGAAGCGCCACGATCGCTGCGGTCAGGGCAGCGAGGGAGGCGAGCTTGGTGGAAGTCTTCATGGGCATCTCCAATGAGGTGGATGAAATAAGCCTTGGAGACCGGCGGTCTCGATAGAGAGAGGCCGTGGTTGGGCGAAAGGATTCACACCGCGTCGAAGGGGTGGGGTGTGCGAGCGACAGTCCCCCGGGGTGATCCCTTGTCGGCCACGGTCATTTTTCCGCGAACGCCAACCGCGCTGCTCCACCTGCGGGTGCCCGTCGGCGGATTCATCCATGGTGGGTACGGTGTCCCGGCTTCCCCGGCAGCGCCTCATCGTCTGCGTGCCAAGGATGGCCGGAGGTGCGCTCAATGTATTCACGGATGAGCCGGCGCACGACCTGGGACGGTGTGGCGTCTTCCGCCGTGCACAGACGCTCGAAGACCGCTTTCTTGCGTGGGTCGATCAGAACGGTGAGACGAGCCGTACGATTTTCGATTGCCATTGGAGTATTCTCTAACTTACAGATGAATCAATCCCTATGATAATCATATTATCATTTAGCACACATATTGACGCCCCTTGGTCGCGCGCCTGGTCGCCGGACGGGAAGCGAACGCGTGAGTGAATTCGCCACCGCATCATCGACGATGACCGCCGTGCTGGCGCTGGTGGGGGCGTGGCTGCTGGTCGGTGCCCTGGGCTTGCTGCGTCCAACGGGTATCGGCTGGGTTGCTCGCGTCCTGTTTCCGATGGGTGCCCTGGTCGGCCTGGGCGTGGCGGCGATCGGCGCGGTGGCGTTGACGCCTGCGTTCGTCGCGCAGCAGGTCGTGTTGCCACTGGGATTGCCGGACTTGCCCTTCCATGTGCGGCTGGATGCACTGTCGGGGTGTTTCCTCCTGCTGCTGGGTACCGCAGGCGCAGGTATTTCGATCTTTTCGGCAGGCTATTTCCGTGCCGGTGAAGGCACCGCACCGGGCCTGCTCTGCCTGCAGTACCACGTCTTCATTGCCAGCATGGCGATGGTGGTGTTGGCGGACGATGCCTACCTGTTCATGGTGGCCTGGGAGACGATGGCACTGAGCTCCTATTTCCTGGTCACCACCCAGCACCGATTGCCCGAGATCCGCCGCGCGGGCTTTCTTTACCTGCTGATGGCGCATATCGGGGCGCTGGGCATCCTGCTGTGCTTTGGCGTCCTGCACGGCGGCAGTTGGCAGATGACGTTCGACGCCATGCGCGCGTCCCCACTCACCCCATTCTGGACCAGCGCCGCGTTCGTGCTGGCCCTCGTCGGGTTCGGCGCCAAGGCCGGTATGGTTCCGCTGCACGTGTGGCTGCCGGAGGCCCATCCCGCGGCGCCGTCGCCGGTGTCGGCGATGATGAGCGGCCTGATGCTGAAGATCGCGATCTACGGCCTCTTGCGGGTGAGCCTTGATCTGCTGCCGCCCGGCCCGTGGTGGTGGGGATTGCTGATGCTGGCAATGGGCGTGGGCACGACGCTCTACGGCGTGGTCTTTGCCGCCGTGCAGACCGATATGAAGCGGCTACTGGCCTATTCGTCGATCGAAAACATCGGCCTGATCCTGGCGGGCATAGGCCTGGTGCTCATCTTCCGTACGTTCGATTTGCGCGTGCTGGCCGCCCTGGCCCTGGCCGCGGTGTTGCTGCACGCGTTCAACCATGCGCTGTTCAAAAGCCTGCTGTTTCTCGCCACCGGATCGGTCATGCACGCCACCGGTGAGCGCAGCCTGGGCAAGCTGGGGGGGTTGATCCGACGCATGCCCTGGGTCGCGGCATTCGCCTTGATCGGTTCGCTGGCGATCGCCGGCCTGCCGCCACTCAATGGCTTTGTCTCCGAATGGCTGCTGCTGCAAACCTTTCTGCAGACGCCCCGGATCCCGCTTGCCTTCCTCAACATGATCGTTCCGCTGGGCGCCGCGGTCGTCGTGCTGGCGGCGGCGCTGGCGGGATACGTGATGGTCAAGTTCTTTGGCGTGATCTTTCTCGGCCAGCATCGCGAGAGCAGCTTGGCCACGGCCCGCGACGCCAGCTGGCTGGAGCGGATCGGGTTGGCCTGGCTGGCGCTCGGCTGCGTCGCGATCGGCGCTTTCCCGCAAGCCGCGCTCGACGTCGCTGGCCGCGTCACGCAGGCGCTGGTGGGGACCATGGCGCAGCGCGGACCGTCGCTCTGGTGGATGGCGCCCGTGGCGTCCAACCAGGCGTCCTACAGCGGCCTGTGGTACTGGGCCGGCCTGCTCACCGTGACGGCTGTGACTTTCATCCTCGTGCGTGGCTTCTTTCGCGCACGCAGCCGGCGTACGGCGCCCTGGGACTGTGGCTATCCCTGGCAGACGCCGCGCATGCAGGATTCCGCGGAAGGCTTTGGCCAGCCGATCCGCCATCTTTTTGGACCGATCTTCAAGATCGAGCGCGAGGTGCCCCAGCCAACCGACCGGGCGCCGAGTTACCGCATCCAGATCGAAGATCGATTCTGGGTGACCTGTTACCGGCCGCTCGGACGCCTGATTCAGGGCGTGACGGAGCGCATCGCGGTCCTGCAGGGTGGGCAGTTGTCCGTCTACCTGCTCTACAGCTTCCTGACCTTGATCTTCCTGCTGGTGTGTGTGCTGTGACGGGAGCCGTCTATCTCTGGCAGGTCGCCGCGTGCCTTTGCGCCATCGGGATGGCGCCCTTGTTCGCCGGTTGGGTCGAGCAATGCCGGGCGCTGCTCCAGAACCGTTCCGCGCCGCCCCTGTGGCAGCCCTACCGCATGCTGCGGAAGCTCTTTCACAAGGAAGCCACGCTAGCCAACCATGCCTCCTGGCTGTTCCGCGGCGCACCGTATGTCGTCTTCGCTGCCATGGTGCTGGCCGCGGCGATCACTCCCTCGTTGACGACCGAGCTCCCGGCGGCACGCGTGGCCGATGCGATCGCTTTGGTAGGGCTGTTCGCAACCACGCGTGTCTTCATGGCGCTGGCGGCGATGGACATCGGCACGGCCTTCGGCACGCTGGGCGCGCGCCGCGAGATGATGATCGGTTTCCTGACCGAGCCTGCGCTCCTGATGGTGCTGTTCAACGGCTCCCTGATGGCGGGGACGACGGCGTTGCCCGCGATCGTGCAGGACACCCTGGCGCAGTCGCACGTGACGCTACATCCCAGCCTGGCCTTTGCCGCGCTGGCGTTCGTGATGGTGCTGCTGGCTGAGAATGCGCGGCTTCCGATCGACAACCCGTCGACCCACCTCGAGCTCACGATGATCCACGAGGCGATGGTGCTGGAGTATTCCGCGCGTCACCTCGCGCTGATCGAATGGGCGTCGTGGCTGAAGCTGTTCAACTACGCCTGCATTGGCTTTGCCTTGTTTGCGCCTTGGGGCATCGCCACGCATGGCGTCAGCCTCGGCGGCACCGCGCTTGCCATGCTGGCGCTTGTCGCCAAGCTGGCGGTGGCCGGAGCTGCCCTGGCGTACTTCGAGACGACTTCGGCCAAGCTGCGCTTGTTCCGTGCGCCGGAGTTCCTCACGATGGCGTTCCTGCTGGCCGTGCTCGGTCTGCTCGTGCACCTGCTGCTGAAGGCCTGACCGATGCCTGCACCAACCTTCGCCGCCCAGGTGCTGCAAACGCTCGCCGCCGCGCTGCTCCTGATCTCCTTTGCCATGCTCGCGGAGCGGCGCAGCCGTCGACTGGTCACGCTGCTGATCTGGCAAGGCGCGGTGCTGGTAACGTCCACGCTGCTGGTGGCGGCCACCACGCACCTGCCACACCTGTTTTTCTCCGCCGCGCTCACCTTGGTGCTGAAGGTTGGCGTGCTGCCGTGGATCCTGCTGCGGCTGATGCGCCGGCTGGGGATCGAGCGGGACAACGAGCCGCTGGTGAACGTGCCGACCTTGATGCTGGTCGGCCTTGGCCTGGTGATTTTTGCCTTTGGATTGGCCCAGCCGATCACTGCGCTCGCCACGACGGTGATGCGGCATACCCTGGGCATCGCGCTGGCGGTGATCCTGCTGGCCTTGCTGATGATCCTCGCGCGCCGCAAGGCATTTACCCAGGTGATCGGGTTCCTGGCGCTGGAAAATGGCCTGTTCTTTGCCGCGACCACCACCACCTACGGCATGCCCATGGTGGTGGAGCTTGGCATCGCGCTGGATGTGCTGGTCGGCGTCTTCATCTTCGGCGTGTTCTTTTTCCATATCCGCGAACAGTTCGACAGCCTCGACCTGCATCACCTCGAATCACTCAAGGAGGATTGACGTGGAGCTTGCACTGGTTCTGGGCTTTCCCCTGATGGGCGCTGCCTTGCTGGCGGTGACCGGCGCACAGCGCTACGCCGCCGAGCTCAATATCGCGATCAGTCTGTCGACCCTGCTGGCGGCGGCCAAGCTGGTCGTGCGCGTCATCCACGGCGGCACGATCGTCGCGTTCGACGAGCAGTTTTTCATCGACCCCTTCAACGTGTTCCTGGTTGCGCTGACGACGCTGGTTGGTTTCACCACGTCGGTGTTCTCGCGTCCCTACATGCGCATCGAGGCGGCCCATGGGCGTTTGACCGAGGGACGGCTGCGTCTGTACCACAGCATGTACCAGTTGTTCATGGCCGCCATGCTGGTGGCCCTGACAACCAACAATCTGGGCTTTCTGTGGGTGGCGATGGAAGCGGCCACGCTGTCGACCGTGTTGCTCGTCTCGCTGTATCGCACCCGGGCCAGCATCGAGGCAGCGTGGAAGTACTTCATCCTTTGCGGTGTCGGGATTGCCCTGGCGTTGTTTGGCACGATCCTGGTCTACGTGGCCGCCGAGGGCCGGCTCGGCGGTAGTGGCATGTCCGCGCTGTTGTGGACCCATCTCAACGCGGTCAAGGGGCAACTGGAGCCCACGGTGGTCGGCCTGGCCTTCGTTTTCCTACTGGTCGGTTACGGTACCAAGGTGGGTTTGGCGCCGTTGCACAACTGGCTGCCGGACGCGCATGCGGAGGGGCCGACCCCCGTTTCGGCCGTCCTCTCGGGACTGCTGCTCAACGTGGCGCTCTACGCCGTCCTGCGCTGCAAGATCATCGCCGATGGCGCGCTGCATTCGGCCTTGCCTGGCCGCATGCTGATGGGCTTCGGACTGCTCTCCACCGTGTGGGCGACGCTCTTTCTCTGGCGCCAGCGCGACATCAAGCGCTTGTTCGCGTACTCGTCCATCGAACACATGGGTATCATGACCTTCGCCTTCGGCATGGGCGGACCGGTGGCCACGTTCGCGGGGCTGCTGCACATGACGGTGCACTCGCTGACGAAGTCGGCCATCTTCTTCACGGCCGGACATGCGACCCAGACCGCCGGCACGCAGCGCATGGAGGGCATTCGCGGACTGCTCGCCACCCATCCCAGTGTGGGCTGGGGCTTGATGCTTGGCACGTTGGCGATACTCGGCATGCCGCCCTTCGGAGTGTTCACCAGCGAATACCTCGTGCTGACGACGGCGATGCGTGATCACCCATGGGCCACGCCCATCTTGCTCATGGCGCTTGTCGTCGCGTTCGCGGCAATCTTCCGGCACGTCCAGCCCATGGTGTTTGGCGAGACGCAGGCGCCAGTGCTGCCGCATCCGCCGTCGCTGCTCCCCGTTTTCATCCATTTGGGCCTGGTCTTGGCCTTGGGCATCAGCATTCCGCCAGTGCTGTCCCAGTGGTACCGCCTGGCAGCCCATTTGTTTGCGGGGTAACTGCATGTCACTCGAGCCCATTGCACTCGAAGGCTCGCGCTTGGCCGCGAATGTTCCCGCGCAGCACCGGGTGGTCGATGCCGATCAATGGACGGCCGCTGCGCGGCAACTCCATGACGCCGGCGCCCGCCTGCTCACGCTCTGGGGGGCAGACGATCGGGATCGCGATGGCGTCTTCCGCGTTTTCGCAGCGTATCTCTTGCCAGGCCGGGCCTTGGTGCTTGAACTCGCTCTGGCGGCAGGGGATCCGACGTATCCCTCGCTGGAGCCATGGTTCCCCGCCGCCAGCCGCCTGCAGCGCGCTACCCGCGACCTGCTGGGCCTGGGCGCCGGTGAGGGCGATACGCGTCCGTGGTTGCGCCATGGCGGTTGGCCGGAAGATCGCTTCCCGCTGCGTCGGGACGTTAGCGCCGAAACCCATGTTCCGGGTGTGCCGGGTCCGTATCCCTTTGTGCGCGTCAACGGAGATGGCGTGCATGAGATTCCGGTCGGTCCCATCCACGCCGGCACCATCGAGCCCGGCCATTTCCGCTTTTCCGTCGTGGGCGAAAAGGTGTTGCGCCTGGAAGAGCGCCTCGGCTACACCCACAAGGGCGTGGCCAAGCGCTTCGAAGCGTTGCCCTTGCTGGAAGGCCACCGGCTTGCGGCCCGCGTGTGCGGCGACAGTGCCGTGGCTTTCTCGTGGGCCTACTGCGCTGCCTTGGAGGCCGCCACGGGTGCGACGGTGGCGCCGCGCGCGACTTGCCTGCGCGCGCTGGCGCTTGAGCGGGAGCGCATCGCCAACCATCTGGGTGACCTCGGGGCGCTGGGCAATGATGCCGGACTCGCCTTTGGCCTGTCACAGTTCTCGGCGATCAAGGAGCGAATGCTCCGTCTCAACCAGAACGTTTTCGGGCAGCGCTACCTGATGGACTACATCGTTCCGGGAGGAGTGCGGTCGGATGTGGGACCGCGCCTGGTTCGCCCCCTGTTAGACGAGGCGACCGACGTCGAACGCGATGTGGTCGCGCTGAAGGCCATCTACGATGAACACGCCGGGCTGCAGGATCGCTTCAAGGGCACTGGGCAACTGGCGCCGTTGACGGCCAAAGCGATGGGTGCGCTTGGTCTGGCCGGGCGTGCCTCAGGCATCGACCTGGATTTGCGGGTTGCCATGCCCTGGGCGCCCTATGGGGACCTGCGCCCGCATGGCGTGCTGAGCATGGACGGTGACGTCGCAGCACGGGTTCAAGTGCGTTTCGATGAAGTCATGGAGTCCTTGCGACTGAATCGATTGCTGCTCGAACAATTGCCGCATGGTGCGACGTCCGTGTCGATCCCTGCGCTCGGTTCACGCACGACAGGCCTGGGTCTCATCGAAGGTTGGCGTGGACCGGTGATGGTGGCTCTCGAAGCGGAGGTGCCGTCCGTGATCCGCCGCTGTCATGTCCATGATCCCTCGTGGCAGAACTGGCCGCTGATCGAGCACGCGGTCACAGGCAACATCGTTCCCGACTTTCCACTCATCAATAAATCGTTCAATTTGGCCTATAGCGGCCACGATGGATGAACTCGCGATGCTGAACATCATCAATCGCATCCGTGGTATCGGGATACTGAGCGAGGCACTGCCCGGATCCGACACAGACGAGCCCCGGCTCCGGGATATCCACGAGCGCCTTCATCGCGTGTTCGGGCGCGCGTTGCGCATCCGCCACGTGGATGCGGGCTCCTGCAACGGCTGTGAACTGGAAATCCAGGCGCTCACCAATCCGTACTACAACCTCGAAGGCATGGGTATTGCCTTCGTGGCGAGCCCGCGTCATGCCGACATACTGCTGGTGACGGGCCCTGTTTCAGTCAACATGGAAGAGGCGCTGAAGCGGGCTTACCAAGCCATGCCCCATCCCAAGTGGGTGGTCGCAGTCGGGGATTGCGGGGCCTGCGGCGGTATTTTTGGAACCGGCTACGCCTCTCGCGGACCCGTGAGCAGCGTGGTGCCTGTCGATGCCTCCGTGCAGGGCTGTCCCCCATCGCCGCTGTCCTTGCTGGAAGGCTTACTCCACGTCACGCGGCAACCGGCGCAGCATGGTTCGTGAAGGCGAAGTGCATCACTTCGAAGCGGTCCGTGCCCAGCACCGAGTGGCCGAAGTCGAAACCGTGAGTGCTCACGTCGTTCGGTAATGCGCAGCCTGGCCGCAAGGCCACCAGCGGCAGCACCTGCTTGCGTTCCTCGATCAGACCCAACGCACAGCAGGGTTCCGGCACGCCAAGGAAGTCTTCGACAAAGTGGCGGTTCAGCGTCAGCTTGGGGAGGAGCCGGCGAACGTTGCTCATGGTCCGGCTTCTCGCACTGCGTGGCGCGCGGCCGGCAGGTAGCGGTACAGGGTCGATGGTCCGACGCCGAGCCGGCGCGCCACATCCTCGACGGTAATCGCTGGGTCGATCAGCAGGGCGCGCGCCTCCCTCAGGTCCTTCTCAGTGAGGGCGCGCGGTCGCCCGCCTGTCTGTCCGCGGGCACGGGCCGCATCGAGCCCTGCCCGTGTCCGCTCACGGATGATCTCGCGCTCGAATTCGGCGATGGCCGAGAACACCGTGAAGATGAGCCGTCCACCTGCGTTCGCCGTGTCAATGTTCTGCGCCAGGATCTTCAGGCCGATCCCGCGCTGCTCCAGCCGCTCCACCGTCTCCAGCAACTGACGCGTCGACCGTGCCAGCCGATCGAGTTTCCAGACGACCAGACTGTCGCCGGCGCGCAGATAGTCCAGCGCTGACGTGAGCTCGGGGCGGTCGCGCTTGGCGCCGCTCGCCGTTTCCTCGAAGATGCGCTCGCAACCGGCCTCCCGCAGCGCATCGAGCTGCAGGTGCGGCTTCAGGTCGCGCGTGGAGACGCGTGCATAGCCGATCAGCATCGCAAGAGGTCCGTCTGTGCGAAGTCGTTGCCGACAAACAGCAACGGCTCGTCTAGTGAGCGGGCCAGGGCGTCCACCGCGCAATCGCCGAAGTTGAGTTGGGCGGAATGGCCTTGGCCTTTGCCGTAGCGCAGGAAGGCCGCGTCGGCCAGCCGCGCCCGGCGCTCATCGAACGGCAGCGTCGCGACGATGCGTTCGCGCTCCGGTTCGTGCTCCGGTTCGTGCTTGAGCCACGCCAAGATGGCGGACGTGTCGATCACCATGCGCCGTGCTCGTTATAGCGTAAGCGTGCGGCGAAGACACCTTCCATCCCTGCGTCGTGATCGCTCAGATACGCGCCTGTCCAAACAGGAGCGAAGTGATGGGCCCGAAGGGTGTGGACGCGTGGTGGCTGGTGAGTGATGCCATCGATTTCCGATGTGGCATCGATCGGCTGCTGGTGCAGGTGCGCGAAGTGTTGGGGCGTGATCCGCTGGATGGGTCGGCGTACGTGTTCCGCAACCGCAACACGACGCGGATCAAAGTGTTGGTGGTGGATGCTCATGGCGTGTGGTTATCAGCTCGCCGCCTGCACCATGGTCGTTTCATCTGGGCTTCGGGCGAGCGATTGTGGTCACTGAGCCGGGCGCAGTTCCGATGGTTGTGCGCGGGCGTGGACTGGCATCGGTTGAGTGCGCGATTACCTCTTGAAAAGATCGTGTAAATGATGACACTGCGTGACCATGGATCACGCAGCGATCAACGACATCACGGACGTCCAAACGCTGC
>DAIDKO010000054.1 GCA_027450005.1 Rhodanobacter sp. | reverse complement strand
TGCATGGCCGCTGCGGCGGCAGGATCACTCGCGAGGAGTCCGCATGGGCGGCACGCTGCTGGAGAAGGTGGAGCAACATACCCGGCTGGCCGGTCACAACCGGGTGGCCATGCTGCTGTTCCGCCTCGGTGACGCGCAGCTATTCGGCATCAACGTCTTCAAGGTGCGCGAGGTGATGCGCCGCCCGCCGCTGGAACGCATGATGGGCATTCACGAGTTGCTGGCCGGCAGCTGCGACTACCGCGGGCAGACCATCCCGGTGATCGACCTGGCGGCCGCCTTGGGCTATCCGCCGCTGCGCGACGAGCCCTCCGCGCACCTGATGGTCACCGAGTTCAGCCGTTCGGTACAGGGCTTCCTGGTGGCCGACCTGCAGCGCATGGTGCAGTGCGACGGCGCAAAAATGGCGGAGCCGCCGGCCGCACTGGGTTTCGGCAACAAGGTCAACGCGGTGACGCGCCTTGACGGCGCGTTGCTTGCAGTGGTCGACGTGGAACAGGTGCTGGCTAGCATCGATTCGACGCCGGCGGATTTGTCCGCGCAGATGCAGCGCCTGGCCGACGCACGTCAACTGTCCCCGCGCCGGGTGATGGTGGTGGACGATTCGCTCATCGCGCGCCGCCGCCTGGTGGCCCTGTTCAAGCAGATGAGCATCGAGTGCGTGGTGGCAAAGGATGGGCGCGAAGCGCTGGACAAGCTCCACAAGCTGGCTGCTGGCGCCCCCGAAGAAGGCGTGAAACTGGTGGTGTCCGATATCGAGATGCCGAGGCTCGACGGCTACGCGCTGACCCGTGCCATCCGCGAATCGCCGGAGCTGTGCCGGTTGAAGGTGTTGCTGCATAGCTCGCTCAGCGGCGGCTTCAACGAGGCCATGGTGAAGGAAGTGAAGGCCGACGCCTTCATCGCCAAATTCCAGCCCGACCTGCTGGCCCAGGCGGTATTCGAGCTGTTGCCGGCGGCCGCCGACTGACGCGCTGAACCCGCTGCCGGCGGCGCGTCAACAAATCGACTCCGGGCCTGTCGTGGTGACGTCGCGCTACGGCGCTGGCGCGGCCAGCCCAAGCGTGGCAAGGGTTTCGGCGTAGTGGCATGCAATTTGCCTTCTGCTCCGTGCGGCAAACGCACGTGGAGCAGACCCTATGAATCCCATCCCACAAAACCTGTTCGGCATCCACACCCAGGCCCTGGAGCTGTGGCAGCGACGTGCCGAGGTGTTGGCCAACAACCTGGCCAACGCAGATACCCCCGGCTACCTCGCGCGCGACATCGATTTCCGCAAGGCACTGGCCGCGGCCGGTGGCGCGGACGGCCAGTTGCCGCTGGAGACGACTTCCCCGGGCCAGATTGGCGACGGCACGGATGAGGGCGCCAACGCACCACTGGAATACCGCGTTCCGACGCAGCCGAGCATGGACGGCAACACCGTCAACACCCAGGTCGAGAAGGCCGACTTCGCCGCCAACAGCGTGCATTACCAGGCCAGCCTCTCGTTCATTACGGCGCAGATCCACATGCTGCGCACCGCCATTTCAGGAGCTCCGTGATGTCTTCGCTCTTTTCAGTCTTCAACGTGGCCGGTTCCGGCATGGCGGCCCAATCCCTGCGGCTCAACACGGTGGCTAGCAACTTGGCCAACGCGGACAGCGTGTCCCCCACGCTGGAAGGCGCCTACCGCGCGCGCGAGCCGTTGTTCGCGGCTGTGCACAAGCAGCAGTCCGCGCAGCTCGGCGGCGACATTGGCACTGGCAATGCCGATGCCGGCGCCAGCGAGGGTGTGCAGGTGCTCGGCATCGCCCAGAGCCAGGAAGCGATCCCGGTGCGTTATGAGCCGGGTAATCCGATGGCGAATGCCGACGGCTATGTCTACGGCAGCAACGTCAACCCGGTGGATGCACTGGTCAACATGATCTCGGCGTCGCGTTCGTACCAGAACAACGTCGAGGTGATGAACACGGCCAAGCAACTGATGACCAAGACCCTGACCCTTGGGCAGTGAGGCTCCAGCCATGACCACGATCAGCAACGTCACCGCGAACGCTGCCGCCGGCAGCGTGGGCTCCGGCAGTGCGTCCAGCCCAACGGGCAATGTGCTCGGCAATTCGATGAGCCAGGCCGATTTCCTGAAGCTGCTCAGCGCTCAGCTGCAGGCGCAGGATCCGACGCAGCCGATGGACAACACGCAGTTCGTCGCGCAGTTGGCGCAATTCAGCCAACTGGCTTCCACCCAGGATCTCAACACCGCCGTCAACAGCCTCTCCAGCCAAGTCGCCAGTGGCATGCAGACTTCACAGGTGCTGGGTTCGGTTGGTCTGGTTGGACGCAGCGTGCTGGTGCCCTCCGCAAGCCTCGGCTACGCCGGCAATGCGGTGAATGGCGCCGTGGGCGTCACCAGCGCCAGTTCCGACGTGCAACTCATTATCACGGATGCCAGCGGTAACAAGGTACGCACGCTCGACCTGGGTGCGCAGCAGCCCGGCCTCAGCAGCTTCATGTGGGACGGCAAGGACGACCACGGCAACCCGCTGCCGGCCGGGACCTATGGCATCACCGCCGCCGACGAGGCCGGTAACCCGCTCTCCACCTACGTTGGCGGCACGGTCAGTGGCGTGGGCTACGGTGGCTCAAGCGTGGGTACGTACGTGCAGGTAAACGGCGTGGGCGGCGTGCCGCTTGGTTCGATCGCGCAGATCAACTGACCGCCGACCCCAACTTTCCAGCGAGGAACGAAACATGGCTCTCAATCAAGCACTCAGCGGCCTGAACGGCGCGCAGTCCGATCTCAACGTGATCGCCAACAATATCGCCAACGCCAACACCACGGGTTTCAAGGGGTCGCGCGCAGAGTTCGCGGACATCTACGCAGTGACCGGCATCAACCTCAGCGCCACCGCAGTGGGCAGCGGCACCCGCTTGGCCGACGTCGCGCAGCAATTCGCCCAGGGCGATATCCAGACCACCGGTAACAGCCTTGACCTGGCGATCAGCGGCAACGGCTTTTTCGTGGTCAACACCGGTAACGGTTATGCCTACACCCGTGCTGGCGCGTTCCATCAGGATCCGTCGGGCAACGTGGTCAACCAGAGTGGCGACAAGCTGCAAGTCTATCCCTACAGCGTCGCCAGCAACACCTTCGATAGCAGCACGCTGACCACACTCAACCTGGTCACCGCACAGAGCTCAGCCAAGGCAACAACCACGGCGATCGTCTCGTCCAACCTTCCGGCGAACGCCACTGCGCCGACGTTGGCCTTCGATCCCACCAACCCGGCCACTTTCAACCAGTCGGCCACGTTCACCGTGTACGACAGCCTGGGCACGTCGCACCAGGCCACGGCGTACTACGTGAAGACTGGCAACAACACTTGGAACGTCAATCTCTACGTGGACGGCATCAGTGCTGGCACCCAGGCGTTGACCTTCGATTCCACCGGCGCACTGCTCACGCCCGCCAGCGGCATCGTCACCTTTAACCCGGTCAACTACGGCAACGGCGCCAACCCGCAGACACTGTCGGTCAACTTTGCCAAGACCACGCAGTACGGCACAGGCTACGCCGCCGGCACGATCAGCCAGGACGGCTACACTGCCGGTTCGCTGGCCTCGATCGACATCGACAACGCGGGCATCGTCACCGCCAACTACTCCAACGGCCAGAGCAGCAAGATCGGCCAGCTGGCGATGGCCAATTTTCAGAACCTGCAGGGATTGCGTCAGTTGGGTAGCGCCAGTTGGATGGCCAGCACGGACTCGGGCACCGCAGTGATGGGCACGGCCGGTAGCGGCCAGTACGGCACGATCCAGTCCGGCGCGCTGGAGCAATCCAACACCAGCGACACCACCGCGCAGCTGGTGGACATGATCCAGGCGCAACGTGACTACCAGGCCAACGCGCAGGTCCTGGCCACCGACAACACGCTGGCCACCACGTTGTTCAGCGCCGTCTCGCGGTAAGCCCAAGCCTCTCGAGGTAGGTTGTCATGGATCGTTCCCTCTACGTTGCGATGACCGGGGCCACGCAGATCCTGCGGGCCCAGGACGTGGTGAGCCACAATCTTGCCAACGCCAGTACGACAGCCTTCAAGAGCGAGCTGGACGCGTTCCAGAGCCTGCCGGTGCTTGGGCCGGGCTTGCCGAGCCGCATCAATGCAGTCGCCGAAGGCCTTGGCCGCGACGACAGCCAGGGACCGATGCAGCGCACCGGGCGAGCGCTGGACGTGGCGATTCGCGGCCCGGGCTGGATCGCGGTGCAGGCGCCGGACGGCAGCGAGGCCTACACACGCGCCGGAAACCTGCAGCTCACCGCCGAAGGCGTTCTCACCGACGCCGAGGGCGATCCGGTGATCGGCAGCGGCGGTCCGATCACCATCCCCGACAGCGCCAACATCGTGATCGGCAGCGACGGCACCATCTCCACGGTACCGCTGGGGCAAGGTCCGAGCACGGTCTCCCAAGTGGACCGCATCAAGCTGGTCAATCCCGACCCCACGCAGCTTTCCAAGGGCTCGGACGGCCTGATGCATCTGGCCGGCGGAGCTACCGCGAACGCCGACACCACCGTCCTGCTGGCGCCGCAGACGCTGGAAGGCAGCAACGTCAATCCCTCGGCGGAACTGGTGCGCATGATCGCGCTGTCGCGCCAGTACGACATGCAGGTGCGTTCGATGAAAACCGCCAAAGACGACGCCGACTCCAGCCTGAAGCTGCTGCAGGCGAACTAACCCGACTGAACTCCGCGGAGCTTTCCCATGTTTTCCTCACTCTGGATCGCCAAGACCGGGCTCGATGCGCAGCAGACGAACCTGGACGCCATCTCGAACAACCTGGCCAACGCCAGTACAACCGGCTACAAGGCATCGCGTCCCGAGTTCCAGGACCTGATGTACCAGAACCTGGGTCAGCCCGGCGCTCAGACCACCGAGCAGACGCAGTCGCCGGCGGGCCTTCTGATGGGCACCGGTGTGCGTGTGGTGGCCAACGAAAAGCTATTCACCCAAGGCGCGATCACCCAGACCGGCAACGCACTGGACGTCGCCATCCAGGGGCGTGGCTTCCTGCAGGTAACCATGCCGGACGGTACCACGGCCTATACCCGGGACGGCTCGCTGCACCAGGATGCCAACGGCCAGATCGTCACCGCCGACGGCTACCCGCTCTCGCCTGCGATCACGCTGCCGCAGGGCGCACAGAGCATCACCATCGGCACTGACGGAACGATCAGCGTCACCGTGCCGGGGCAGGCCGCGCCGCAGCAGGTGGGCACGCTGCAACTGGCCGATTTCATCAATCCGGCAGGCCTGCAGTCGATGGGCCAGAACCTGTATCTGGAAACCGCCTCAAGCGGTGCGCCACAAACGGGACAGGCCGGGATCAACGGCCTCGGCACCCTGCTGCAGGGCTCGCTGGAGTCGTCCAACGTGAACGTAGTGGAGGCGATGGTGGACATGATCCAGACCCAGCGCACCTACGAGATGAACTCCAAGTCCATCACCGCCGCCGACCAGATGCTGCAGACCATTACCGACAAGATGTGAGGCCCGCCGTCGTGCGAACCATCGCCGTTCTCCCCAACCTCGTCGCTGCGCTTGCGCTGTTCGCGTTGCCTGGCTGTGCCGTCCTGCACAGGCAGGAACGCGATGACGCGATGTGGGCCGCCACGCCGCCGGTGGCACCCTCAACACCGCCCCCGGCCGACGGCTCGATCTACCATGATGCGCAGAACATGGAGCTGTTTGCCGACCCGCGTGCCCATCGCACAGGCGACATCCTGACGATCGTGCTGCAGGAAAACACGCAGGCGGTTAAGAAATCCACCACCAGCACCAGCAAGACTGACAAGGACACCATTGGCGCGCCCTCGCTGCTCGGCAAGACGTTCAACCGAGCTGGCGTGGGCATCAACAGCGCGCGTAGCTTCGACGGTGGCGGCTCCAGCAGCCAGAGCAACCAGCTCACCGGTAACATCACCGTCACCGTTGTGCAGCGGCTGGCCAACGGCAACCTGCTGGTGCGCGGCGAAAAGCTGCTTACCATCAACCAGGGGCAGGAGCTGATCCGCATCGCCGGCATCGTGCGCCCGCAGGACATCGGCCAAGACAACACCGTGCCTTCGACGCGCGTGGCCGACGCCAGAATCTCCTACACCGGTCGGGGTTCGCTCGCCGACGCCAATACGCAAGGCTGGCTGACCCGCTTCTTCAATTCCAAGTGGATGCCCTTCTGATGAAAACTCCAGGCTCCGCTGCACACCCGGTCGCCCTGACGCGCGCTAAGGCAGCGTCGCGCAGCGGGTCCGCCATTCCTGTTGCGGGGCGTCGGCTCGGCCAAGGCCTCTTCGCGCTGCTGTCGGTGCTCTCCCTTGCATTGGCGATCCCTGCGCATGCCGACAAGATCCGCGACCTCGCCTCGATTGGTGGCGTACGCTCCAACCAGTTGATCGGTTACGGCTTGGTGGTGGGCCTGGACGGCTCCGGCGACCAGACCACGCAGGCGCCGTTCGCTACCCAGAGCCTGGAGAACATGCTGCAGCAGTTCGGCATCAACGTGCCGGCCAACGTACGCCCGCAGCTCAAGAACGCGGCCGCGGTGACCATCACCGC
The DNA here is from genome assembly GCA_027450005.1 of Rhodanobacter sp. Taxonomy (GTDB): domain Bacteria; phylum Pseudomonadota; class Gammaproteobacteria; order Xanthomonadales; family Rhodanobacteraceae; genus Rhodanobacter_A. The sequence continues at coordinate 6,973 of DAIDKO010000054.1, read as the reverse complement.
GGACCTGCCGCCGTTCGCCAAGCCGGGCCAGACCATCGACGTCACGGTGGCTTCGATCGGCAACGCCAAGAGCCTGCGCGGCGGCGAGCTGCTGATGTCGCCGCTGCGCGGTGCCGACGGCAACGTCTACGCGGTGGCCCAAGGCAGCGTGGTGGTGGGCGGCATCACCGCGTCGGGCAAGAGCGGCTCGAGCGTGGAGAAGAACATCTCCGCCAGCGGCCGCATCCCGAACGGCGCCACGGTGGAGCGCAGCGTGCCCTCCTCGTTCGCCACCAGCGACAACCTGCGGCTCAACCTCAACACGCCGGATTTCACCACCGTGTCGCGCATCGTGGATGCGATCAACCATACCTACGGCGCGGGCACCGCGCGCGCCGTCGACGGTGGCACCGTAGACGTGCGGGTGCCGCAGGATCCTACCCAAAAGGTGGCCTGGCTAGGCGCCATCGAAAGTCTCGACGTGACCCCCGGCTCCCCGCCGGCGCGCGTGGTGGTGAATTCGCGCACCGGTACCGTGGTGATCGGCTCGGATGTGCGCGTTTCCGCCGCTGCGGTGGCGCATGGCTCGATCTCCGTGACCATCGGCGAGCAGCCACTGGTCAGCCAGCCGGGACCGCTCAGCAACGGCCAGACCGCGGTGGTGCCCTCGAGCAACGTGCAGGTCAGCGAGCAGGGTGGGCACATGTTCAAGTTCGGCCCGGGCGTGAGCCTGGATACCATCGTGCGTGCGGTGAACCAGGTGGGCGCATCGCCCAGCGACCTGATTTCCATCCTGCAGGCACTGAAGCAGGCCGGCGCGTTGCACGCCGACCTGGTGGTCATCTAGCCGGTCCGCCGACATGCCCAACGCCGCCTTGTCCGCCAACGCCTCGCTGAGCACCTGGACCGACCTGTCCGGGTTCGACCAGTTGCGCGCGGCGGCGCAGCGCGACGGCAAGGCTGCCCTACCCGAGGTGGCCAAGCAGTTCGAGGCACTGTTCACCCAGATGATGCTGAAGTCCATGCGCGAGGCGAGCGACAGCCTTGGCGCAGGGCTGGGCGACAGTGAGGCCGGCAAGGCGTACCGCGACCTGTACGACCAGCAGCTCTCCGTGACCCTGGCCCAGGATGGCAAGGGTCTCGGCATCGCCCAGATGCTGATTCGCCAACTGGGCGGGCAGGCCAAGCCGATACCCGGCGCCGCTACCTCGATTGGTGGGGTGGGGGCCCCGACGTCGACCGGGACGGCGGACGACCCCGACGGCATCGGTGACCCGACCAAGCTGCCGGCCAATGCCGACCAGTTCCAGCGCCGTCTCGCCAACGTGGTCGAGGCGGGCCGTGAACTGGGCCGCAGTGCAATGAAATGGCTACCACAGGATGCGCAGGAGTTCGTGCGGGCGCTGGCCCCCTATGCCGAGGCCGCGGCGCAGAAGCTGGGGCTGTCGGTGCGAACCGTACTGGCCCAGGCGGCGCTGGAAACCCAATGGGGCAAGCACATGCCGCGCGCCCCGGACGGCTCCACCAGCTTCAACCTGTTCGGCATCAAGGCGGGCAGCAACTGGGAGGGACGGAAGGTCAGCGTGCCCACGCTCGAGTACGTGAATGGCGTGGCGGTGCGCCGGCATGCGCAGTTCCGTGCCTACGACTCGCCCGCACAGTCGTTCAGGGATTATGCCAAATTGATTACCAGCGACCCGCGCTATGCCAGCGTGCGAGACCACGGCGACGACGTCCGGGGCTTCGCCAATGCCCTGGTGCGCGGTGGCTATGCCACCGATCCGGGCTACGCTGCCAAGATTGCTGCCGTCGCTGCCAGCCCGGAAATGCGTGAGGCGCTGGCGGCCCTAAAGAATTCGGCCGACCTGCCGAACCCCTAGGCGTCAACCAGAGGTTTAGGCCATGTCCAGCCTGCTCAACATCGGCGTATCGGGGCTCAACGCTGCCCAGATCGGCCTTCAAGTCACCGGCAACAACATCTCCAATGCCGGTACGGACGGTTACAGCCAGCAAAGCGTGGTACAGGTGGACCAGGTGGGCCAGAACAACGGTCGCTACACCATGGGCACCGGCGTGGACGTTATCTCGGTGCAGCGGGCCTACAGCCAGTATCTCACCCAGTCGGTGTGGAGCAGCTACAGTGCCATGCAGGGTGCCAGCACCACCAACGACCTGAACACGACCCTGAACGGCCTGTTGAAGAACAGCGGCAACCTGCAGTCCTCGCTGGATACCTTCTACGGTTCTTTCAACGCCGTCGCCAATGCACCGCAGGACTCGTCCGCGCGACAGGCCGCGCTGGGCGATGCAGCCGCCCTGGTGCAAACCTTCAATACCTTCGGCCAGCAGCTGGACCAGCAACGTCAGCAGATCAACACGCAGATTTCCGATACGGTCGGCAACATCAATTCGTTGATCAAGCAGATCGCCACGCTCAACACCAGCATCAGCCAGGCAGGCGCCACCCAGCCAAATGCCCTGCTTGATCAACGCGACAGTCTGGTCAAGCAACTAGCCGGTGCCACCGGCATATCTGTCGCCGCCCAACCCGACAATACCCTGAGCATCTACAGCACTTCCGGCCAGACGCTGGTAAGCGGGGGCTATTCCTATGGCCTCCAGGCGGGCAGCAGCCCCTATGACAGCGGCACCACCGACGTGCTCAACGCCAGCGGCACGGACATCACCTCAAGCCTTTCGGGTGGTTCGCTGGGCGCATTGCTGTCGTATCGAACGAACACACTCGATCCAGCCCAGAACCAACTGGGCCGTGCTGCGCTTGCGCTTGCCCAGGGCGTCAATGGCCAGCAGGCCAAGGGCCTGAACCTCGTTGGCGTCCAGGGCCAACCTATCTTCGTGGTGCCCTATCCGAGCGTCGCCGCGCTGAAGGCTTATGCCGGTACCGCATCGGTGAGTGCAAGCGTCAGCAATCTCTCCGCGCTCACCAATGACAACTACATTCTCACGTACACGGGCAGCAATACTTCGCCATCGGTGAACGGCTGGCAGCTCAATACGACCACCGGCAACCCGGTGGCGTTGACCGCCAATTCCAATGGGACGCTATCAGCCAATGGCCTCACCTTCACCGTGTCTGGCACTGCGCAGGTAGGGGACAGTTTCCAGATCCGCCCAACACAGGACGTGGCCACCGGCCTTGCGTTGGCCACGAACGATCCGTCTGCCATCGCCGCGGCGTCTGCGCTGCAAGGTACGACTGCGACCAGCAACACCGGGAGTGCAGCGATCACTGCGGTAGACGTGGTCGACAGCACCAACGCCAATCTGTTCTCTGGTGCGACGGTTACGTTCGGAGCCGGTGGCAGCTATACCGTCACCGACGGTGCGGGTAACACCACCACCGGGACCTACGCCAGTGGCACCCCGATACAGTTCGATGGCTGGAGCCTGAGCCTCAGCGGCGCGCCGGCCAGTGGCGACAGCTTCAGCGTGGCGAAGAACAGTGGCGGCCTCAATAGCAACGGCAACGCGCTGGATCTGGCCGGACTGGCGAATGTCGGGGTGCTCGATGGCGGCACCACCAGTGTGGTGGGGGCCTACGCAAACCTGACCAACCAGATCGGCATCGCCGGCAGCATGGCCAGCGATGCCTTGACGACCCAGACCGGTCTCTATAACCAGGCGACCAGTGCCCAGCAGAGCGTGACTGGCGTCAACCTCGACCAGGAGGCCGCCAACTTGATCAAATATCAGCAGGCCTATCAGGCGTCTGCCCAGGTGATCTCCATCTCGCAGACCACCTTTGCCAGCCTGATCACCGCCGTCCAGGCCTGACCGAGGACTCGTCCGTGATCCGCATTTCCACCAGCTGGATGTATCAGCAATCGCTCTCGAACATCCTCACCCAGCAGAGCGCAGCTGCCGTCTCGCAGAACCAGGTGAGCAGCGGTCAGCGCATCAACCTGGCCTCCGACGACCCGGGCGGCGCCACGCAGGTGGTATCGCTCAACCACGCGCTGGCGGATGCGGCGCAGTACACCGCCAACATCAACAACGCGAATGGTCGGCTTTCCACCGAGAGCACGACGCTGAGCTCCTTCAATTCGCTGTTGAATCAGGCGCGCTCAATGGCGATCCAGGGCATCAATGGCACGCTGTCGAATGCCGATCGGACGGACATGGCCACCCAGCTTGGCCAGATCCGGGCGCAACTGGTGCAACTGGCCAACACCACCGACGCCAACAACAATGCCTTGTTCGCCGGTACAAGCACGACCACCACGCCATTCGTGCTCAACAGTGATGGCTCGGTGACGTACAACGGCAACAGCGACAACCAGATGACGGCCATTGGCAGCGGCCTGCGTATCCCCAACAGCGACGCGGGGTCCGGCCTGTTCATGAACATCCCGGCTGGCAACGGTTCGTTCGTCGCCAGCGCGGCAGCCAGCAACACCGGCAGATTGCTGGTCGGTGCCAACAGCGTCACCAACACCACTGCCTGGAACGCGGCCACTGCCTCCGGGCCGGTGAACTATGCGATCACCTTCGACGCTGCCGGCAACTGGACGGCCAGCGACGTGAACCACGGCAATGCCACGGTGGCTACTGGCACCTACAAGGATGGCGGCAGCATCAGTTTCAACGGCATGAGCATCGCCCTGAGCGGCACCCCCGCAGCCGGCGACTCGATGAGCGTGCAGTCCGGTCAGACCCAAAACGTGTTCGCCACGTTGACCAACATCGTCAACGCGCTCAACAACACCAGCAGCAACAACGCGCAGCTCAGTAACACGCTGAGCCGCCAGATCGAGTCGCTGGACCAGGCGCAGAACCAGGTATCCGCCACGCAGACCGACGTGGGTGGCCGCCTGAACCGGCTGACCCAGCAGCAAAGCAACTACAGCAACCTGACGATCACCTACCAGACGGTGCTCTCTGGCGTGCAGGACACCAACCTCGCCAGTGCTCTCAGCCAGTTGTCGCTGCAGTCCACGGCGCTCCAGGCCTCGATGCAGACCTTCGCGAAGATGGAAGGCATGAGCCTGTTCAACTACATCCATTAGTCGTTCCGCATTGCTTCTGCTCCTGCGCGAAACGCCCGTGGCTACGCCCGGGCGTTTCGCTTCCATGCGTTCCTTGCTGGCGGCGATTATTGGCGCGGTATGTGCTTCACCGCTTGGGCGGGGCTGGAATGGCGTTTGGCACCGACGTTGCGGTCGCAAGTCGCCAGCAATTTGACGCAGTAAAGCCGCGCCAGCCCAGACGCTGATCCACCACGCTAGTCTTAGCCAGAATCGACCATGCCCGTCAAGCTCATCCGCCGCAAGATTGACCTCGCCCTCCATGGCGCGCCGCCCGCCTATGCCGAGGCGCTGCACGTGGGGCGGCCCACCATCTGCGACCGCGAGGCGTTCCTGCAGCGCATGGGCCAGGTGCTGGACAACCAGTGGCTGAGCAACAACGGCCCGTTGGTACAGGAGTTTGAGCAGCGCATCGCCGAGCGCCTCGGCGTGAAGCATTGCGTGGCGATGTGCAACGGCACCATCGCGCTGGAAATCGCCATCCGCGCGCAAGGTTTTTCCGGCGAGGTGATCGTCCCCTCGTGGACCTTCATCGCCACCGCGCACGCGCTGTACTGGCAGGACATCACGCCGGTGTTCGCCGACATCGACCCCGTCACGCACAACCTCGACCCAGCCTCAGTGCGGCACATGATCACGCCGCGTACCAGCGGCATCATCGGCGTGCACCTGTGGGGCCGCGCCGCACCTGCCGATGAACTGCAGGCGATTGCCGACGAACACGGCCTCGGCCTGATGTTCGATGCAGCACACGCCTTCGACAGCACGTACCGCGGGCAGCCCATCGGCCGCTTCGGCCGCTGCGCGGTGTTCAGTTTCCACGCGACTAAGGCGTTCAACACGATGGAAGGCGGCGCGGTCACCACCGATGACGATGGACTGGCGGAAGCCATGCGCCTGATGCGCAACTTCGGCTTTGCCGGCTATGACAACGTGATCCACCCCGGCACCAACGGCAAGATGATCGAAGCCTGCGCCGCGATGGGCCTGGCTAACCTCGGCGGTTTCGACGGCGTGGTCGCGATCAATCGGCGCAACCATGCCGCGTACCGCGAGGCGTTCGCCGGCATTCCCGGCATCACCCTGCTCGAGTACGACCCGGCCGAACGCAACAGCCATCACTACGCGGTGATCGAGGTCGATGCGTCCTGCCCAGTGTCGCGCGACCAAATCATCGACGCGTTGCACGCCGAGAACATCCTTGTGCGCAAGTACTTCTGGCCGGGCTGCCACAGGATGAAACCCTACCGCGAACTGTTTCCCCACGCCGGCCTGCTACTGCCCCACAGCGAGGCCGTGGCCAGCCGCGTTATCGTCCTTCCAAACGGCGCCGCCGTGGACGACGCCGTGGTATCCACCATCCGAGACGTCATTGTCGCGCTCATCAGCAAAGGGCCAACGCCGTGACCATCGACGATTTCATCAACAAATTCGCCTCCGCCATCGGCGGTTGAAGCCACACTTGCGCGCTGGATACTCGTTTCGAGGAACAGCCGAGCTGGAGTTCCCTCAACACACTGGTGGTCTTCGTCACGGCCGATGCTGACCACGGCGTGAGCGCGACCGTAACCGGGCGTGACATCGATGCGTCCACGATGCTGGTCGACATGTGAGCCATCTTTGCGTCGAAGCGTGCGGCGGCGAAATGAACGCAGTCAGGGGCGTCGTGCTTAGTGCGGTGACGGCGTCGACGCTGACTCACCTGGCGCGCACGGCGGACTATGCCTTTTTCGAACCCGAAGAACGCAGCTACGCCAATGCTTACGGCTACAACACCTTCGTCGCTCGCCGCTCCGCCGTGCATAGCCATCCGTAGGGTCACGGCGGTATCGGCATGGGATATCCTAAACTTTGCTCTGCGCAAGGTGCCAGAGGCGCGGGAGCTCGCGCTCGAGGCGCAAGGGCTCGGCATGGAAAAGCTGCGCCTGATGCTGTTCCACGAAGCCTAC
>DAIDKO010000053.1 GCA_027450005.1 Rhodanobacter sp. | reverse complement strand
TTACGAACAGTAGCTTGAGTTGATTGCCGCCGGTTGCCTTCTTTGCTGGAGACATCAGATCACCCCGTTTCTCATAGCCTGCTTTCTTTACCTATGACAAGGGGCCTTCCTCCGGCGCTGTCGATTTTCAGCGTTATGCCGGAGCTAATGACCACTTCGCTGTCGAGTATCGCGTTCTCGATGTGCACATTGCCCTCTATCCTGCATCTTCTCAGGAGTATGCAGTTTCTTACGACAGAGCCTTCTCCGATGTAGGTGTTCCTCGACAGGATGCTTCCCTCCACCTTTCCGTGCAGGTGGCATCCTGAGGAGATTATACTGTCCCTGACTGCGGCTGAATCGTAGTACTTGGTGGGAGGGCGGTCAATCGACCTTGTGAAGACCGGACCGCTGGTATAGAAAAGGTCCTCCCTGACATGATCCTCCTTTAGGGCCATGTTGCTCTCGTAGTAGTTCTGAAGCCCGTGCGCCGCACAGCCAACGGCAGACCTCAGCCAGCGAATCGGCGACCCGCACGTCCACTTCGGAGACCAGTGCTGCCTCGGCTGCATTGGCACGCGGCACGACCACCTTGCGACCACGTGCCCGCGCACGCAGCAGTGCCGGCAGCACACCGGAAACGCTGCGCAACGAGCCGCTGAGCGCCAATTCGCCAAGGAATTCGCAATCGTCCAGTTTCTCGCGCGGCACCTGGCCGCTGGCAGCGAGGATGCCCAGCGCAATCGGCAAGTCGAAGCGGCCGCTTTCCTTGGGTAACTCGGCGGGTGCTAGGTTCACGGTGACCTTGCGGCCCGGGTATTCGAACGCGGTGCTCTGGATCGCCACGCGTACGCGGTCGCGGGCCTCGCGCACGGCGGCTTCGGGCACGCCCACGATGCTGGTAGCCGGCAAGCCACCGGACAGATGCACTTCAACCATGACCTGCGGCGCGGCGATGCCTTCGTGGGCGCGACTCAGCGTGACGGCAAGACTCATGCGGCCACTCCATGTCAACTCGCGGACCGGCCTGCTGCCAAGCCGCTCTCGTGCGCCCGCATCGAACCACTACGTGCACGGCTTCAGGTTGTAAATAACCGCCCCCGACCGCAAAACTCGGGGTGAGGGTGACGGATCGGGGGCGGCTCCCGGGAGGTTACTGGTCAGTCTCCGCGGGCAGCGACGGCAGCCTCTAGTTCGGCCACGCGCCGCTCCAATTCCTCGACCTTGGCGCGGGTGCGGGCAAGCACTTGGCTCTGGACGTCGAATTCTTCGCGGGTGACCAGGTCGAGACGGCGCAGTCCTTGTGCCAGAACATCGTGAAAATTGGTTCGCAGATCCTGCTGCGCCTGTGCCACTCCGGGCGGAACCAACGATGCCAGGCGTCGTGCCAGCTGATCGATATTCAGCCTATCCATCATGGATGGCGCCTCGAACTTGTCGAGGAGAAGTATTCACGAACAATTGACAGGTCTGCCATCGGTGGACTCCGCGAGTGGATGTAGGGATTGTCCTACACGCACCGATTCCGCGACAGCAGCGCGACATGCGGGCAAAATGGCCTTCCGCGTCGAACCCGACGTCTCACGCTCCGAGGAAAACCCATGAAGCTGGTCGTGGCGATCATCAAGCCGTTCAAGCTCGACGACGTGCGCGAGGCGCTGGCCGAGGCCGGCGTTCAGGGCATCACGGTGACCGAGGTGAAGGGCTTCGGCCGCCAGAAAGGTCATACCGAGCTCTATCGCGGGGCTGAGTACGTGGTCGATTTCCTGCCAAAGATCAAGCTGGAGGCCGCGGTGGCCGACGAGCAGCTCGAGCGGGTGCTGGAGGCGATCCAGCACTCGGCCCGCACCGGCAAGATCGGCGACGGCAAGATCTTCGTGAGCCCGCTGGAACAGGTGATCCGCATCCGAACCGGCGAACTGGACCAGGACGCCTTGTAAAGGTTATCCACAAGTTATTGGGTTGACCCGACCAACTCGTCGCTATATGTTGGGGCCGTTGGTGTCCCGCCAGACGCGATCGTCGGCCGGGCTTAAAAGGGAATCCGGTGCGAATCCGGAACTGCCCCGCAGCGGTAAGTGGAAACGAACGTCTCGATAGCGCACTGATCCACAGCGATCGGGAAGCGGAGACCAGTAGGCGGGCCAAAGGCCCTCGTCCGCGAGTCCGAAGACCTGCCGACGCGTCATGGCCACAACGCCATGACGGGTGGTGGCGGCTTCCGCGGGGAAGCGCGTCGGATCGTCGGGCCACTCCGCCCGATGGGCGACCGTCCGCGGGCAACCACTGCATCAGCCCTGCGCGCGGGAGCAGGCCGTTGATTGCCACGGCCTGGAGCCACCAACCATGCAGCCTCTCGACACCCCCACCCGCGAGCGTCCCGGCGCTGGCCCGGCGTGGCCCCCGTTTCCCGCCGAAACGCTGGACTCCACTGGCGAAAGCTTTGCCCTGACCCCGCCGCACAACCCCGGGCAGATGCGCGTGACCAAGCGCAACGGCCGCCAGGAGATGGTGGACGTCAACAAGATCGTGCGCGCAGTGACCCGCAGCGGCGAAGGCCTGCACTCCGTCGATCCGCTGCGCGTCGCGCTGAAGACGATCGGCGGCCTGTACGACGGCGCCACCACCGCCGAACTGGACCAGCTGTCGATCCGCACCGCCGCCTCGCTCACTGCCGAGGAGCCGGAATACGGCCAGCTCGCCGCCCGCCTGTTGAGCGCGTTCATCGACAAGGAGGTGAGCGGCCAGGAGATCCAGAGCTTCTCGCAGTCGATCGCGCTGGGCGCCGAGGTGAGCATCCTCAACCCGCGCCTGCGCGACTTCGTGGCGGCTAACGCGCGCAAGCTCAACGACGCGATCGATCCGCTGGCCTCGCGCCGCTTCGAGTACTTCGGCCTACGCACGGTGTACGACCGCTACCTTTTGCGTCATCCCACGAAGCGCTACGTGATCGAGACGCCTCAATACTTCTTCATGCGCATCGCCTGTGCACTGGGCGGCAACGACATCAGCGAGACGCTGGAGCTGTACCGTCTGCTGTCGGCGCTGGAGTACATCGCCAGCTCGCCCACACTATTCAACGCCGGTACCACGCACGAGCAGTTGTCATCGTGCTTCCTGCTCGACTCGCCGGTCGACTCGCTGGAATCGATCTACGACAAGTACGCCGATGTGGCCAAGCTCAGCAAGTTCGCCGGCGGCATCGGCCTGGCCTACTCGCGGGTGCGCTCGCGCGGCTCGCTGATCCGCGGCACCAACGGCCATTCCAACGGCTTGGTGCCGTGGCTGAAGACGCTGGATGCTTCGGTCGCCGCGGTGAACCAGGGCGGCAAGCGCAAAGGCGCGGCCTGCGTGTACCTGGAGCCGTGGCACGCCGACATCGAGGAGTTCCTCGAACTGCGCGACAACACCGGCGACGAGGCGCGCCGGACGCACAACCTCAACTTGGCCAACTGGATCCCCGACGAGTTCATGCGCCGGGTCGAGGCCGACGGTGAGTGGTCGCTGTTCGATCCCAAGGTGGTACCGCACTTCGTTGACAGCTGGGGCGAGGCTTTCGAGGCGACCTACCGCAAGGCCGAAGCCGAGGGCCTCGCGGCAAAGACCGTGAAGGCGCGCGAGCTGTACGCGCGCATGCTGCGCACGCTGGCGCAGACCGGCAACGGCTGGATGACTTTCAAGGACCGCTGCAACGCCACCAGCAACCAGACCGCTAAGTCGGACAACGTCATCCACTTGTCGAACCTGTGTACCGAGATCCTGGAAGTCACCAGCGCTGGCGAAACGGCGGTATGCAACCTGGGCTCGGTGAACCTGGCGCGCCACGTGGTAGACGGTCAGTTCGATTTCGACAAACTTGCCGCCACCGTGCGCACCGCGGTGCGCCAGCTTGACCGCGTGATCGACCTCAACTTCTATCCCATCGCCACCGCCAAGGTCGCTAACGCCAAGTGGCGTCCGGTCGGCCTGGGCGTGATGGGCCTGCAGGACGTGTTCTTCAAGCTGCGCCTGCCGTTCGATTCGACCGAGGCACTGGCGCTGTCCACCCGCATCGCCGAGGAAATCTACTTCCACGCGCTGTCGCAGTCGAACGAGCTGGCGATGGAGCACGGCGCGCATCCGGGCTTCGCCGAAAGCCGCGCCGCCAACGGCGAGCTGCAGTTCGACCACTGGGCCAGTGCCAGGCCACACGAACCGGGGCGCTGGAGTGCGCTGCGCGAATCGATTAAGGCCAAGGGCTTGCGCAACTCGCTGCTGGTCGCCATCGCGCCCACCGCCACCATCGCCTCGATCGCCGGCTGCTACGAGTGCATCGAACCGCAGGTAAGCAACCTGTTCAAGCGCGAGACGCTGTCGGGCGACTTCCTGGTGGTCAACCGCTACCTAGTCGAGGAACTCAAGACGCTCGGGCTGTGGACGGCCGAAATACGCGATCAGATCAAGCTGGCCGAAGGTTCGATCCAGGCCATCGCGGCGATTCCCGAGCGCCTCCGGATGATCTACCGCACGGTGTGGGAGCTGCCGCAGAAGTCACTGATCGACCTGGCCGCGGCACGTGGCCCGTACATCGACCAGAGCCAGTCGCTAAACCTGTTCATGGAGAACCCTAACATCGGCCAGCTGTCGTCCATGTACATGTACGCATGGAAGGCCGGCATCAAGACCACCTACTACCTGCGATCGCGGCCGGCGACGAAGATTGCCAAGGCGACGGTGGCGGCAGCGAGGGCCGCCACGCCTGATCAGGAGACGGCCACCGCCGCAGTGTTCTGCTCACTGGAAAACCCCGAGTACTGCGAAGCCTGCCAGTAGCAACCTACCGTCGTCCCAGCGAAAGCTGGCAAACCGTGAGTTTGGCTCTTGACGCGTAAAGGAGCTGGATTCCAGCTTTTGCCGGAATGACGTTGGGGGTTGGAATGGCGGTGAGGACTGGAATGGTAGCGAGGGATTGCCAGCTCATTGGCAAATCTCCGCGCAAAGATCCCGCCAATACGGATTGGATTTTTCCATGAGTTCGATCGTCCAGGCCCGCCTCCATGCCTTGACCGCTTGCTCGCGCGCAATGGCCGTTTCCATCGTGTCGCGCATTTCTAACCAAACGAGTGAGTGCACGTGATGCCGCTGCGTAAAACCTTCGACCACATCGTTGCGGTGTTGCCAGATACGCGCCAGAAAATTGGAAGTGACACCGGCGTACAACACGCCATTGCGGCAGCTGGCAAGAGGGTAGACACAAGGCTGGCGCTCTTGCATGCGATGAATCCATTCAGTTCATCTGGCCAATCTCAAACGTATCAACGAAGCCACCCGTCACTCCAGCTTTCGCTGGGATGACGAACAAAATTCAAGGAGTCTCCCATGCTCACCCAACCCGATCGCTCCAATCACATTCTCGACCCCGGCTTCGAACTCACCCTGCGTCCGATGCGCTACCCGGCGTTCTACGAGATGTACCGCAACGCCATCAAGAACACCTGGACGGTGGACGAGGTGGATTTCTCGCTGGACACCACCGACCTGCGTTCAAAGATGAGCGAGGCCGACCGCCACCTGATCCACCGGCTGATCGCGTTCTTCGCCACCGGCGACACCATCGTGTCGAACAACCTGGTGCTGAACCTGTACCAGCACATCAATGCGCCGGAAGCGCGCATGTACCTGTCGCGCCAGCTCTACGAGGAAGCGTTGCACGTGCAGCTCTATCTGACCCTGCTGGACACCTACATTCCCGATCCGGGCGAACGTGCCAAGGCCTTCGCGGCGATCGAGAACATCCCGTCGATCCGTCAGAAGGGCGCGTTCTGCTTCAAGTGGATCGACTCGATCCAGGACCTGCGCCGGCTGGAAACGCGCGGGCATAGGCGGCAGTTCCTGCTCAACCTGATCTGCTTCGCCGCCTGCATCGAGGGCCTGTTCTTCTTTGCCGCCTTCGCCTACGTATACTTCCTGCGTTCGCGCGGCCTGCTGCACGGCCTGGCCTCGGGTACCAACTGGGTGTTTCGCGACGAGTCCGGACACATGGCCTTCGCCTTCGAGGTGGTGCGCACGGTACGCGCGGAGGAACCGGACCTGTTCGACGACGCCATGCGCTCGCAGATCGAGGATATGCTTGAAGACGCCATTGCCTGCGAAACGCAGTTCGCGGAGGACGTATTGTCCGGCGGCGTGGCCGGCCTGTCGGTGAAGGACATCCGCCAGTACCTAGAGTACTGCGCCGACCAGCGTTTGGCCCAGCTCGACCTGCCGAGGAAGTACGGCGCCAGGAACCCGTTCGACTTCATGGACCTGCAGGACGTGCAGGAAGTGACCAACTTCTTCGAACGCCGGGTGTCCGCCTACCAGGTTGGCGTCGGTGGCGAGGTTGCGTTCGACATGGCGTTTTGATTGTTACAACGATGCCACTGCCGCCGGCTCCTCCCGCACCCCCAGCGCCACCGCCGGCACCTGACTTCGGCTTTCATGCCAGCAGCGTCAGCGTCGATATCGAATCGGGCCTGCAACATGGCTTTCGCCTTGTTCGACGGCAGCCATCTGACCACTCGCGGCACCGAGGCCGGCTCCGCGGTCATCAAGCGCCTGCCCAACAACGATGGACCGTTGCTGTGGCTCCGCCGAGTTGACAAGACCTAAGTCACGCACGACAAGGCCGCCATCGAACGCACGAGACAGATCTGGTCGCCGCTTGCCGAGCTGTTCCACCAACAGCTCCGTCTTCCCGGGCAACAACGCACGGCAGCCATGCGGGATGCCGAAATGGCCCGACACTCGGCAGCGCTGGCGCGGGCCCAGGCCGAGTTGGCGCGATCCCAGGCCAGCCTCGCCGACGCGCAGGCTTCCCTCGAAGCCGAAACGCAGGTCCGCGACGTGGACGCGCGAAAGGCGGCTGCGCACAGTGCACTCAAGCAGATCAAGTCCCAGCAGCAAGCTATCCGGGGACAGCGCCTTGCCCTCGAAGCCAAACAAGACAAAGTGCAGGCGCACATGCAGCAGCAACAGGCTGCCGCCAGCAAGGCGGACAGCGAAATGGACTCGCTGATCGACGAGGCGCTAGCCAAGGGCGGCAACGCCTGAGGATCCGCTGGCAATATCCGGTCCGGTGGTATCCACACGCCGCAAAACGAAAAGGCCAGGGCGAGAGCCCCGGCCTTTTCGTTCCCGCCGGCTTGGCGATCAACCTCAGAACCACGGCCACTTTTTCAGCGCGTAGTCCTTCGGCGGCGTGTTGCCGGCGAGGTTCTTCACGAAGTAGTCCCAGCGCCGGCGCGTGGCATACGGCGTGGCAGAGGCATAGCCATGGCGCACGTTCGGGATGATAAGCATGTCGAAGTCCTTGTTGGCCTTGATCAGTGCATCGGCGACCAGGAAGGTCTCGCCGATTGGCACGTTGTCGTCGATCGTGCCGTGCACCAGCATCAGCCGGCCCTTGAGGTTCTTCGCCAGCAGCTGGTTGGCCTGGTTGTCGTAGTTGGTGGTGCCGTCTTTGTTCTTCACCAGCAGGCCCTGGTACTTCTCGCCCCAGTCGTTCTCGTAGTTGCGGTTGTCGTGGTTGCCGCTCTCGGCCCAGCCGACCTTGAAGAAGTCGGGGTAGCGGAACATCGCGTCGACGGTGGTGTTACCGCCGCCCGAATGACCCCAGATGCCCACCCGGTTGATGTCGATCCACGGGTAGCGCTGCGCCAGCTCCTGGATACCCTTGACCTGGTCGGGCAGCGTGTTGTCGCCCATGTCGCCATACCAGGTATGGTGGAAGCTGGCGCTGCGCCACGGCGTGCCCATGCCGTCCAGCGCGATCACGATGAAACCCAACTCGGCCATCGACTGGTGGTCGTAGCGCGAAGGCAGGAAGCTGCGGCCCATGACCGATCCGGTCTGCGGACCAGGATAGACGTAATCGATGATCGGGTACTTCTTGTGCGGATCAAAGTTGGTGGGCTTGAACATCAGGCCGTATAGGGTGGTCTTACCGTCACGCGCCTTCACCGTGAACGGGACCGGCGGCACCCAGCCGGCGGCCTTCAGGCGGCCGAGGCCGGCTTTCGCCACGGTGGCAATGACGTGGCCGTCGTCGCTGGAGCGCAGCACGGTGACCGGCGCCGTGGTCGGTGTCGACCAGCTGTCCACGAAGGTCTTGCCGTCGGGCGACATGCTGATGATGTGGTCGGCGCTCTCCGGCGTAAGTAGCACCGGCTTGCCGCCATCCAGGCTCACCTTCCAGAACTGGCGATAGTAGGGGTTCACGCCCGCCACGCGACCGGTGCCGGTGAACCAGAGTTCGCGCGACTTGCGGTCGAGGTGCAGCACGTCGATCACATCGCCGCTGCCGGTGGTGATGGGGTGCAGCTCCTTGCCGGTGTTGGTGTCGTACAGGTAGAGGTTCTGCCAGTTGTTGCGTTCGGACGGCCAGATGGCCTCGTGCGATTTCGGGAGGTAACGCCAGTTAGCGTGGTCCATGCCGCTTTCGTAATAGGTCGCCACCTTCTCGTCGAAAGCGGTGCGCACGGCGCCGGTGTCGGCGTTGGCCACGCGGTACCACACCTGCTTGCGGTCGCGCGAGCTGTTGACCATGGCGAAGGTCTGGCTATCGGGCGCCCACTTCAGGTCATCCCAGTGGCCGTCGCTGCTGCAGCTGATGTCGTCGCACAGGCTGGACAGGCGCTGCTGCGGTGGTAGTTGCAGGCGCACCACCTTGCGCGAGGCCACGTCGATCACCACCGGCTCGATCATGAACACCTTCTTGTCGCCCGGCAGCGGGTATTTCCAAGCGTCCAGCTTCGGGTGGCCGACCTGGGTGCTCACGGTATACATCTCACCAACGCCGCGCTGGTCCTGCTGGTAGGTGGCGATCTTCTTGGAGTCGGGCGACCAGTTCACCACGGCGCGGTTGGTGTGGATCCAGCCGGCGTTGTCGGTGGCGTAGCCAAAGTCCTTCACGCCGTCGGTGGTGAGCTGGGTCTCCTTGCCGGTGGCCAGGTCGCGCACCCACAGGTTCCAGTCGCGGACGAAGGCTTCCTTGGTCTTGTCGGGCGAGACGATGCCGGGCTCGCTACCGGTCTTCGGCATGACCTTGGCGGTGCAGTTGCCCGGGCCGGCCAGGTCGCAGATGTAGTGCTTGCCCTTCAGGTCGATGTCGTAGCGGCCGTCCTTCTGCACACTGAAGTCGAAGCCGCGCACCGGCACCTTGTTGGCCGGCACCGGCTTTCCGCTGGCCTTGGCCAGGGCGGCGGCCAGCTTTGCTTGGTCGAAAGGCGGCGCGGCCTTGCCGGTGGTGGCGTCCATTTCCATCAGGTGGTCGCCGCTGGCGTCGTGGTCGACATACCAGAAGTGGCTGCCGTCCAGCCATTTCACCCGCTGCACGTCGTGATCGACCAGCGGCATGGTGTTGTACGGCATGAAGCGCTCCGCCCGCGCATAGTCCTGCGCGGTGAGCGTGCGGCCTTGTGCCATCGCACCGCCGGTAACCACCAGCAGTACCGCTGCCAGCGCGCCGGCGAGGCGCGTCTTGCCGATAGTCGACTTCATCTTCTTTCCACCCCGTTCGGAACGAAACCGGCGCCCACGACGCGAGCGCATCAACCCCCGATGCTAGCGCCTCGCGGGCGCGCGCACCCCTGCCAAAGGTTGATGCGGCGAATTACGCGACGTCAGCACATTCGGGGGTGAACGGCCGCAAGCGCCCGCTGGTGCGGCAATGCCGCCACCCGCGCGCCGGAAAAGCTCAACTGGCCCTCGCCCTTGCAGAGGCATGCCACCCGGCAGCTGTCGCTTCCGAAATGGCCTTGCCGGTAGCACAGATCTTCAAGGTGGGTCGGCGTGCCGATCGGGTCCATGACTTCCCTGGAATACATGCCGGGTCTGATCGTGGCGAACCTTCTGCCGCTCGCGGGCGTGCCCACGAGGGGCTGGTCCGCGGCACCAAGAGGGCGGTGCGTCGGATTCGTGTAGGGTTTTTCCCTCGTCTCCGCGGCAAGGGGGATCGGCGACATGCCCACAAAGCTCAAGGTGATCGGCAGCTGCCTTTCGCCCTGCGTGCGCAAGGTGCTGGCCTGCCGGAAAATGAAGGCGTTGAACCGCCAGGTCGACCCGATGCCGACGTTTACGGGCAACGAGGCCCTCGCCCACATCAGTCCGCTCCGGCGTGTGCCGGTGCTGATCGGCGACGGGCTGGTGGTGAACGACTCCTCTGTGATCTGCCAGTACCTGGAGAGGACAGTTACCCGATGCCCTCGCTCTACACGCGCGACCTCGCCGAGCGCCAGCGCGCACGCTGGCTGAAGGAGTACGCCGACACGCGGCTCGCCGATGGCCTGCTCCGGCGGCTGTTCTACCAGCGTTCGATCCGCCGCCGCGTGTTCGACGAGCTACCGGAAGAGGGCGTGATCACCCAGGCGCTGGAAGCGTAGATCCCCGTGGTCGTCGATTACCTGGAGACCCAGCTGCGCGAGGACGGCTTAATCTTCGGTGCCTTGTCGATCGCCGACCTCAGCATCGTCAGCTACTTCCGCACCGCCTTCTTCGCGCACCACGCGATCGACGCGGAGCGCTGGCTGCGCACCGCCGCGCTGGTCGGTTGCGTGCAGGCCATGCCGGCGATTCAGAAGCTGGCCCGGCAGGAGGACTGCATGCTGCGGCTGCCGCTGGCCAAACAGCGCGGGGCGCTGATCGCCGCTGGCGCGCCGCTCAGCAGCGAGACGATGGGCACCCGCCGAGGCCGGTGCTGCCGCGTGCTTCGTGATTGGCCTTAGGCCGGCCGCGCCATCAGCTCCGCCAGCCAGTCCACGAACACTCGCAGCCGTGCCGGCAGTTGCCGCTGCGGCGCGTACAGCACATGCACCGGCAGCGACGGCGGCGGCGCGTCGGGCAGGATCTCGCGCAGCGTGCCCTTGGCCAGCGCGTCGGCTAGGTGGTAGCGCGGGAACTGCGCGATGCCCAGCCCCGCCTCGCAACAGGCGAGGTAGGCGTCCACGCCGCTGACGGTGACACGCGCCGGCAGACTCACCTCGCGCCGACGGCGGTGTAGCACGAACTCCAGTGAGGGCTCCAGCCGCCGGGTGGTGGGCGATGCCCAGTTCACCGCCAGATGTCCCTGCTGCAGTTCCGCCAGCGTGGCCGGGCTGCCATGCCGACGCAGATAGGCTGCGCTGGCCACGGTGACCTGTGCGAGCGTGGCCACGCGCCGCCCCACCAGGCCCGAATCCGGCAGCTCGCCCACGCGCAGCACGCAGTCCACGCCTTCGCGCAGCAGGTCCACGAAGCGGTCGCTGCTGCCGATCTCAAGCTCGATCTGCGGGAAGCGCGCGCAGAACTCCGGCAGCGCCGGTATCACCAGCATCCGCGCCAGGGTGGCCGGCAGGTCGATGCGCAGACGCCCCTGCGGTCTCAGCGCCGCCTCGCGGAAGTCCGCCTCCACCTCGTCCAGGTCGGCCAGCAGACGCACGCAATGCCCGTAGTAGGCCTGGCCATCGCGGGTGACGCGCTGGCAGCGCGTGGTCCGCTGCAGCAGTTGCGCGCCCAGCCGCGTCTCGAGCCTCTTGATTGCATGGGTCACGGTGGCGCGCGGCAGGCCGAGGTCGTTGGCCGCGGCAGTGAAGCTGCCCAGTTCGACGATCCGCGCATACAGCCGCATGGTGTCCAGGCGATCCATGATTGTTGGCACTGGTTGAATGGTGATACTGATTATTGAGTATTTATCCGACAACGACCATGCCGCACGATGGCGGCTTGTTCGACCAGACCCACCACGGAGCACTCCGCATGCAAACCCGCATCCTCGGCAAAAACGGCCCCCGGGTTTCCGCTCTGGGCCTTGGCTGCATGGGCATGAGCGACTTCTACGGCGGCCGCGACGATGCCGAATCCATCGCTACTATCCAACACGCGCTGGATCGCGGCGTGAGCTTGCTCGACACCGCCGACATGTACGGCCCCCACGTCAACGAGGAACTGGTAGGCAAGGCAATCAAGGGACGCCGCGAGCAGGCCTTCATCGCCACCAAGTTCGGCATCGTGCGCGATCCAGCGAACCCGGTCGCACGCGGCGTAAACGGCCGCCCGGAATACGTGCGCGCCGCCTGCGAAGGCAGCCTGAAGCGGCTCGGCATCGAGACCATCGACCTCTACTACCAGCACCGCGTGGATCCGAACGTACCGATCGAGGAGACCGTGGGTGCGATGGCCGAGCTGGTGCGGGCCGGTAAGGTACGCCATCTCGGCTTGTCCGAAGCCTCCTCCGCCACGCTGGAGCGCGCCAGCAAGGTGCATCCGATTGCCGCGCTGCAGAGCGAGTACTCGCTGTGGACGCGCGATCCCGAGCACAACGGCGTGCTGGACGCCTGCTGCCGGCTGGGCATCGCCTTCGTCGCCTACTCGCCGCTGGGCCGCGGCTTCCTCACCGGCGCGATCCGCTCGCCCGACGATTTCGAGGCCGACGACTACCGCCGCTCCAGCCCGCGCTTCCAGGGCGACAACTTTGCGCGCAACCTGGCGCTGGCGGACAAGGTGCATGCCATCGCCGCGGACAAGGGCTGCTCGCCTGCGCAGCTCGCGCTGGCATGGGTGCTGGCGCAGGGCGAGGGCGTGCTGGCGATCCCCGGCACCAAGAAGCGCTCGCGGCTGGACGAGAACCTCGGCGCATTGGACGTGGCGTTGACGAAGCAGGAGCTGGCCGTCATTGATGCGGTGTTCCCGCTCGATGCCGCGGCCGGCGAGCGCTACGCCGCGGCGAGTATGGCGCACGTAAATCGTTAGGTAGGATCCGTCACCGTGCTCCATCCTTGGGAAACTGGCTGACGGGAAGACTCCCACCCGTTCGCGCTGGGCGTAGCTTGCGCGGGCAAGCGGAGTCGAAGCGCCGCCAAGGCACCCCTCGATTGCGGCCTGCACTCAGGGCGAACGGGATTGGTCGATGGTGCGAGTCAGCCCTCTTCATCGTGGAGGATCGGTCGTGGGTGACCGCCCCACTAAAGGGAATGCAGGCCGCGCGGACGGATCGGTCGAAAGTCACCGTTAGACTAGGCGCATGAGCAGCCCCGACCACTCCCAACTCGGCAAAGCCACGGTCTACGCCGACCGCTACGACCCAAGCCTGTTGTTCCCCATCCCGCGCGCGGCCAAGCGCGCGGAAATCGGCGTGGGCGAGCCCCTGCCCTTCCACGGCACCGACATCTGGAACGCCTACGAGCTGTCGTGGCTGGACCGACATGGCAAACCCCACGTGGCAGTGGCCGAGTTCCGCGTGCCGGCCAGCTCGCCGAACATCATCGAATCCAAGTCGTTCAAGCTCTACCTGAACGGCTTTGCGCAAGAGCCGTTGACCAGCGCGGATGCGCTGCAGATGCTGCTACGGAAAGACCTTGCTGCCGCCGCCGGCACCGCCGTGGGCGTGACCCTGTACCCCGCACGCGCCACCGCGCATCCGTTCGCCGATCTCGCCGGCGAGTCCATTGACAGCCTGCCGGTAGCGATCGACGACTACGGCCCGCCCAGGGCGGATTATCTGCGCGCCGACGCCAGCACCGCGGTGGCCGAGGAGATCCTGGTTTCCGACCTGCTGCGTTCCAACTGCCCGGTCACTGGCCAGCCCGACTGGGGCAGCGTGCAGATTGCCTACCGCGGCAGGCCCATCGACCGCGAAGGGCTGCTGCGCTACCTGGTCTCCTTCCGCACCCACACCGAGTTCCACGAACAGTGCGTGGAACGCATCTACATGGACGTGATGGCGCGTTGCGCGCCTGAGCGGCTCAACGTGTACGCGCGCTACACCCGTCGCGGCGGGCTCGATATCAACCCGTTCCGCAGCAGTGTGCCGGCCACGCCGGACAACCGGCGTGGCGCACGGCAATAGCTGCCACTGATTCGCGGTTCACACCCCAGCCGCTAGCCTCGACGACACTCGCCTGCGGCGGCTTGGCTGCCACCACCTTGGGTCGCGCCATGCACCGCCTCGTCCAATCGTTCGCCCTGTGTTGCGTCATCGCCTTGCTGAGTGGCTGCCACCGGCATGACGACACGGCTGCCGCGCTGCACACGCCGCCGGCCAAGGCAAAAAGCAGCAAGCCGACCGCCAAGCCTGCATCGGAGGCCACCACGCCGCCCGTCCACGCCGCCAACGCCGGGGAGCCCCCTGCCACGGGCGATGACGCTTTCCGCGTTGCCACCCTCACCCTCGGCACCGCGATCGATGCCGGCTATGCGGTGATCACGCCCACCACCCGCTTCGGCGCCGACACCCATACGATCTACGCCAGTATCGCCACCACCGGCCGCACCACTAGCGCCACGCTGGGCGTGCGCTGGCGCTATCTGGAAGGCCACGGCACGCTGGTCAACGAACTGAGCCAGGCCATCACCACGCAAGGTCCCGCCGTCACCACTTTCGAAGTACAGAATCCCAACCGCTGGCCTCCCGGCAAGTACCGGGTGGAAATCACGCTAGACGGCAAACCGGTGGCGCAGCAGGCATTCGAGGTGACCGCTGGCACCCCGGGAAAAACTGGCGCGATCCGCGCAATGGCATCCGTAGCCGCCCGGTAGCCCGAACTGGTCCACAATAAGACTTGGCCAGACGCCGCCGCGGGGTAGCCCCGGGCCTGCGCTCAGTTCCGGTTCCGCGCGATCCAGTTCCTGTACGTGCGGTAATGATGGATGGCGAAGCCGGCGAATGACGGATCGTCGCGCAGCGCCTGCTCGACGGCATCCAGCGCCTGCTCGAACGCCTTTGGCCCAGCCTTGTCAAAGGTGAGCTTTTCTGGATCGTCCGGCGACACCTGAAGACCGATCACCACTCTCTTGCCCACGCGATCGGCGTAAGCGATCTCGCTTGACGCGTGCGAGAGGATGCTGTCACGGCCCGCGACCTTGTTCCGGTAGTCCATCAAGGTGACATAGTCGAACAGGTCGATGACGTGCTCGCTGACCGGTCGCGTGACACCGTTCCAGGCCAGATCGATGCCGTCCAGCCAAAACGGGATGTCCGGACCCACCGCCAGCGTGGCGTGGTACTCCCGCTTGATCTTCATCAGCGCGCGGCCCATGTCGAGAAAATCGGCGAGCAAGCGCTTGCGGGTGGTGTCGTTCCACTCGTCCAGGATTTGCGGTTCGATGTCAAGGTTGACGCCGTCGAAACGTGCCGCGGACGGCGCCGTGGCGTTGTACTGCAACACACGGCGGAACATAGCTTCGGCTTGACTGCGATAGGCGGGCAGCACGTAACGCTCGGTATGCAGGTAGGCCGAGCCCAGCAGCGCATAGGCCTTCATGTGCTGCCGGTGCAGCCGCTCGATGAAGGCGCGGTACAACGCCGGATGCTCGACGATCAGGTTATGGCCCCGGTACGCATCGGCATAAAGGTACACGGTATCGATATGCTGCGACTGAAGGTAGGCCACGGCCTCCCGCGCCACGGCGGGATCCTTCACCATCGCGTAGGAGTCCGCTTCCCAGGTCCAGACCGCGCAGTTAGCCCGCGCCGCCGCGACCATCGGCAGCGCCCACAGCAGAAGCGGCAGACCGAGCCAGAGGAAACGGTTCATGGCGCGCTTTGGGCCGCGGCGCCCGCGTCCACCGGCATGTGGTAACGCCCCTGACCGATGGCCTTGCCGCTCCGTGGATCGGACGGTAGCACGGAGACGTAACAGCGGCTGCGGCAGGGATGCAGGGTCATGGTCACCTTCTGTCGTCCGTTCGCCGGCAGTTGCAGGGCATGGCCATAGGCCTCCTGCAGTTCGTGGCCATCCTCAGCGCTCAGCACGGCCAGCGGCACGAAGGTACGGCTCTGCCGCGCGTCGCCGTTGTCGAAGGTCACCGTGAGCTGCAGGCCATCAGCGACGTGCGCCACGTCGGCCGAATCGGTTGACAGGCCACCCACCGCCGGTGCCCCGGCGATCGACGGCATACGCTGGGAGGTCTCTCTATAGGCCACCAGCTTCGGCGTGGCACCGTCGGGTGCCAGCACCCGCTTGCGCAGGAAGATCGCATTGGCCTGCTCGTAGCGCTGCAGGCGCTGCATCGCCCAGGTGCGCGCGGCGGCATCGTTGGAGGGAACCAGATGCATGCCGTCCTGCAGTTCGGACAATTGGCCGTCGTGCAGCCACCAGCGACCGGCCAGGAAATCCGGTGCGCTGGTCTTGGTCTGCTGCAACGGCACCTGATGGATGTTGCGGAACGTGTCGGACACGTCCAGACCAGTGCCCAGCCACGGCGTTTGCGCTGGCCGTTTCAGCCCATAAGTATGCGACAGCAGCGCCATCAGCGCGGGGGTGACATCGAGTTGCGATGACACGGCGCGGATGTAACGGGCCTGCTTCAGCAACGGCGAGAACACGATGAGCGGCACGTGGTAGCGGTCGATATGCTCGCCCATCGGGATCTCCGGCAGCCGATGGTCGCCGGTGATCACGAAGATGGTGTCGGGGTACCACGGTTGCTTTGCCACTGCGTCGAAGTAACGGTGCAACTGGTCGTCGGTGTAAAGGATGGAACTGTAGATATCAGCGTTGGCCCGGTAGGCGGCGAGCTGATCATCGGGAATGCGCAGTTCGTGAAGGCGCTGTTCGAAGCGCGCGAGATAGGCACCCTGACCCGGAAATTTGTAGACTGTGTGCATCGAGATGGTCTGCATCGCCAACAAAAAAGGCGTTTGCAGCCGGGCGCTGTCGGCCAGCACGCGCGAGACCAGTTCCTTGTCTGGATAGCCCCATTCGCCGAATGGGTTGATCTGATAGCCAGGGCCGAAGCTCTTCCTGTCCACGAGGTGCTGCACACCCTGCAACTGCATGAACTCGCGTTCATTGTCGAAGCCGGTGTCGGTGCCGTTGTAGAACCCGGTGTGGTAGCCCTGCGCTTCCAGCAGGTTGAACAGCCCGGGACTGGGTGGCATGTGCGCACCAAGCGAGGTAAAGCCCTCCCGGGCGAACGGCGCCGAGTTGAAAAGGCTGGGCAGCACGCCGAAGGTGCGCCCCTGGTTGGATAGGAAGTTCCCGAAGTACAGGCTGTGCGTTGCGAGTCGGTCGAGGAAGGGCGTGAAACTGCCCAGCGACGCCTTCGGACCGGAAAACGAGCGCCCCAGTCCCTCGACCACGATCACCACAAGATTCGGTGGCCGGCCGTCAGCCGTGGGCGAGAAGAACGGGCCGAGCGTATCAGGCGTCTGTTCGGGGTGCAGGAACGGGTACTGTGGATCCAGCGGCGGCAACCCAGCGACCGCTGTGGCCGCGTCCGCCGTGCCCGGCGCGGATGCCTCGGCGTGATGGCTTCTCGACCAGCGCCAGACGTCGCCGCAGAACCACGCCAGTTTGTCGCTAGCCAGGTCGCGGGCCGCGTCGTTCTTCAGGGCCTGCGCGCCGCTCGGCAGCGAAGGGAGCCAGGCCAGCAAGCCGCCGATCAGTAACAGGCTGGTCCAGCGCATGGAGCCGCCGGGCCATCGGCGCCGGCACAGATACAGGCCGCCCCAGAGCACCAGCAGCGGCAAGGCGAACGTCAGCACGCTGCGCGGGTCGATCGGCACGTCGCCGGACACGGTGGTGCGGATTTCGGCGAAGCTGTAGCCGAACAGGTCCGCGCCCAGCGGCACGTGGGCGACCTGGAAGTACAGGTTGAGCATAGCCTGGACGGCGACGAACAGCGACCACAGCACCGCCAGGGCGACCATACGTCGCCGCGGCCACCTCAGGGCCAGCCAGGGGAGCGACAACAGCAGCAGGAGCGGCGTCACGCGCAGCAGCACCTGCAGCGCCTGCGCGAGTGCGATGCCCCCCGTCGCCCACTTCTGGCTGCCGCTCAGGACGGTATCGGCGACGCCGTTGACGACCGCGCACGCAACCAGCGCCAGCTGTGCCACCAACAGGGCCGGGAAGACCGCGGAAAAGCGCGACCAGGCGTTGCCCGGGTCGGCGGTCGTAGCTTCCGGCTCGATCACCATAGCGCGTACAAAGTAGCCGACAGGATCTGTTCGTTGACACCGGCCAAGTCGCTGCCTTGGCCGTAGCCCGCGCTCAGTTTGAATCCCCAGCGCGACGTCAGGTAGCGGCTCCAGGCGACACCGAACGCGGCGTTGTTGTTGACTATCTGGGTGCCGTAGCGGCTCAGGTCGGTGCTGCGACCGTTGCCGACGCTCACCTCCCAGTAGTCATAGGCATTGCCACGGTAAAAATTGCGCAGTTGGAAGTGGTTACTCCAACTGCCCGAACCCACACCGGGTACGTGTTGAAGCTTGTAACGGGCATACCAGTCGCCCCAGTAGCGGCCCACGCCTACGCCGTAGAACTGGGTAGAACTGGAGAAGCGCAGGTGGTCCACGCTGGCTGATACTTCCCAGCCGTGGCCGACGCCCTGGAATACCTCCGCGCGCCACTCCTGCTGCGGCAGGATGCCGGAGCTTGGCCCCTGCTGGTAACGCAGGTTGGCATACGCACGCGACCACAGCGGCACGTACCCGTCCAGCGCCACGGCGGTGTCGTTGACGCCGAAATGATCGGCGCGCAGCAGCTCCAGCGCCAACGAGCCGCGGGCGAAGTAGCGGCGCAGCGACAGGTCCACATCATTCCAGCCTTGCTGCCCGCCGGTGAAGCCGGTGTGGTCCCAGCTGAGGCTGGCGCCCCAGTCGTAACCGGTACCGAAGGCGGTCATGCGCGGCATCAGGCTCTGCCGCAGGCTTTCCACTTCAGCCGGATTCGCCCCCAGCGTGGCGGCAACGTCGAAGTCGGCGCGGGCCGCGGCAAGTTTCCCCAGATCGCGCTGGGCGCGTCCACGCGCGATGTACGCCGCCGGATCGCGCGGCGCCAGTTTTACCCAGTGCGCATACGCGTCAACCGCCTGCTGCGGGTTGCCGTCCCAGCGATACACGTCGCCCAGTGCCGACCAGGCATCGGCGTAGTCTGGACTGTGCTGCACGACCGTGCGCAGGTCGCTCTCGGCTGCAGCGTACTGTCCCTCCCAGGCGTAGGCACGCCCACGCGCCAGCAGCAGGTCGCCGTTGCCGGGATGCTTGGTTAGCAAGGCCGTGTATCGCTGGATGGCCAGTGCCTTTTGGCCACTGGTAGCTAGTTGGCGTATCTGCACCATCTGCGCTGCCAGCGAATCGGGCGCGGCAACCTGCGCCAGCAGGCACGGCGGCGGGGCGGTCAGTGCCAACAGCAACGGCCACATGTTCCGGAATCTGCGGGGCGAATGTCTATGCGCGGCCACGCATGGATTCACGCGCGTCATGGATGCACGCTTCCGTCGACAGTGTGGCTGGTCGGCGCCATTTCACCTTCCGGTTGTTCGTGCTGCCAAGTCCCCTCGCGATTGATGTGTCCCCAGTGATGGTGTTTGCGCAGTCCGAAAAGCCACAGCAGGATGCCGTACAGGCGCCAACAGGAATTCATCTGTCGGTAGCCAAAGTTCTCCAGAATCGCCACCAGGAATAGCCTCAGCTGTTGCAGCGGCCGCGCGTACAGACCGAATGACAGCTCTTCCAGTAGCATCGCGTTGACCGACAGCAGCATGCCCATGCCTATCGCTGCTGCCAGGAAAACAAGAAAGGTTTTCAGCGGCACCAGCCCCGCTAGCGCCAGCACAATCATCGCGACGTACCCGATCACCTCGATGATCGGCCCCAAGAACTCGAACAACAGCATGAACGGGAACGCCAGCCAACCCACGACGCCGCCACGGCGCCTGAACATCAAGGTGATGTTCGACCACAGGCTCTCAGCCAGCCCACGCTGCCAGCGCACACGCTGGTTACGAAGAGACTTGAAGTCGCTCGGCACTTCGGTCCAGCACACCGGATCGGGCACGAATACGATGCGGTAGTCGCGTTTCTCCTCGCGCAGGTTGCGGTGGAGGCGAATCACCAAGTCCATGTCTTCTCCCACTGTATCGCCGCGGTAACCGCCGATAGCAATTACGCGTTCCTTGTAAAACACACCGAAGGCGCCAGAGATGATCAGCAGCGCGTTCAGCGGCGACCAGCCCATGCGCCCAAACAGGAACGCGCGCAGGTATTCGATGACCTGGAAACACGGCAACCAGCGGTCGGGAAGGCCAACCTTGGATAGCATGCCGTTGGCGACCGTACAGCCATTTAGCACGCGCAATACACCGCCGCTGGCCACCACGCGTCGGTCCTCAAGAAACGGCCTTACGACCCGCGAAAGGCTCTCCGGCTGAAGGATGCAATCGGCATCCACCACGCAGAACAGCGGGTAGCGCACGCAATTGATGCCTGCGTTGATCGCGTCAGACTTGCCACCCTTATCCTTGTCTACCATACGGACCTGTGGATACTGCGCCGAGGCATAGACGCCCTGTACCTGCTCGGTATGCAGACGGGCGCGATAGGCCTCGGGCACCTTCACCAAGCCGAAGGCCTCGATCAGCGCCTCTCGGGTGCGGTCGCTGGAACCGTCGTTGACCACGACGATCTCGAACTCGGGGTAGTGGGTCTTGAGTAGCGAATGCACCGTGGCCACCACCGACTTCTCTTCATTGTGCGCCGGAAGGACGATGCTGACCGGTGGCTGGTATTCGCGCAAACCCGGCGGTAGGTAGTTGGCCCGGTACTCACGCATGTAGCGCACGATTTGGAATGCCGAGATGTAATTCAGGATCAGGTAGCCCAAATTGATCGCGACGAAGTAGATCATGAAGACCCATTGGATCGAGACCAGCACTGGATCCCACGACCCCTGAAGACTTGCCACGGACGCACTCAGCCACGCATTCACGCCGCGACCCCCATGTCGTGTTCGGAGAGCACTTGGTCGATGATGTCTCGCGCATAGGCATCGCTTTGCCGCTGCTGCATCTGGCGTAAGGCTTCCGCTCCCATGCCGGGAAGTCCCAACAAGGCCTGAGCGGTCCGGTAGCGCACCCACCACACCTTATCGGTCAGCATCGGTTCCAGCAGCTGAATGTCCGACGCTTCGCCGATGCGGCCAAGCGCCGACGCCGCATGCATGCGAACGTGCCATCGCGGCGCGTTAAGAAAGCCCGCCACCCGTTCGCGATCCTGCTTGTCGTTAACCAGTTGCAGGCAAACCGAGATAGCGTGATCGTCGACTGAGCTCTCGAGGATTTGCCGGATCACCACGGCGGCACGAGCCGGATCGATGTCGGCCAGGAACCGTACTAGCTTTACCATGGAGCTTGTATTGGCGCGTAGCAATGTCTCGCCGATTTCGCGCGCCGCACTGCCATCGTCGTTAAGCGTTAGGATGCGCGCCACGTTGCCTGGCATCCAGTCGTCGCGCTCTAGAATCTTCGGCACGAACAACGCCATCGCCTTCGGCGGATCTACCTGGCCTAGCGCATGAGCGGCGCATAGCGAAACGATGGGACTGCGGTCATCGAGGAACGAAGCCAACTCGTCGAATGCCTGAGTATCGCGCAGGTGGCCGAGCGCGATGATCGCCATAGCGCAATCGTGATAGTTGCCACGCAGCATGCCGCGCGCCGCATCCAGCAGGCCCAAGCGACGCCCCAGCGGCAAGAGGCGCATCGAATCCGCAGTCGATATCGAGTCGTGCGTCGCGTTCCAGGCTTCGATGAAGCCGGCAATCTGGTCGCTGGCGAGGGGCCTTGTGGGCACTTCGTCGCCCGCAAGCACCTTCCGCATCACTTGCAGCCAGTACTTCTGGGCACTTCTGTCACGCCGAGCCAACCACTGCGAGCGTGCCCGCAAAATCACAATCATCGTGAGCAGGCTGAAGGCCAGCATCAGGGTGAGTACCGCCACCCAATAGGCAATGACTAGCAGCGTTGACGCGTTGGTCGGGTTATCCACGGTTGTCTCTTCAATTTGTCGTTGCGGACGACAACCGCCCCAGTCTGCGCTAAGCAAAATTCGCGCCCAACTTTGGTTAACCTCCTGAGCCGGGGAGAGTACGCGGCCTGACGAGATCGCGCGGGGGGGGGGCATTCTAGTGGACTGATTAGAGGCCGGCGAAACGCTCCGGCATCCCTGCCCCATGGAGCAAGACCGCGATCACTGCCACGTGGAGAGCATCCAATCCGTGAATTGCGTCACAGTTGGTCACATCATGACGTTTTTTGGTAAGGCGAATGCCTGCTGATATGGCCCATAAATAGTCTGAACCAGTTATGGGTTCTTGTTGTCCAATGACGCATGGATAACGAAGACGCCCGCCGGCTCAGAGGCTGAGAGTTTTTCGTTTATTGGCATGGGCGCGACGGCTGGTGATGCTGGACGTGGTCGCCTGCGCGTGCGGTTGCATGGCGCAGACGATGCCCGTGATGGGGGGCGGATCCCGGAGCTTCGCGCTGGCCGA
>DAIDKO010000052.1 GCA_027450005.1 Rhodanobacter sp. | reverse complement strand
CGCTTGGCGGTCAGTTTGCCCTCTCGTTCCCAGCGACGAATCGTGCTCGTCGCTCGACCGATACGTTGGGCGAATTCGCTTATCCGATATTGATTGCTCATAGTGAGTATTTATAGATAGTTATGAGCACATATCAAGCATAAGTTAATTACTCCTATCGATCGCATCCCGGCGCTGCAGTGCGCGCCGGATCGCGGTCCCCCATGGCGTTGCTGACTCGTTCGATCGGGGTCACAGCAGGCCGCCAGCGACCAGTTCGTCGAGCTCCGTACCGCTGAACAACCGCGAACGGGTGAGGAAACGCACGCCTTCACCGTTCTCCAGTGAAAACATGCCGCCAAGGCCGGAAACCACGTCGATGATGAGCTGGGTATGCTTCCAGTAGGCATACTGCGATGGACTCATGTAGAACGGCGCGCCGGCGATCTCGCCGAGGCACACATCGCGATCGCCGACCATGAACTCACCCTGTGGGTAGCACATCGGTGCGGAGCCGTCGCAGCAGCCCCCGGACTGGTGGAACAACAGAGGCCCGTGCTTTTCGCGTAGCCGCGCGACCAATGCCGCGGCACTCGGCGTGGCGATGACTCGAAGGGGACACATCACGGTAGCCCTCATGGGGTCGGAAACGGACGCCGGTCGCCGTGGAGGCGACCGGCGCATCTCGCCAAGCTCAGAAGAAGCCCAAGGCTTTGGGCGAGTAGCTGACCAACAGGTTCTTGGTCTGCTGGTAGTGGTCCAGCATCATCCGGTGCGTCTCTCGGCCGATGCCGGATTGCTTGTAGCCGCCGAAAGCGGCGTGCGCCGGATAGGCGTGGTAGCAGTTGGTCCATACGCGCCCCGCCTGGATCCCGCGCCCCATCCGATAGCAGGTGTTGGCCTCGCGGCTCCACACGCCGGCGCCGAGGCCGTACAGGGTGTCGTTGGCGATCACCAGGGCCTCTTCCTCGTCCTTGAAGGTGGTGACCGACACCACCGGGCCGAAGATTTCCTCCTGGAAGATGCGCATTTTGTTGTGTCCGGCGAACACCGTGGGTGTGACGTAGTAGCCATCGCTCAACTCGCCACCCAGCGCGGCGCGCTCCCCACCGGTCAGCACCTTGGCGCCTTCCTGTTTACCGATGTCGATGTAGGAGAGGATCTTCTCCAACTGTTCACTGGAGGCCTGAGCGCCGATCATGGTGGAGGGATCAAGCGGGTTACCCTGCTTGATTGCCTGCACGCGTTTGACGGCACGCTCGATGAATCGCTCGTAGATCGACTCCTGGACCAGTGCGCGGCTTGGGCAGGTGCACACCTCGCCCTGGTTGAGCGCGAACAGCGCGAAGCCCTCCAGTGCCTTGTCGAAGTAGTCATCGTCCTTCGCCATCACGTCAGCGAAGAAGATGTTCGGCGACTTCCCGCCCAGCTCCAGCGTCACCGGGATAAGGTTCTGGCTGGCGTACTGCATGATCAGCCGGCCAGTGGTGGTCTCACCGGTGAAAGCGATCTTGGCGATGCGCGAACTGGAGGCCAGCGGCTTGCCGGCTTCCAGGCCGAAGCCGTTGACGATGTTGAGCACGCCGGCGGGTAGCAGGTCTCCGACCAGCTCGGCCCATACCAGGATGCTTGCAGGTGTCTGCTCGGCGGGCTTTAGCACCACGCAGTTGCCGGCTGCGAGCGCTGGCGCCAACTTCCACGCGGCCATCAGCAGCGGGAAGTTCCACGGGATGATCTGCCCGACCACGCCCAGCGGTTCGTGGAACTGGTACGCCACGGTGTCGTGGTCGATCTCGCCGATCGATCCTTCCTGGGCGCGAATGCAACCGGCGAAGTAACGGAAATGGTCGATCGCCAATGGGACGTCCGCCGCACGCGTCTCACGGATCGGCTTGCCGTTATCCCAGGTCTCGGCATGCGCCAGCAGATCCAGGTTCTGCTCCATGCGGTCGGCGATACGATTGAGGATGTTCGCGCGCTCGCTCACCGCAGTCTTGCCCCAGTCATCCTTGGCTTTGTGCGCGGCGTCCAGCGCGGCCTCGACGTCATCCTTGTCCGAGCGAGCGATCTCGCAGAACGGCCGGCCGGTGACTGGCGTGATGTTTTCGAAATAGCGCCCGCTGACCGGCGGTACCCAGCGTCCACCGATGTAGTTGTCGTAGCGCGACTTGAAGGGAACCTGCACCGGCAGGTGGTGTTGCTCGAGCTTGGTCATCGGTGGTGCTCCACGTTGGTCAGGACGGACTTCCATGTCGCGAGGACCGTGCCAACCAGCACATCGATCCCGGCGCTACCGCAACGCCACATGGGGTGGGTGATCGCTGTCAGTTCATCCGGACCGGTTTTATGTCGCAGCGCACCAGACCTGGATCAGGCCGGTGCTTGCATGTCGGCGCCGAATAGGTGTTTCGTAGGACGACAACCCGTGGATCACTGTCGCAAATTGCGACAACCGCCGGAGACCACCATGCCACTGCCCTCGCGCCAGGCCATAAGCACTGCCCGCCAGCGCTTCTTCGAAAACGGGGCCAGTCCGCGCGGACTGGTGGGCGAGACGATCCTCGCATCATGGCGGCGTTGCCGAGCCATCGGCCTTGCGCCCGATCAGCGTGTACATGCCGAACCGCCGGGCCAGCTGTCACTGCGCGAATTGCGCGAGCGCAACGAGGCGCTCCTGCACCTGTGCAGGCCCGAGCTGGACCTGCTGTACGCCGACGCGCGCACCAGCGACAGCATCGTCATCCTCGCCTCGCCGGACAGCACGATCCTCGAAGCCAACGGCAGTACCGGCTTCCTCGACAAGGCTGCGCGCGTGGCTCTTCGCCCCGGCGTGAGCTGGCGCGAGGACTTGATCGGCACCAATGCCATCGGCACCGCCTTGCACGAGGGCCGCGCGGTGGAAGTCCGCGGCGGGGAGCATTACTTCGGCGACCATCGCGTGCTCAGTTGCTCAGCCTCGCCAATCCTCGACGGTTGCGGGCACCCGATCGGGCTCCTCGATATTTCCAGCGCATCGAGCGTGCATCATGCGCACGCGCTGGGCATCGTTCAACTCGCCGTCGAACAGATCGAACGGCGCCTGCTGGAACGCGAAGCGGCCGGTCGAGACGTGATCCGCCTGCATCATGACGCCGCCCTGCTGGACACGTCACGCGAAGGCATCCTGGTATTTGAGGATGAGCGCCTGATAGCAGCGAACCGGCATGCCCTCCAGATGCTCGGACTCGACTGGAGCGAATTAGGGCGGCGCCGCTATCACGACCTGTTCGAGTCCGCGCGACCGCCGTCCCACCTGGTGGTCCCGCTCCGCAGCCGCGGCGGCGAGGCCTTCCACGCCCGACGCCAATCTGCGGCTCATGCGCGAGCGCACGCGCGCACCAGTGCATCCATCGCATTGCCTACACATCGGGCGCCCACCACCCAGGGCTCGACCGCTTTCTTCAACGGCGCCGAGGATGAACAGCTGACGCGCGGCGCCCGTCTGCTTAATGCCGATATCCCTGTGCTGCTGCAGGGAGAGACAGGTACCGGCAAGGAAGTGTGGGCACGTGAGCTGCACCGGCGTAGTCGCCGTGCCGGCCGGGCATTCGTGGCCATCAACTGCGCCGCGCTGCCCGAAAGCCTGATCGAAGCTGAACTGTTCGGCTACCAAAGTGGTGCCTTCACGGGGGCCCGGCGGAACGG
Source organism: Rhodanobacter sp. (assembly GCA_027450005.1). Taxonomy (GTDB): domain Bacteria; phylum Pseudomonadota; class Gammaproteobacteria; order Xanthomonadales; family Rhodanobacteraceae; genus Rhodanobacter_A. The sequence continues at coordinate 4,149 of DAIDKO010000052.1, read as the reverse complement.
TGCACCAGGCCTGCTGCGGGAAGCCGACGGCGGGGTCCTTTTCCTCGACGAGATCGGCGACATGCCGTTGGCACTGCAGGGCCGGCTGCTACGCGTGCTGCAAGAGCGCGAGGTCCATCCCCTCGGCAGCAGCCGGCCAGTGAAGGTGGACTTCGCGATCATTACGGCGACCTTGCGTCCGCTGGAAGCGGATGTCGCCGCCGGACGTTTTCGCGCGGACTTGTACTACCGCATCGCTGCGTTCTGTCTTGCGCTTCCCCCGTTGCGCGAGCGCGACGATCGTGGCGGGCTGGTCGGGTGGATCTGGCAGCAACTCGGCGCCGAATCGCGCGGTATCTCGCTGGCGCCGCAGGCCCTGGAACTGCTGATGGATTACGCCTGGCCCGGCAACATCCGGCAATTGGCGAGCACGTTGAAGGCGCTGGTGACGCTGGCCGAGCGCAACACGCTGGTGATGCCGGATGACCTCCCCGAATTTCTTCGCCGGCCCTGCCATGCAGCCTTTGCCAGCCATCCCGCCCGTCCGCAGGAAGTGCCGTGTTTGCAGGCCATCGCGCGCGACGCCATGCAAGCCGCACTCGATGCTTGCCAGGGAAATGTCTCCGAGGCAGCCCGTCGTCTCGGCGTCAGTCGCAGCACCTTATACCGTCGCCTAGAGAGGAAGGAAGACAAGCCTGTTCAAGCCCGGCGCCGCGACGTGCGCACCCCTCTCACTTAGCCGTCTGGGTCACAGGGCGCGTCCTTTGCGGGAATTTGCGGTGTCAAGTGGATATCAAGGCAGAGGAGCTGCCGGGGGATCAGTGACTCTGTCAGCTTTGGCCCGAGGTAAAATGCTGATGCCATGGCACCTAAGACGATGGTGCCATTTTCCAGCGTGCGATGCAGGCTACCGCTCCGAATGCCCCGGCTCGTCGTAGTCGCGGTGCGTCAGCAGACCGGGCCGTATCAGGTCAACGAAAGCACGCGCCTCGGCACTGAGGAACTTGCCCTTGCGCATCACCACGCCATAGTTGCGCTGCGGGAACCAGCGCGACATGTTGCGCACGACCAGACGTTCGCGATCAGCATCGGTGATGCAGATGCCGGTGACGATGGAGATGCCGAGGCCCATCGCCACGTATTCCTTGATGACGTCCCAGCCACCTACTTCGATGGCGACCTGGTAAGGCACCTGGTTCTGTTGGAACACCAGGTCCACCAAGCGGTAGGTGGATAGTCGCTGCGGCGGCAGGATCAGGCCGTAGGGGGAGAGATCCGCGAGCGCTACTTCCGCTTTCACTGCCAGCGGATGACCGGGCGGGAGGATCAGCATGGGGTCGTATTGGCGTACCGGCGCCCAGGCGATATCGTGGGGCACGTCCAGCATCGAGCCCACGGCGAAATCGGCCTTGTCCTCGCGCAACATCGCCATGCCGTCCTTGCCGGTGACGTTGGCAAGCTGCAGGTGCACGGCGGGGTAGCGCTCGCGGTAACGGCGCACCAGCTCCGGCAACAGGTACTGGATGGTGGAGGTGCCGGCGGCGATGGTGAGCTTACCGGCCTGCAGCCCCTGCACCTTGGCCTGGAAGTCGCGGTCGAGATTGTCCCAGCCATCCACCAGCGGACGCGCCAGTTCGTACAGCGCCTCGCCCGCGTCGGTCAGGTTGATGCGGCGGCGGCGGCGCTCCAGCAGGATCACGCCCAACTCGCGCTCCAGCGCCTGCAACTGCAGGCTTACTGATGGCTGGGACAGGTACAGCGCCTCGGCGGCACGGCTCAACGTGCCTAGTTTCACCGTGGCCACGAAGGCGCGCAGCTGCTTGTGGCGGTTGCCCTTGTAGTAGAAACGGGCGGCTTCGGCCGCCGAACCATGCGTAGGCGTATGCTTTTTTGCTGCACTGCGACGTGGTTTTGCAGCCGATTTAGGACGGGGCGTCCGAACTTTTTGGGCTTTCATGCCAGTGATTTACAAAGTGTATTGACATGTACAATATCAAAGATTGAAACATTTGCTTTGTCAAACTGTAAATCCATGACCTAGCTTCGAGTCGTCCAACGATCGGAGCCCCTCATGGCCTTGCCCCGCGAACGCCTTGCCACCGACGCCGTGCACCTGCACGCCTCGGCCAACCCACGTCAAAGAGAAATCCTCAGCCCGCAGGCGCTGGCCTTCCTCGCCGACCTGCATCGCCGCTTCGATCGCCGCCGCCGCGAACTGCTCGCTGAACGCCGCGAACGGCAGGCACGCTGGGACGCCGGCGAGTTGCCGGATTTCCGTGCCGACACCGCCCCGATCCGCGAGTCGGAATGGACGGTGGGGCCGATCCCGCCCGCGCTGCGCGATCGCCGCGTGGAGATCACCGGTCCGGTGGAACGCAAGATGATCATCAACGCGCTGAACTCGGGCGCGAAGGTGTTCATGGCCGATTTCGAGGACTCCTCCGCGCCCAGCTTCGCCAACCAGTTGGACGGTCAGATCAACCTGCGTGACGCGGTGGCCGGCAAGCTCGACTACACCTCGCCCGAGGGTAGGCACTACCGCGTGAACGCCCATCCCGCGGTGCTCGTGGTGCGCCCGCGCGGCTGGCACCTGCCGGAGCGCCACATCACGGTGGACGGCGAAACCCTGGCCGGCGCGCTGGTGGACTTTGGCCTGTTCGCCTTCCACAACGCGCGCACGCTGCATCGCCGCGATCTCGGCCCGTACTTCTACCTGCCCAAGCTGGAATGCATGGAAGAAGCGGCGCTGTGGGACGACGTGATGGCGCACGCGGAAGCCGAGCTGGACCTCCCGCCCGGCAGCATGAAAGTGACGGTGCTGATCGAGACGCTGCCCGCCGCGTTCCAGATGCACGAGATCCTGCACGCGCTGCAGTCCCGCGCTGTCGGCCTGAACTGCGGGCGCTGGGACTACATCTTTTCGTACCTCAAAACCCTGCGCGGCCACCGCGACCGGCTGTTGCCCGAGCGCGGCCAGGTGCAGATGACGGTGCCGTTCCTGAAAGCCTATTCGGAGCTGCTGATCCAGACCTGCCATCGGCGAGGTGCATTCGCGATGGGCGGCATGGCGGCGCAGATCCCGATCAAGGGCGACGCGGCCGCCAACGAAGCCGCGCTCGCCAAGGTGCGCGCCGACAAGTTGCGCGAAGTGAAAGCCGGCCACGACGGCACCTGGGTGGCGCACCCCGCGCTGGTGCCGGTCGCGCAGGCGGTGTTCGACGAACACATGCCCGAGCCGAACCAGCGCGACGTAGAGCGCGACGACGTGCGCGTGGGCCGCGAGCAGTTGCTGGCGCCGTGCGCGGGCACCATCACCCGCGCCGGCTTCGACAACAACGTCGAGGTGTGCCTGCGCTACACCGCCGCATGGCTGGGCGGACTCGGCTGCGTGCCGATCCACCACCTGATGGAGGACGCCGCCACCGCCGAGATCGCCCGGGCGCAGCTGTGGCAATGGCTGCATCACGGCGGGCTGGAGTTTCCCGACCACGCGCCGATCGACCTTGCGCTGTTCGATCACGCGCTGGCCACCCACGTACACCGCCTGCGCGCCAGCCAGCACCCCGGCGCCGCCCGCGCCGACGATGCCGCCGACATCGCCCGCGTGCGCAGCCTGCCGCCCGCGCTGGTCCAATCGGTGATCACTAACGTGGACGCTTTCTTCGCGTCGTCGAACGCCCCGGCCAACCATATGGTCAGCGGCATCGTGAAGGACCTGACCTTGAAGGCCGTCAAGGACCGGATGTCCAATCTGGACGACGCCGCGCCCGGCAAATCCTCGGACACCTCGTTCGAGGATAAGAACGCCACCTATTCCGTGTCGGTGCGCACGTCGCGCCACGACACGTCGGAAACCAAGGATTGCGTCGAGAACAAGGTCTTCATCACCAGCAGCGAAGGCCAGCCCATGGTCAAGGACGGGGCCTTCGGTTTCGACACCGTCCACCCCCATGTCGCCACCTGGAACTGGCTGCTGTCTTTCTGCCGCGCCTCCACCGGCGGCGGCAATTACGGCGACTGGCAATTGGCCGCGCCCGCGAAATAAGGCCGCAAGACAGCCCGCCGGTCGGACTGGATCGGCGGGCACCGTTGTTTTACGTTGACGAGCAGCCCCGCGAACCGGCAAATACCATAAAGTTTTTATGGTTAATTCCCCGGCCCCGCCCCCGA
>DAIDKO010000051.1 GCA_027450005.1 Rhodanobacter sp. | reverse complement strand
CGAGCTCAAGCAGCACGGCCGTTTGCCGCAAGGCAGCCTTTCCAGCCTACTCGACAGCCTGAAGCCGAGCACCACCAGTGCCACGGGTGCACCCGCCGCGCCGCCCGCGCCAACGACACCCGTCGCCACCACCACGCCTGTGCAGGCACCCGCCACGGCGGCGGTCAACAAGCCTGCAAGCGGGACGGCCGTCCAGCCCGCGAACCCGGTCGCCGGCACGACGACGCCCGCGGCCGCGAGCAACACCAGCCCCACCGCGGCCAGCGATCCGTGCGCGCGTCCCGCGCTGGTCGGCAAGGGCCGCGTCTGCTTCGACACCCTGGGGACCAACGGTCGCGGCCCGCTGCTGGTGGTGGTGCCCGGCCTTGGCGGCGGCAGGCCCTATGCCCTGTCGCGTACCGAGGTCACCATCGGTGATTTCAACCGCTATTGCCGCGCTACCCATGCCTGCAGCGAGACTTCGCCGGGCGACCGCGACGCGGCCAGCCTGCCGATCAGCAACATCAGCCTCGCGCAGGCCAAGGCCTATGCACAGTGGCTGAGTAGCGCCAGCGGCTACACCTACCGACTGCCGACCGACGCCGAGTGGGTGCACGCGGCCCATGCCGGCCGTCACTGGAAGCAGGCGCAGGACAGCAACTGCATTCCGCCTGGTAGCGACGACAGCAGCGGTGGCGGACCGATCTCCGCCCTGGGTCGCGAAGCCAATCCCTGGGGCTTGGTCAACATGTCGGGCAACGTCTGGGAGTGGACAACCAGCGGCGGTGGTGTGATGGCGCGCGGCGGCAGCTACAACAGCTACTGGTCCGACTGCTCGGTCGACACCAGTCGCAGCGACAGCGGCAGTGCGCAGAAAGACGTTGGGTTCCGGCTATTGCGGGAGCTGAAATGAGTGAGCGCGAGCAGCGGATCAACCAGGGCTTGCGCGTACTGGACGAGGCCCATCACAGCGGTCGCATCAGCCGCGAGGAATACCGCAAGCGCCGTCGCCAGTTGCTCGGGTCGCTGTGCGACAGCCATGGCATCACAGCCCGCAACACCCTGCGCTCCCGTATCACCCAGCAAGGTGCACGCAGCGCTGCGGACCCGGCCGCGAAGGTTCCTGCCGTCTCCCATGCGGTCCAGCGCACGGTGGCCTGGAAGCCGCTGCTCGCCTTCGGCGGCGGCCTGCTGTTGATCGCACTGTTGCTGTACTGGCTGATGCAGGTGAACTGATCCGTATCGCCGTCCTCGGCGGCAGGGCGGGAGTCCCGGTCGTGCAAAAACGTGGCGCGCATTTCGAGGGTAGAGCCGCGCCGGGGCCGGGTTTTGGCGTGGAAACGAAAATGTGATGTCTATCACGTTGATTGCCATGGAAAAAGGCTAGGCGATCCTGGGCGGGCGGGGGCGCCAATGGGGGTGCACATCAGGAGGGGGTGTCGTACGCGCCGGTGACCGGGTCGCCCGCCGTGACCGGAAACCCTGCTGTTTTGCGCATTGAAAACCGGGGACAGTCTGATTTTGTTGCTTTCGACCACGTGAAGGGGAATGCCGTGCGCAGGGTTTGTCTGGCAGCCGCGTTGGCGCTGATTCTGGGAACCGGGGAGGCATGGGCGCAGGCAGCCAGCGGCAGTCCGCCGCCGCAGGTCCTGGTCAGTGGTGTGCCGGCCAACGCGGGTCCGGCGGCGCAGTCCACCGTGCAGGGCATCATCGACCGTGCCTACCAGCGAGCGATGGCGGCCGCTGGCAAGGGGGGCGCATTGAGTGCCGCGCAATTGCAGGCGCTGGTGGCGCAAATCACCGAAGCCCTGCACAAGGCTGGCTTCGCCGATGCGCATGCCTACTTGCCCGAGCAGGTAGTGGCCTACACGATGCATGTTCCGGGCGTGGCAAATGTGGCGGCAGCGCCGGTCCAGGTCCAGCCAGCGGTGATCCCACCGCCGCCTGACCGCTTCGTACCGCCGTTGCGGGACCGCGATACGGGCACTGCCCAGACGCAGCAAATCGTCGTCAGCGGATTTCGCGTGGATGGTGTGGGCCAGCACCCGAAAGCTGGCATCACCCCTGCCAGCATCCAGGCGTTGGCTGATACCCAGTTCCGCAAGCTGGGCGGCAGCGCATCGCATCCGGCCAAGCTCGGCTTCGACCAGTTGCAAGGCGTGGCCGACGTCATCACCCATCGCTTCCGCGCGGCAGGTTTCATCCTGGCCACCGCGTATCTCCCGGCACAGACGGTCGGCGCGGATCACGTGGTGCGCATCCATGTGCTGGAGGGTGAGATCGGCCGCATCATCGTCAAGGGCAACAAGCGCTACCGCGCGAGCGTGATCGCGGCGCCGGCCAAGCGGCTGCGTGGCAAGGCACTGCAGAACAGCGCGGTGAGCACAGCACTGCTGTACGACCGTGACTTGCCCGGCGTGTCGGTGACCGCCACCTTCCAGCCTGGGGAGAAGACCGGCGACACTGATCTCATCATGGTGGCGCGCGAAGCCAAGCCCTACACCATCACGCTGGGCGCAAACACCTACGGTACCGAGTTGACCGGACGCTATCGCGCGGAGGCCGGTGTCACCTGGAACAACCCGTTGGGCATTGGCGACAGCCTCGCCGCCAATGTTGATTACGCGCTGGATCCGAACCAGAACGTGTTCGGCTCGCTGACCTATCGCGCGCCCACGGTGGTGGTGCCCGGGCTCAGTGCGGTGCTGGGTGCCACGCGCAGTGACCTGCAGATCAATTCCGGTGCGTTCGCCAACCTGCACGTGAAGGGGCCCAGTACCTCCTACTTTGCCGGTGCGGACTGGAAGTTCGTCAACGATACCGACCTGAAGATGCTGGGCTCGTTGCACCTGATCCGCGAGGAGTCGAGGCTGGAACTGGGTGGCTTCAACTTCCCGCTGTCCGACGAGCGTTTCAAGGTAGCCGAGCTGGGCTTCGGCATGGAGCGCACCGACAAGCGCTTCAACGGCGTGGACCTGCTCCAGGTGAGCGTGCGCAAGTCGATCAGCGATGACTCCAGGCAGCCCGACCTGGTCAGTCCCGATCATGCCAGCAACTTCCTGTCCGAACGCCTCTCGTATACCCGCCTGCAGTTCCTCACCAAGACGCAGCGGTTGTACTTCAAGCTCAACGGGCAATACAGCAATGACGTGCTGGCGCCGCTCGAGCAGTTTGCCATCGGTGGTCCGGACAGCGTGCGTGCCTATCCGATCGCGGATGCGCTGACTGCCCGCGGGTACTACACCGCCTTGGAGTACCACGTGGATGCGCCAGGCTTCAGCGCCAAACCGTCGCCATTCCATGGCCGGCCATGGCGCGAATTGCTTGAAGTGGAAACCTTCCTGGACTACGCCCGCGGTTTTCCGGTGGCGAAGGAACGGGCTACCGGCCTGAAGCCGGTGACCTACAGCGGTGTCGGCGCTGGCTTCATCTTCCGCCTGCCGTTCTACCACCACTTGGAATTCCACCTCGACGGCGCCGTGCCACTGGGTAGCCAGGAAGCTTCGAACAAGCACGGCTACCACATCTACGCGCGGTTCGGCCTCACGTTTTGAGCGCCTGCTTATGCCCATCCAATACCCGAAGGGGCGGTTCGTTTCGCGCGCATTGCAGCGTCATCGCTCAATCGTGGACCGACGTCCACTCCTTCGTTCTTCCTTGGCCTGCGCGCAAGCCGATCCGGGTACGGGGCGCGTGTTGATCATCGACAGGTTCTGACGGACAACGACCATGAACGCCATTTCCCGCAACAACCCACGCACCTCCCGTCGATCGGCGGAGCCGGCAACGGCCTTGCCACGCCTGAAGCATCAGCGGCTGGCGTTGAGCCTGGCGCTGGCGCTGGGTTCGATGGCGTTTTGCGGCGTTGCCATGGCCGCGGCGGGGGGTGGTGTGGCGCCTACGACCATGCCGGTGGGTGGCGTCGTGGTGGGCGGCGTAGGTTCAATCACGCAAAGTGGCACAAGTACCGTGATCAACCAGCAGTCCGCGCTGCTGGCGCTGAATTGGCAGAGCTTCAATCTAGGCCAGGATGCGACGGTGCTGTTCAACCAACCCTCGCACAGCGCGATCGCACTCAATCGTATTTTTGACCAAAACCCTAGCCAGATTTTCGGCCACATCAATTCCAACGGCCAGGTGTTCCTGATCAACACCCACGGCATCATTTTCGGTAGCAGCGCACAGTTGAACGTAGGTGGGTTGGTAGCGAGCACGCTCGACCTCACGCCTGACGATTTCCTGGCCCGCCATTTCAACCTCGATGCGCATGGCGGTCACGCTGGCATCGTCAATCACGGCACGATTGAAGCGGCCAGTGGTGGCTCGGTAAGCCTGGTCGGAGGCAAGGTAGAAAACGATGGTCTGATCGTCGCGAACCTGGGAAGCGTCCACCTGGACGGCGCCGACAAGGCCGTGCTCGATTTTAGCGGCGACGGTCTGGTGGGCGTGCAGATTACCGGTGCCTTGCAACAACGGCTGAGCGCCGACGAAGCAGCGGTGAGCAACAAGGGCACGCTGCAGGCCGACGGCGGAACCGTGGTGTTGCAGGCGTCCGCCGCGAAGGACCTCTTCACCAACCTTGTCAATAACAGTGGCGTCATCGACGCGCATGGCATCAGCACCGACGGCGGCGTGGTGAGGCTGGTCGGCAACGGTGGTAACGTCATCAGCAGTGGCGACATCAATGTGTCCGGCCAGCACGGCGGCAGCGTGCAACTGTTGTCCGACCAGGACGTCGGCGTCATGGGCGGCACCATCGATGCGTCGGGTACACAAGGTGGCGGAAGCATCCGCGTGGGTGGCGGCTGGCAGGCCGGCGAGGGCCTGCAGACCGCGTCGTCCACCTATGTCGCACCGGATGCCAAGCTCAATGCTGACGCCATCCAGCGTGGAAATGGTGGCTCAGTCGTTGTTTGGGGTACCGATGTCAACAACTTCTACGGCCGTATCAGCGCGCGTGGCGGTGTGCTTGGCGGCAACGGCGGCCAGGTGGAGACCTCGTCGCACTATGGACTGAATGCGCAGGGCAGTGTCGATACCAGTGCCACCGATGGCAGTGCCGGTACGTGGCTGCTTGATCCCTACGACGTCAACATCATCACGAGTGGCACGGGCACTCTTTCCAGCGGCGTTTTCTCTGCGACGTCAACTGTCTCCACGATCGCGCCGAGCACCATCGAGACCGCCCTGGAAAGTGGGACGAATGTGTCCATCTTCACCGGGACGGGTGGCAAGTCTAGTAATGGCGACATCACACTCACCGACCCGATCGTACTGACGGGCGCAACAGGCTCGGCCACGCTCTCGCTGCAAGCGGCGGGCAGCATTTTTCTCAATGCCAATATTTCGAGCGATGGCACGCACACGCTTAACGTGAACCTGTGGGCCAACTACGGCGGCACGGCGGGAGGAAGCTCCTATTCAAGTAATCCGTCGTGCGCTTCGGCGACGAGCTGCGTGGTGGACGTTGGCAACATTGCCAACGCCACCATTACCACTACAGGCGGCACGGTTTATGTGGCGACCGGCACCGGGGGTGGTGCGCTGACACTCGGTGTGGGCACCAACGTCGGTTCGATTATCGGCAATCTGAGTGATGCCGCCGGCACAGTGAAATTTGGTCAGGCGGGCAGCGTGACCGGCAACGTCCAGGCGACTACGTTGGATTACAGCGGCTATGGCAGTGCTGTCGCGTTCGATCTGGCCGATGGCACCGGCGCGAGCACTGCTATCGGCGGCACGTGGAGCGGCGTGACTTCGGTCGTGGGCGATGGCAGCGCGTCGACCCTCAAGGGTAGCGGCCAGACCTACACGCTGAGCAGCAGCAACACCGGTGCGACGGCCTTGCTCACCGGTGGCTTCAGCGGCTTCGGGAACATCACGGATGCGACGGGTACGGTGAATCTCGGCACGGGCGGTGCGCTGACGGGCAACGTGACGGCGAGCGTGGTGAACTTCGGCACGAACGGCACGGTGGGTGGCAATGTCGCGGCAGGCACGCTGAACTACGGGAGCTACGGCAGTCCGGTGACGTTCGACCTGGCCGATGGCGTCGGCACGAGCACGGGTATCGGTGGCACGTGGAGTGGCGTGACCACGTTGACGGGGAGTGCCGCCAACGACACGATCAAGGGAGCCAACCAGACCTACACGCTGACCGGTACCGACACGGGTACCAGTGGTGCGGTGAGCTGGACGTCGTTTGAGGCGATCGCCGACAGCGGCACCGGCACGCTCAAGGGCAGCGGCCAGACCTACACGCTGAGCAGCCGCAACACCGGTACGACGGCCTTGCTGACCAGTGGCTTCAGCGGCATCGGGAACATCACGGATGCGACGGGTACGGTGAGTCTCGGCACGGGCGGCGCGCTGACGGGCAACGTGACGGCGAGCGTGGTGAACTTCGGCACGAACGGC
>DAIDKO010000050.1 GCA_027450005.1 Rhodanobacter sp. | reverse complement strand
CGCGCCGCGAGGCCGGCCGCGTGTCGCGTGCACGCTACGCTCGGCTCGCCGCCGAGGTAAAGCGCATCCTCGCCTACGCGATCGAACGCGGCGGAACGACGTTGCGCGACTTCCTCAATCCCGACGGCGCGCCCGGCTATTTCTTCCGCGAGCTGATGGTCTACGGCCGTGCAGGCGAGCCGTGCAAGGTCTGCGGCACGGCGATACGGCAGGTGGTGCTGGGCCAGCGCTCGACCTTCTGGTGCCCGTGCTGCCAGCGTTGAGGGCGGGCAGCGTTTCCGGAAGGAAACGCTGTAACCACCGATTGCCGGCTACCCGCCGCGGCGCGGCGCGGCCACTATATCCGCCATACCGAACACACACGCACACGACCGGAACGCCCTGGCGTTCCGCAGGTTCGGCTTTTCCTTTTTAAGGAGCTAACGCCATGAGCAACGCCGTGATCGACCATCTCAAGAAACGCCGCACCCAATACGCACTGGGCCGCAACGTGAAGCTGGACAAGCAGGCCCTGAACAACCTCATCCAAGAGGCGATCAAGCATACGCCGTCCCCCTTCAATTCGCAGAGCTCGCGTGCGGTGATTCTGTTCGGCGAGCAAAGCGTGAAGTTCTGGACGCTGGCCAAGGAGGCCTTGGCGAAGATCGTGCCGGCCGAAGCGTTCGCGCAAACCGCCGCCAAGCTCGACAGCTTCGCCGCCGGCGTAGGCACCGTGCTGTTCTTCGAAGACCAAGACGTGGTGAAGGGCATGCAGGAGAAGTTCGCGTTGTATGCGGACAACTTCCCGGTGTGGTCCGAGCAGTCGGGCGGCATGGCGCAGTTCGCCGTGTGGCTGGCACTTGCCGACGCTGGCATCGGCGCCAGCCTGCAGCACTACAACCCGCTGGTGGACGACGCCGTCCGCGCGGCCTGGAACGTACCGGCCTCGTGGAAGCTGCGTGCCCAGATGCCGTTTGGCTCGCACGAGAACGGCTTCGGCGAGAAGGCCTTCATGGACGACGGCGCGCGCTTCATCGTGGCCGGCTGAACCGGCCCCGCCATGCCATGCGGAGAGGGCGGCCCATGGCCGCCCTCTCCTTTTCCGGTGGCACCAAGCCGCTCAGGACGGCCAACGGAATGCCACGTGCCGGTTGTTGAACTCCGGGTCGTCAAGGCTGCCGCCCGGCTGCGCGACAAGCGGCTGCGACAGGCCCTCCACTTCCAGCGCCTGGCCCGCCGCGAAGCGGGTGCCCAGCGCCTGCATCTCCACCAGCTTCTCGCACAGCACGCCGGCGCGGTCCAGTTCGTGCGACGGCACCTGGCGGAAGCTGAGGTCGGGGCGGCCGAACTTGCGCATGCCGCGCGTGTGCACCCAGGAGCGGCCAGCGTCTTCCGGCTCGTCGCTGCGCAGGATCAGCACGTGGTTGCGCGGCGGCGCACCGCCCGGCACCAGATAACGCGCGCGCCACGCGTCCGCGTCGAACAGGCCCATGATCTGCGGGTCGAGGATCGCGCGACCGCCGATGTCGAGCAGCGCGGCGAGCACGCCCAGCGTGTCGCGCAGGTAGTCGAGGCTGGGGCCGTCCTGCAGCTGGCCACGCACTACCAGCACGTCGGGCGCGATGCGCGCCTGCTCGTACGCTTCGGGCGCCTCGTCGCGCATGATCCCGCCCAGCGTGCCGGACAACGGATAGCCCTCCCACTTGCGCAGCTCCAGGTTCTGGAAGCGCTTGAGGTCCACGCCCGCGGGCAAGCCGGGGCTGCCGTAGCGCCGCGCCGGAATCACCAGCTCGTGCGGATCGAACTTGCCGAACACGTAGAATTGCAGCAGCACGTCCTCGTCGGCACCGGCTTGCCAGTAGGGGCGCGGCCACTCGGGGGTTGGGGCGGTTTCGGTCATGGGGATGCCTGGAATGGAAGGACGCCGGCGAAGACGCCGCCCGCGCCGGTCAATCGTCCCGAAAAATTGCGAGGGCGCCCGTTTTCATAGGTGGCCCTCACCTTCGGTGATCTTCTTGAACTCGGCGCGGCTCACCGAGACATAACGGTTGTTGCCACCGATCTCAACCTGCGGGCCGTCGGTCACCGCGCGCCCCTGCCCGTCCACGCGCACCACCATGGTGGCCTTGCTGCCGCTGTGGCAGATCGTCTTGATCTCCTGCAGCTCGTCGGCCCAGGCCAACAGGTAGCCGCTGCCCTCGAACAGCTCGCCGCGGAAGTCGGTGCGCAGGCCATAGGCCAGCACCGGTATGTGCAGCCGGTCGACCACGTCGCTGAGCTGCCACACCTGCGCCCGGGTGAGGAACTGCGCCTCGTCCACGAACACACAGTTCAGCGTGCCGTGCGCGGCGATGTCGGCCTTGACCAGCGCGAGCAGGTTCTCGTCCCCGGCGAAACGGCGCGCGCTTGCCTTGAGGCCGATGCGCGACGCCACCACGCCCTCGCCGTGACGCGTGTCCAGCGTCGGCGTAAGGATCACCGTGCGCATGCCGCGCTCGTGGTAGTTGTACGCGCTCTGAAGCAGCGTGGTGGTCTTGCCGGCGTTCATCGCCGAGTAATAGAAGTAAAGCTTGGCCATGACGCTGCGCTGGGTGCCGGGTCGCGCATGGTAACGCGCCGGGCCGCGGCCGGTGGCTCTGCTACCATCGACCACCGCCTTACGCATCGCCTCGCTCCATGCTCAACCCGCAACAACAGGCCGCCGTCGAGCACTGCGATACGCCGCTGCTGGTGCTCGCTGGCGCGGGCTCCGGCAAGACCAGCGTGATCACGCAGAAGATCGCCCACCTGATCCAGCGACGGAAACTGGCGGCCTCGCGGATCGCCGCTATCACCTTCACCAACAAGGCCGCGCGCGAGATGCGGGAGCGCGTGGGCAAGCTGGTCTCCAGCGAGGACGCCGCGGCACTCACCGTATGCACCTTCCATGCGCTGGGTCTGAAGTTCCTGCAGATCGAACACGCGCGCGCCGGCCTGCGCCGCGGCTTCTCGGTGCTGGATGCGGACGACAGCGAGGGCATCCTCAAGGAGCTCGCGCCGAAAGGTGCGAAGCCGGACGTGCTGTTCGGCATCCGCAACCTGCTGAGCCGCGCCAAGAACGCCGGCCTGTCGCCGGAAGAGGCGCTGTCCGCCGCGCGGGCGCCGCGCGAGCTGGAAGCGGCGACGATCTACGAGATGTACCAGCAGCGCCTCGCCGCCTTCAATGCGGTGGATTTCGACGACCTGATCCGCCTGCCGCTGCGCATCCTCGAGAGCGACGCCGAATGCCGTGACGCCTGGCGCGAACGTCTGCGCTACCTGTTGGTGGACGAGTACCAGGACACCAACGATGCGCAGTACCGCCTGCTGAAATCCCTCACCGGCGAGCGCGGCGGCATCACCTGCGTGGGCGACGACGACCAGAGTATCTACGCCTGGCGCGGTGCCAACCCCGAAAACATCGACCAGCTTGGCCGCGACTGGCCGAACCTGCGCGTGATCAAGCTGGAGCAAAACTACCGCTGCGGCAAGCGCATCCTGCGCGCAGCCAATGCGCTGATCGCCAACAATCCGCACGCACACGAAAAGAAGTTGTGGAGCGAGCATCCGGAAGGCGCGCCGATCCGTGTGCTGGAGTGCAAGGAGGCCGACCACGAGGCGGAGAAGGTCGCCGCGCTCGCCACCACGCTGGCGGAAAAGCACAAGGCGCGCTGGCACGACATCGCCATCCTCTACCGTGGCAACTTCCAGGCACGGCCGCTGGAAAAGGCGCTGCGCCTGGCGCGCATCCCCTACCACCTCACCGGGGCGCTTTCCTTCCTCGACCGCGCCGAGGTGAAGGACGTGCTCTGCTACCTGCGCCTGCTCACCAACCCGAACGACGACGCCGCGTTCCTGCGCGTGGTCAACAGCCCTAAGCGGGAGATCGGCTCCACCACGCTGGAAAAACTGGGCCATCTGGCCCAATCCAGGCATTGCTCGATGCTGGATGCCACCCGCAGCGACGGCGTGCTGCGCCAACTCACGCCGCGCCCGGCCGCGGCACTGGCTGCGTTCTCCGATCTTATGGACGAACTGCGCAGCGCTTCGCTGCACGAGAGCGCAGCGGATCTGGTCGAACGCATCCTCAAGCGCACCGGTTACGCGGCGCATCTCGTCGCCAGCACGCCCGACGCCAGCGTGCGCGAGCGCAAGCTCGGCAACCTGCGCGAACTCACCGACTGGTTCCGAGCCATGCAGAAGGGGGACAGCGCAGGCGACCTCGCCGCCCAGCTCGCACTGCTCAGCCATGCTGATCGCGACGATCCGGGCAACACGGTGCGCATGATGACCCTGCACGCCGCCAAGGGGCTGGAGTTCCGCTTCGTCTTCATCGTCGGTTGCGAGGACGGCACCCTGCCCCACGACGGCGCCATCGACGAGGGCCGCATCGACGAGGAGCGCCGCCTGATGTACGTGGGCATCACGCGCGCCAAGGAGCTGCTGACGCTTTCATGGTCGGCCAAGACCAAGCGCTACGGCGAGGTGCACAGCAACCAACCCAGCCGCTTCTTGCACGAGCTACCGCAGGCCGACCTGCACTGGCAGGGCAAGGATCCTGAGGCCGACAAGGAGGCCGTGCGCGAGACCGCCGAGTCGCACATGGCGCGGATCAAGGCGATGCTGGCCGGCACGTAGTTGACGCACGGGCGAAGGCCTTTCATTGTGTGGAACGCGACCGGTCGCCTCCCTGCACCGGCGCAGGGGGAGCAGGGGACTACCGTGATCGATTCGACCCGGGCTTTCGGCAGGCTCGTCGCGGCCTTCAACCAGAATGACTGGCCGCGCGTACAGCAGCGCGCCGCCCAGTTGCTGATCGTCGCGCCGAACGACGCACGCCTGCTTTTCATGGCCGGTGTCGCCTTCCTGCAGATGCAGCAGATGCCGGAGGCACTCGAACACCTGCTCAAGGCCACCCACATCGAGCCCCGTCGCGCCGACTACGTGGCGTACTACGCGAATGCGCTGGCACTGGCGCGGCGCCTGCGCGAAGCCCGGCTGGTCGCGGACCGCGCGATGACACTCTCGCCCGACAATCCATTCACCCTGGGCATGCTCGGTGCGGTCTACCAGATGGCCAATGCGCCGATGCAATCGGCCAATGCCTTCCGCCGCGCCGCCGCCTTGACGCCCGATGATGCCCCCGCCCACCTCAACCTCGCCTATGCACTGAACGTGCTGGGCGACATCGAGGGTGCGGAGCAGGCGCTGGAGGCCAGCATCCGACTGCAGCCCCACCACTGGCACGCCCACCTGCTGCTGGCCCAGCTGAAGACGCAGACCGCCGAGCACAACCATGTCGTGCGCATACGCGAACTCTTGCAAATCCACGGCCACGAACCCGGCGCGGAATGGCTGCTCAACATGGCGCTCGGCAAGGAATGCGACGACCTCGGTAAGTATCCCGAGGCGTTCGAGCACTACATGCGCGGCAATTCCGCCGGACGACGCGCGCGCCCCTACACCTTCGCGCGCGACCAGGCGAGGTTCGACGCGCTGCGGCACGCTTTCCCTACTGCCGAAGCCGAACCCGCGGCGGCGGGCAATTCCACCAACGAGCCGATCTTCGTCATCGGCCTGCCGTGCAGTGGCATCGCCGTGCTGGACCGCCTACTCGGCAGCCATCCCGACGTGCGTTCCGGCGGTGAGCTGCCGACGTTTCCGGCCCTGCTACAGCAGGCATCCGGTGGCCCTGCTGCGTTGCTCGGCGAAACGGACATCGGGGCGCGTACCCGTCACGTCGACTGGCGACGGCTTGGCGCGGCCTACCTCGCCAGTGCCCGGCCCGCTGGCGAAACGCGGCACTTCACCGATACGTTGCCACACAACTTCCTCTATGCCGGCTTCATCGCCCGCGCCCTGCCGAACGCCAGGATCGTGTGCCTGCGCCGCGATCCGCTGGATGTCTGCATCGGCAACTACCGCCAGCTGTTCGCGCAGGAGTCGGGGCTCTACGACTACTCCTTCGACCTCGACGACATCGGCCGCTACATCATCGAGTTCGAACGCCTGATGGCGCACTGGCGCCAGCTGTTCCCCGGCCGCATCCACGAGGTTCGCTACAAGTCGCTGGTGGAAGACACGGAAACCACCGTCCGGGAACTGCTGTCGTTCTGCAAGCTGCCATGGGACGACGCCTGCCTGCGGGTCGCTAACGGCACCACGCAAGCCAGCCAGGCCGCACGCGCACCCACAATCCCCGACCCTATCGGCCACTGGCGCCACTACGAACCGCAGTTGCGTGACCTGCGCTGGCGCTTGGTCGCCGCCGGTCTCGAGGTGGCGGATTAACTCCGGGTTCTAACCGACCCGCTACGCAAGTCGGGGGCGTCGCAGCTTCAGATGAGCTTGCGCGCTTCGAGCTCACCCTTGACATAGGCGTAATAGATCGGCGCCGCGATCACCCCCGGTAGGCCGAACGCCGCTTCTAGTAGCAGCATCGCCATCAGCAGCTCCCATGCACGGGCATGGATTTGGACGCCGACGATGCGCGCGTTGAGGAAGTATTCGAGCTTGTGGATCAGGATGAGGAAGGCCAATGCGGCGATGCCCACGCCCAGCGAGACCGACAGCGCCGCCACGGTGATCGCGGTGTTGGAGAGCAGGTTGCCGACCACCGGCAGCAGGCCGGCGATGAACGTAATCGCCACCAGCGTCTTGGACAGCGGCACGTGGATGCCCAGGAGCGGAAGGACGCCGAACAGGAAGATCGCGGTGAGCACGGTGTTGATCAGCGAAATCTTGATCTGCGCGAACACGATGTCGTGGAACGCGCCGGCCAGTCGCTGGCAACGCTGGCCCAGCGCTGCCGCCAGCGGTCCCACCTGATGCGCCGGGCGCGTGCGGCTGAGCGCCACGATGGCGCCGAGCATGAGGCCTATCAGGATGTGCACGGAGGCGCGTGCCACCCCCTTGCCCGCCGTCTGCAGCGTCACGGCATGCTTGCTGATCATCGCGATTACGCCGTCGCGCAGGTCGTCCACGCTGTCGGGCAGGTGGTCGACCAGCATCACTGGCAGCTGCTGGCGCGCCTTCTCGACCAGCGGCATCAGCTGCTGTTGCCAGAGCAGCCCGGGATTGCCCAGTTCGTTACGTAACAAGCTGATCGCGCCGAGGACCAGGAGCACCAGCAAGCCCACGACTACCGCGCCAAGCGCCGCCACCACCACCACTCGCGCCCGGTTGCCCGGAATGCGCCGGCCCAGCAGCGGCACCATCGCCTGCACGAGTTCGTATACCAGCAGGCCTGCCAGCAGCGCGGAGAGCAGGTGCAGGTGCAGCACCAGCCACAGCATCGCCGCCGCCAGCAGGTAGCTGGCGATCTGGACAGCGGGCGAATTGGCGCGGGGCACGACAGACGTCGGATCGTTCATGCGGGCTCCGGCGAAGGGGATTGGGCACCAGTCTGTCAGATCGCTGCCTTAAACTGTTCCTATACACTTGAGCAAAGTTGCTCATAGGATTTATCCGCACTTCGTTGACGCGGCTTTCGCCGCCCAACTGAAGCCTCTTGACGCTCAGTTGCGCCGGAGGAACGCGCCGGCGGAATCCGCCGCACTTCGGTGTGCGGCATGAACCGGACGCTATCCGGGTCGTGGAGTCGGGCTTTCACGTTCCGCGCTGCGTTGAAGTCCGCCTGGAGCACGTCCCCGTTGGCACGGTGAAATGTGTCGCCCACCCGCTTGC
>DAIDKO010000049.1 GCA_027450005.1 Rhodanobacter sp. | reverse complement strand
CCTTCATGCCGGTGGGCACCTACGGCTCGGTCAAGGCGATGACGCCGCGCGACGTGCGCGAGACGGGCGCCGAGATCATTCTGGGCAATACCTTCCACCTCTACTTGCGGCCCGGCCTGGAGATCGTGGAGAGGTTCGGCGGGCTGCACCGCTTCATCGGCTGGGACAAGCCCATCCTCACCGACTCTGGCGGCTTCCAGGTGTTCTCGCTGGCGCACCGGCGCAAGCTAACCGAGGAAGGCGTGAGCTTCGCCTCGCCGGTGGACGGCTCCAAGGTGTTCCTGTCGCCCGAGGTGTCGATGCAGATCCAGCGCACGCTGGATTCCGACATCGCGATGATCTTCGACGAGTGCACGCCGTACCCGGCTACGGGGAAAGTGGCGTCCGACTCGATGGAACTGAGTCTGCGCTGGGCCGAGCGCTCGCGCCGCGCCTTCGACGACCTGAAGAACCCCAACAACCTGTTCGGCATCGTGCAGGGCAGCGTGTACGAGCCGTTGCGCCGGCGCTCGGCCGAACGGCTGGTGGAGATCGGCTTCGATGGTTATGCGGTGGGCGGCCTGGCGGTGGGCGAGCCGGAGGAGGCGCGCAACCACACGCTGGATTTCACCGTCGACCTGCTGCCGCAGGACAAGCCGCGCTACCTGATGGGGGTGGGACGGCCCGAGGACATCGTGGCGGCGGTGTGCCGCGGCATCGACATGTTCGATTGCGTGATGCCCACCCGCAACGCGCGCAACGGCTTCCTGTTCACCGCCGAGGGCACGCTGCGCATCCGCAACGCGAAGTTCGCCGACGACACCCGGGTGATCGAGGAGGGCTGCGACTGCCATGCCTGCGCCAACGGCTTCAGCCGCGCTTACCTGCGCCACCTCGATCGCTGCAACGAGATCCTCGGCAGCCAGCTCGCCACCATGCACAACCTCCGCCACTACCAGCGACTGATGGCGGGCCTGCGTGCGGCGATCGCGGCGGGATGCCTGCAGGAATTCGTGGCGGAGTTCCATGCGCGCCGGCATGGGGCAGGTGAAATGGCCTGAGGTTCCTGCCGCGCCGGCCGCAAGCGGCGGCCGGGCAAGGTGCGCGGTGTGCCGTGCGGTGGCCGGGAACGCATGGCATAATCCAAGATCTTTTATCGGGCTTTCAGCGGAAATCCCTGCTGGCGCCATAACTTGCGAGACGAACCGATGAGTCTTCCGATGTCTATCACGCTGGCCCAGGCGGCTGCGCCGCAGGGTGGCGGCCTGTCCATGATCATCATGATGGTGGTGCTGTTCGGCCTGATGTACTTCATGATGATCCGCCCGCAGATGAAGCGGCAGAAGGAACACCGCACGATGGTCTCCGCCCTCGCCAAGGGCGACGAGGTGGTCAGCAACGGTGGCCTTGCCGGTCGCGTGGAGGAGGTGGGCGAAACCTTCATCACCATCGAGATCGCGCCGAACGTGAAGGTGAAGCTGCAGAAGGGCGCGGTGTCCCAGGTGCTGCCCAAGGGCTCGCTCAAGTCCGCCTGAGCCGCGAGGCTTGGGGTACAGGCTTCTACGAACAGTGCGGTCATGGATGGCCGCTTCTCGACCTTCGCGGTCACGGATGATCGCAAAAACAAACCGCGGCCACGGATGGTTGCCTGGCTGACGTTTGCAACACGGATGGCTGCAAAGGATTACCGATGAGCGATTTTCCACGCTGGAAGTACGCGCTTGTGGCACTGGCGATGCTGTTCGGCATCCTCTACGCGCTGCCCAACGCTTTCCGCCCGCTGCCGGCGGTGCAGGTCACCGCCAACCAGGGCAGCGCGCCGGTCGATGCCGCGCTGCGCCAGAAGGTGGCCGATGCGCTGGCCAAGGACCATGTCGCCACGAAGAGCCTGCAAGTGGAGGGCGATCACCTGCTTGCCACGTTCACCAACGCCGACTTGCAGAAGAGCGGTGCCGACGCGATCGGCGCCCTGCTCGGTGACGGCTACACCGTGGCCTTCAAGCTTGAATCCACGGTGCCGCACTGGCTCTCCATGGTCGGCGCCAGGGCGATGCCGCTGGGCCTGGACCTGCAAGGCGGCGTGCACTTCCTGATGCAGGTGGACCAGAGCGGCGTGCTTGACAAGCTGGAAAACAGCTATGCCGACGACATCCGCAGTCAGCTGCGCAACAAGAACATCCGCTACGAGTCGGTGACGCGCAGCACGGTGGCCGGCCAGGGCATCGTGGTGGTGCTGCGTTCGGCGGCCGACCGCTCCAGCGCGGCCGACTTGATCGCCAGCAACTCGCCCGACCTCGCCTTGACCGACGGTCCCAGCACCGGCGACCGCTACGTGCTCTACGCGGCGATCAAGCCGACCAAGCTGCGCGACATTGCGCTGGGCACGATCAAGCAGAACCTCGCCACGCTGCGCAACCGCATCAACGCGCTGGGCGTGTCCGAGCCGCTGATCCAGCAGCAGGGCGAAGACCACATCGTGGTCGAACTGGCCGGCGTGCAGGATCCCACCGCGGCGAAGCGCCTGATCGGCGCCACCGCCACGCTGGAATACCGCCCCGGCATCGGCTATCCCGGCGATCCGCGCGCGATCGAGGCTGCGCAGACCGGCAACATTCCGCCCGACGCCAACCTCTACTACACCAGCCAGGGCCATGTCCCCGTATTGGTGGGTAAGCGTGCCATCGTCACCGGTGACCAACTGGTGGATGCCAGCTCCGGTGTCGACCCGAACAACGGCACGCCCTCGGTGAACGTGACGCTGAATGCTTCCGGCGCGTCGAAGATGCAGGAGTTCACCAACAACAATGTCGGCAAGCCGATGGCGGTGCTGCTGATCAATACCGAGTACGAAACCACCAAGGTGAACGGCAAGGAAGTGCGCACGCCGAAGACCAAAACCGAGGTGATCAACG
>DAIDKO010000048.1 GCA_027450005.1 Rhodanobacter sp. | reverse complement strand
GGCAAATAAAGACATAATCCTCCAGCAAGGAGAAACATCAGCAATCCTGTCCATCGCTGCGATCAGCCGGGCGGCCAGCCCAGATGGCGGCCGGCCAGCAGGTGCAGGTGCAGGTGGTAAACGGTTTGGCCACCGTATTCGCGGCAATTGTTCACCACGCGATAGCCCTGTTCGGCAAAACCCTCGCGCCGAGCGTACCCGGCGGCGGCCAGCAGCAGGCGCCCCAGCAGCGCGACGTCCTCCGGCTGCGCATCGTCCAGCGTAGGGATGGCCCGTTTCGGAATGAACAGCACGTGCACCGGCGCCTGCGGGTTCAAGTCACGGAAGGCCAGCACTTCGTCGTCCTCGTAGACGATGTCCGCCGGGATCTCGCGCCGGATGATCTTGCCGAAGATGGTGTCGCCCATGATGTCGCCCTTGGGTTTGAAAAGTGCGGCTACGAATCGCTGCAAGTACGGTTTTCGCGATCATGGATGATCGCAAGCTCAGAGCAAAGTGCAGCCACCGATGCCCGCGATCCCGGACAATCGCAAGGCCGGTTCAAGCGTGCGACCGCGGCTGGCCGCTCGTCTGCTTTCCGGGCTCGCGGATGACCGCAAGGCTCACAGCAGCTGGCGGCCGCCGAACGCATGCGCCAGCGTGCCGCGATCCACGTATTCTAGCTCGCCGCCCAACGGCACGCCGTGCGCCAGCCGCGTCGGCTTTACCCCGCCCGCATGCGCCAGTTGCGCCAGGTAATGCGCAGTGGCCTCGCCCTCGACGGTGGGATTGGTAGCGACGATCAGTTCTTCCACCTCGCCCTCGCCGAGACGTTGGGCGAGTTGCGCCAGGCCGAGCTCTTCGGGCCCGAGTCCGTCCAGCGGCGACAGCCGGCCGTGCAGCACGAAGTATTGGCCGCGGTAGCCGGTAGCCTGTTCGATGGCCGCCAGATCTACCGGCGACTCCACCACGCACAGCAGATGGCGGTCGCGACTGCTGCCGGCGCAGATCGCGCACAGCGGCTCCTCGCTGAAGTTGCGGCAGCGCGTGCAATGCCCAATGCGCTGCATCGCCTCGCGCAATGCATCGGCCAGCTCAAGGCCGCGCTCGCGATCGCGTTCCAGGAGGTGGAAGGCCATGCGCTGCGCGCTCTTGCCGCCCACGCCAGGCAGGCAGCGCAGCGCATCGATCAGGTCGGTGAGAAGCTTGCTCATAGTCTTCCGACGCGACCCGGCTGCGAAGCGGCTCTGTCTAAAAAGACCGGCCGGAAGCGGCCGGGGTGCTGCCGCGCGACCAGCATGTCAGAACGGCATCTTGAAGCCCGGCGGCAGGCTCATGCCGGCGGTAACGTTGCCCATCCTGTCGCGGCTGGCCTGCGCTACCTTATTCACCGCATCGTTAATCGCGGCGGCGACCAGGTCCTCGGCCATCTCGGGGTCGTCGGCGAAGGTCTGCCGGTCGATGCTCACCTTGCGCACTTCGTGCGTACCGCTCATCGACACGCTCACCAGGCCGCCGCCGGCGCTGCCGGTGACCTCCAGCTTGGCAATCTCTTCCTGCGCGCGCTTCATGTCTTCCTGCATGCGCTGGGCCTGCTGCATCAGTTGGCCGATCTGACCTCTCATCTCGCTAACTCCATCATCAAATGCCATAGGGCTTCACCGACTGCGGCACCACGCGGGCACCGAAGTCGCGTTTCATGGATTGCACGAAGGGATCGTCCTCGATCGATAGTTCCGCCGCCGCTTGCGCCGCGTCGCGCGCCTGGATGGCTCGTGCGGCCGGGGTGGCGGACGCCGCAGACTTGTCAATGTCGACGAAGCGCAGCTTGATGCGTTCGCCCAGCGCGCAACTAATGCGTTCTTCCATCTGACTGAGCATCGGCTCCACCGCCATGCCCATGTGCGCCGGCTGCAGCGCTAGCACCAGGGTGTTGCCCTCGCGCTCGCGCAGCACGGCGTTCTGCGCCAGCACGCCAAAGGGGCCGCGCAGGCCGGCCTGCTCGATCAGGCTCTCCCAGTGCGGCAGGCCGCCGGCATCGCGCGGCGGCGCGACCGGGGTCGGTTCGCGTAGGGCCGACGCAGGCTCGCGCATGGCGGGCGGCGGTGCGGCGGCGGGCGGCGCGGCTCGATGGGCCGGTGCAGGCGCCGGTGCGGAGGCATGGCTGCGCGCCGGCGGCGATGTCGGTCGGGCTGTCGCTGCCGCGCGTTCGGTTCCGGGTTGCGACGCCTCGTCGCCCGGGCGGAAGGCCAGCATGCGCAGCAGCGACATCTCGAAGCCGGTGCGCGCGTCGGGCGCCAGCGCGAGGTCGCGGCGGCCGCCGATGGCGATCTGGTAGTAGAGCTGCACGTCCTCCGGCGCGATGCGCGCGGCTAGCGCGTGCAGGACCTCGCCGTCGGCGCCTTCCTCGTCAAGCCGATATCCCGGGATCAGCTGAAGCAGTTGCAGGCGGTGCAGTACGCCGGCGAGATCGTCCAGCACGCCGCCGAAATCCGGCGAGTAGGAGGCGATCTGCGCGCACTCGGCGAGCAGGCGCGCGCCGTCGCCGTCGGCCAGCGCGTCGAGGACGCCCAGCACCTGGCCGCGCGCCACGCTGCCCAGCATGGTGCGCACGTCGTCGGCGTGCAGCGCGCCACCGCCGTAGGCGATGGCCTGATCCAGCAGCGAAAGGCCGTCGCGCATCGAGCCGTCGGCGCCGCGCGCCAACTCCTCGACCGCGGCATCCTCGTAGGCGATGTTCTCGGCGCCCAGGATGTGGCGCATCTGGCCGGCGATCTGCTCCGGCAGCAGGCGCTTGAGGTTGAACTTCAGGCAGCGCGACAGCACCGTCACCGGCAGCTTCTGCGGGTCGGTGGTGGCAAGCAGGAATTTCACGTGCGGCGGCGGCTCCTCCAGCGTCTTCAACAAGGCGTTGAAGGCCGGCTTGGAGAGCATGTGCACCTCGTCCACCAAGTACACCTTGAAGCGGCCGCGCGAAGGCGCGTACTGCGCGTTCTCGATCACTTCGCGCACATCGTCCACGCCGGTATTGCTGGCCGCGTCGATCTCCAGCAGATCCACGAAGCGGCCTTCGTCCACTGCCGTGCAAACCGCGCACTCGCCGCAGGGATCGGCCGACTCGCCGCGCTCGCAGTTGAGTGACTTGGCGAAGATGCGCGCGATGGTGGTCTTGCCCACGCCGCGCGTGCCGGTGAACAGGTAGGCGTGATGCATGCGCCCGGTGTCCAGCGCATTGGTGAGCGCGCGCACCACGTGCTCCTGCCCCACCAGTTCGGCAAACTTGCGCGGACGCCATTTGCGGGCGAGGACTTGATAGGACATGCCGGTCTACCTTGGGGCGGAGGCTGATTGTGCCAAGGTGGGGATGGCAAGTCAGTAAAGCACGTCAGTTTGACGCGACGCCGCCCCTCATCCCGACCATCCTCGCTCCTCCAAGCCGGCGCGATCCATACGCTTTCCAACGTATGCCCCGGAAGGGAGAAGGCGCAAACGTGCCGTACGGGCTCGCTTTCACAAGCCGGTCTGCACCCGGATGGCTTCAGTTCGCGGGAGAGGCTGGC
This sequence comes from Rhodanobacter sp., assembly GCA_027450005.1. GTDB lineage: Bacteria > Pseudomonadota > Gammaproteobacteria > Xanthomonadales > Rhodanobacteraceae > Rhodanobacter_A. The sequence goes on along the minus strand of DAIDKO010000048.1, from coordinate 124 downwards.
TCCGAATGGGCGGCGACCCCGCCAGCCACACCCCGGCACCCGAATCATCCACTACCGTTGCTTCCTTCCGGACCTGGCGGGGTTTGCGGACTATCGTCGCGGGGGGACCGACGGGGCCACCATA
>DAIDKO010000047.1 GCA_027450005.1 Rhodanobacter sp. | reverse complement strand
GCAGAAGACGAAAGGTTTTCTCATGGCCAAGCCGGGCTTCCCTTCGTCGCGCCGGCCCCCTGAAAGGTCCGTTGCGCGGGCTGCGGTGGGGCCGGTCGGCTACGCTTGGCTCGTGGAGCGTCTCGGGCTTCCGCCCTTCGTGCCCACGCCCGCGGCGCGAGTCGGGCCCGTGCAATCGCTGCAGAAACTGGATGAAGGCGTCATGCTCGTGCCGGCGCGCATCGCGCCCTGCGTATTTCGGCGAACGTGACCGACGATTCCGGTCGAACGTGACCGGTCGTGCAGCGTGAGGTGTTGCGCGTTCACAGTGTAGGGTGGTCGGTCACGATCAGTCGGGTTTTGCCTCCTTTTTGGGCAGTTTCTGGGCTTGGCGCAGCGAGTCGCCGGTCAGGGTGAAGCGGTGGTTCTGCTGCATGAGCCGATCGAGGATGGCGTCGGCGATGGTGGCGTCGCCGATCCAGGCGTGCCAGTGCTCGATGGGCAGTTGGCTGGTGATGATGGTGGCGCGCTGGCCGGCGCGGTCGTCGATGATCTCGAGCAGATCGGCGCGAGTGGCCCCGTCGAGGGCGGTCATGCCCCAGTCATCGAGTAATGTTGTGCGCAACATTACTCGACTGATGTGGAGTCCTCGGTAATGTGAAGTCGGGGGCCCTCGCGAGTATGCCGCAGCTGTTGGTGAACTCCACATATCTCAGAGCCGGCGAAGCCAATCGAATAACCCGATGCGGGCCGGCGCTACGCTGCCGGCTTTGGGTGGCGCCAGAGCGTCCGGGAAGACCTGGAGCAATGCCTGGCGCTTCAGGTCGAGATCCGCGCGCGCGTAGACCATCGTCGTGTTCAAACTCGCATGTCCGAGCCACTGGCTGATGCTTGCGAAGTCGACGCCTGCCTTGAGCAGGTGGATGGCGGTCGTGTGCCGAAGCGAGTGCGGGTGGATCGACCTACCGCGCAGCGATGGGTGCTCCTGCGACGCGAGATCGATGTACCGTCGCAGCAAGTAGCGCACCCCGAAGCGCGTCAGCGGCTCACCGCGGTGGTTGACGAACAACGGCCGGGCCGATCCGTCCTGGCTGCTCGCTGCGCATAGTGGCCGCAGCAACTGAGCGGTACTGGACCAGATCGGGCACACGCGGACCTTGTTGCCCTTGCCGGTCAAGCGCACCTGAGCCGGCGCATCCAGACGCACGTCCGACGCGCGCAAGTCCAACATCTCCTGCACGCGAGCGCCCGTGTTGAACATCAAGGCGAACAACGCGTAGTCGCGCTGCCCAAGCAGCGTGCTTCGGTCGATCGACGCCAGCAACCCCGCAACCTCGTCCTGTTCGAGATAGTCGATCGGCATGCTGCGCGCACCCCGCTTGAACGGTACCGCCAGCACGGCCTGTAGCGTGCTCATGTGCTGCGGGTGTTCCGTAGCCAGGAACTTGGCCAGTGTATGCAGCGCCGCCAACCTCGCGTTGCGCGTGGCGACACGGTTGCCACGCCGGTCCTCCAGTTGCGCCAGGAAGCTCGTAACCCGATCAGGGCGCAGGTCACCGATCTCCAAGGACTCGACCGGCTGCCCGGTGTGCTGCGTCACGAAGCGCAGGAACAGAACGATGGCATCGCGGTAGCTGCGCACCGTATGGGCACTCATCCCGCGTTGCGCGGGCAGGTAGTCCTGGAAGAAACTCACCAACGCGCGGCCCAGGTTGTTGGGGTACGTCGGCTTCATCACGTCCCCGCCACCAGTTTGCCGTACGAGGCCTCGAAGCGTGCGCTGGCCGCCTGGGCGAGCTCAGGGATCCATCGCAAGTAGTAGGCGGTGGACACGATCGAGACATGGCCCATGTACATCGCGAGCTTGGGAAGCTGCGACTGGACGTCGGCGCCGTCGCGGTACCAGCGCAGCAGGCACTGGATCGCGAAGCTGTGGCGCAAGTCGTGAATGCGTGGGCGGCGCCCGTCCCAGCCGCGTACATCGGCCGCGTCCATCAACTCGTGCAGGCCTCGGCTCAACCCGGTACCGGTATAGCCCGAGCACTGGCCGGTTCCGTGGCACAGCAGCGGGTCGCCGGGTTGCGCGGCTGCCCATCGACGCCGCCGGTACACGAGGTAGCGCCGCAGCTCGCCACCGGCGTCGCGCGACAGCGGCACCCAGCGGGACTTGTGGAACTTGGACTGCCGGATCCTCAGCACGCCATCGCGCGGGTTCAGGTCGCCCAGCTGCAGGCGAAGCAGCTCGCCCCGCCGAAGACCGGCCGTGTAGAGCAGCACGGTGGCCAGGCGCAACACCTGCGGCCGCAAGCTCGAGTCCGGCGTTGGCAGTACCGCGTCGGCAGCCACCAGCATACGACCAACCTGTTCTGGGGCAATGATGACCGGCGCTTGGTGCGGATGCGGTCGCGGGAAGCGGTTCGGGTCTGGGACGAAGCACGACGGTTCCGTGCGCTGGCGAAACAGGCACCAGTTGCGCACGATGCGCTGGCGGTGGCGTCGCACGTTGGCGGTCAGACCCTGATGCGATTCGCACCATCGATCGAAGGTGGCGAGGTCGAGGTCGGGCGATCTCGTCGTCGCCAGGCTTCGGCTCAAGGATCTGAGTACATCCTCCTCGGCGCGGTACGCCCGCCCGAGGGCCCGCTGACGCTCGAGGTAGCGATCGATGCTTGGATCGATGGTGCTGCACGTGATGACGCTGGTCATTGCTCGACCTCCGTCACGCCCAGGTTGGCGCTGCGCGGCAGCGGCAACGCGACATCGCGCAACGCATCCAATTGCAGCCGCAGGTACACGCAGGTGCTCTCCAGGCCGCGGTGGCCGAGGACATCGCCGATGGCCTTGATGCCCACGCCACGCTCGAGCAGCCGCATCGCGAAGCTGTGCCGCAGGCTGTAGGCCGATGTGTTCTGCAGATCCAGACCGCTGCGTGCGGCGCGGGTCTTGTACAGCTCGCACACGCCATAGTGCTTCATCGGTCCGGCTGGCCCGCGAGCGCGCAGGAAGAGTTCTGGACACTCACTGCCCGGTCGGCCCTCAAACAGATAACGCTTGAGGATCCGCAGCGTCCGGTCGGCGAGCGGCAGGGTCAGCTCCGAGCGGGTCTTGCGCTGCGTGACACGCAGCGTACGCGCCTGCCAGTCGACGGCGTCCAGCCTCAGCGAGGCGACCTCGCACGGCCGCAGCCCGTAGTGCGACATCAGGTGAAGGATGGCGTAGTCGCGCCAACCTATCGCGTCGCGTCGGTCCACCGAGCGAAGCAGCGCCAAGACGGTGTTCCAGGGTAATGCTCTGGGCGGCAGTTCGTCGCGGTACACGCGCGGCGTATCCATGGCATCCAGCGGCTGAGGCAGTAACGCGCTCGCATGGCAGAACCGCAGGAACGAGCGCAACCGCGCCACCCAGTGCTGCAGGCTCTGGCGGCTGATGCGCCGGCCGGTCGTCACCAGATGCTGGTCGATGCACTCTCGCGTGAGAGCCGACAGCGGTGAACCAACGGGCAGCACCTCGTGCAAGAAGACTTCGATCGTGGCGAGGTGCTGCGCGATGGTGGACTCGCTGAAGCCACGCACAGTCCTGAGCTGGTCCTCGTACGCGATGAGCGTCGCTGCGTGCGGCCGCCGATCGGGTTCGGCGAGCAGCCGTCCACAGGCTTCAAGGAAGCGGCTGAACGCTCGGCGCGTGGCGCGATAAGGGGCGTCGTCGGGTAACTCGGCGAACAGACCGTCAACGCCAGCCCGATCGATCGGCGCATCGAGCCGCCAGCGCCGGCGGTCGAGCGCCTCACGAAGCCGCCGGACGTGATCGTGCGCGGGATCGCGACCGTAGCCGACCTCATCTAACCAGTGAGCGAACGCGCGCAGTTCCTTAGCATGCGGCGACGCGGCATAGCGGCGGTGGTACTTCGGGAACAGTTGCTCGAGCATGATGGCCTCCTTGACCGTGATAGGGCGGTCAAGGTAGACCCGGGA
>DAIDKO010000046.1 GCA_027450005.1 Rhodanobacter sp. | reverse complement strand
TGAAGGAAGGCTATTACGGCAAGTTCTGACACCGAGTCCACGAACGCAACGATCATCGCCGAGGGGTACACCCGCATGTCCATCGATACCGAAGTCGAAGTGCAAAACAGTGCTGTGCCGGCCGCCCCCGCGGAACCGGTGGTCGAAGTGTCGGCCGTCGCCGCGCCCGCACCGGTCGTGCCGGCTGCCGCGCCGAAGAAGGCCGCCGCCAAGAAGAAGGCAGCGCCTAAGAAAGCCGCAGCGAAGAAAGCCGCACCGAAAAAGGCGGCAGCCAAGAAGGCTCCGGCCAAGAAAGCCGTGAAGAAGGCTACCAAGAAGGCCGCGAAGAAAGTCGTGAAGAAGGCCGCTCCCGCCAAGAAAACGGTGAAGAAGGCCGCGAAGAAGGTTGCCGGCAAGGCGAAGAAGGTCGCCAAGGCCGCAAAGAAGGTCAGCAGCAAGAAGACGGCGAAGAAAGCCGCTCCCAAGAAGACAGCCAAGAAGGCTGCCGTGAAGAAGGCCGCCAAGGCGGTCAAGAGGTCCACTGCCAGCAAGAAGGCGAGCGTCAAGTCGGCGAAGAAACCCGCCGCCAAGAAGGCCGCCCGCAAGAAGTAAGTCTAGAAGCAGCCGGCCCGGCCTCGCGCCGGGTCGGCTGTTTTTCTCTTAGCGGCGGCGCGCTTTTGCTCGTCATCCCGGCGAAGGCCGGGATCCGGTGCCTCCCGCTACCGCCGGAAGGAAGCGTTCCGGAAAGTCCGCAAGTTTGTTTTCTACGCGCCGCCGTCCACTCAGGTAAAGAACATCATGGCGATCAAGATCGAAAAGAAGATCAAGGGCTACAACGTCGTCAAGCCCGAGGACAAGGCTGCGCCCGCCGCCGCGCCCGCACCGCAGGCCAAGGCCGCCGCTGAGCCGCGCCAGGCCGAAGTCATCCAGATGCACGAGAGCCTGGAGCGCCCCGAGCAGCTCATCGGCTCTACCTTCAAGATCAAGTCGCCGCTGTTCGAGCACGCGCTGTACGTCACCATCAACGACATCGTGCTCAACGCCGGCACCAAACACGAGCAGCGCCGCCCCTTCGAGATCTTCATCAACTCGAAGAACATGGACCACTTCCAGTGGATCGTGGCGCTCACCCGCATCCTCTCCGCCGTGTTCCGCAAGGGCGGCGACGTCACCTTCATCGTGGAAGAGCTCAAGGCCGTGTTCGACCCCCGCGGCGGCTACTTCAAGGCCGGCGGCGTCTACATGCCAAGCATCGTCGCAGAGATCGGCGCGGTGATCGAGCAGCACATGAAGAACATCGGCCTCATCCACGACCCCGAGATTAGCGACAGCCAGCGGGCGCTGATCGCCGAGAAGCGGGCCGCTTACGAGGCGGCCTCGGTCAAGAAGCCGGACACCGCCGCTGCTGCGCCTGCTGAATCCAACGGCAGCTTCCCGCCCGGCGCCACGCTGTGCCAGAAGTGCAACACGCAGGCGCTGGTGCTGATGGACGGCTGCCAGACTTGTTTGAATTGTGGGTATAGCAAGTGTGGGTGAGTGACATCAATTGATGATGGTCGAACAAGATGTGGGGATACCCAAAAGGCGCTAGTAGAGACCCCATAAGTCGCTAGATTATCGTCGGTTGATTCCATTCTCAGGGTACGCTCAGGGCGAGGGCGAAGCCCTCTGCTCGTGCGACTGCGTAAATTGATCCACGCCATGGCGTAGTGCCGCCAGGATCTCCGGATCATCGTCCAGCAGGTCCTGGTGCAGGAAGAGGATGGTTTCGGCCGCTTCAATGAGCTGCCCCATGCGTACCTCGGGATCGATGACACCGCACTGTTCACCGAACTCCCGTAGATCGGCCCGCGCAACCATCAGGCTTCGTGAGCCGTGCAACGCCAGTGCCAGCGCATCTTCCGGGATGTACCGCGTGGTGTTCGCGATGTCGTAGGCCGGCGCCATGCGCATATCGTTCGCAAGCGGATGCGTGTACAGCAGACCGAAGTTCTTGAGGTGCGCATCGCCATTGCCTAGCATCACGGACAACGCCACCTGGTCGAAGAGCTGGGCTTTCGCCGCGGCCTTGTGCTCGGGTGCGCAGAACAGGTCAATCGCACGTGCGATCTGACCGTAGCTCCCCTTGTACTTGTCACGCGTGGCCTTGCCCATCAGAGCAGCCATGTCCTCAAAGCCGATTGCTTCGCCGGTCGACGTGCGATCGAAACGTCGCACCACGAACAGCTTCCGGTTTTCCGACAGGTAGAAATCCGGCACGGGGACGCCCGCCTCCCGGGCGATGCTCATGCAGACGAACTCGTTCACGGCGAGGCCTGGAAAATCGTCGCCCGCGCTCTTTACGATGAGGTCGGACATCGCCAGCGTGCCCTTGCCGCGAACCGCTGCAGGCACTTCCTCCGGCACCAGCACCTTGGGTTGTACCCCGGACATGCCGGTACGCGTCAGGTACCGAGCCGACAAGACACGGAAGAGATCTTCGGAGCCATTCCAGGTCAAGATCGATTCGAGCTTGACGCCGGCGTCGATACTGGCGACCGGCGAATTCCCGCTGTGCGTCGATACACGGCCTACCGCCGCCTGACCGCCCGTCAGGGTCAACAGCAGCATCGGGTCCATGGGCAGGGTCTTCGCGAACCGATGCTGGAGCTGCTCCAGGACATAGCCCTCCGGCAGGTTCATCTCGAAAATCGGGAAGAGCGTCTTGCTGCGGAACTGCGTCGCCCGCTTTTCCATGGTGAGCGCAATTTCCGCCTCACGAGGCGCACTGGGGTCGTACTGGAACAAGTAATCCTCACCATCCCGCAAGAGCACCCCACTCGGCCCTTGCGACGTGGTCACCCGGAGGAACTCAGCCGCATTACTCGTCATGGGCAAAGAACGCCTTGGCTTCTTCCAACGTAGGGCGCCTGCTCGGCACGCACGTCAGCTCGGCACCAAGGGCGAGCGCAATGGCGGCGTACGACCGCACCGAGACGCTGGCGTCGCCCTGCTCAGCCTGGATGACCTTACGCCGTCCCACCCCGGCCAGGCGCGCTAGATCCGCCTGTGTCAGCGAACGACGGGCACGCATGTCGCGGAACGACTGACCGAGGCGTTGGAGGGGCAATGTGCTGTTCATGTACTATATATAGCACATTGATGGCATCATGCGCTATATCTAGCACATACCTGTCTAAATTCCAGCTGCCGGTTGCACGTGCGCCGCGCGGACAGCACAGAGATAACAGCATTCAACACGCCGACTATCGTTAGGGTAAAGGCGCCCTCTTTACTTCGACAAAAATCCATTGCAATCAATACGTTGAAGGTTTTCCGTGGTCAGCTACTGTCCGGGTCAGTCTTGTGACGGATGCCCCCGTCTTGCTCGAAGCCACAAAGCACATCGAGTCGAGCCTCTTCCAGCAGTATGGAGGACTCATCGACTCGACGACGGTCGCCAAGATTCTCGGCTACGCCTCCGCCTAAGCGCTGATCAAAGCCACGAATCCGCCACCACCCACGCCGCCGCCGTCAGCACCCAGGTCGCGTAGGTCTCGCCCCAGTTGAAGGCGCTGACATGGCCGGGGGCAACCATCGGCAGCCAGATCAACGGCAGGAACAGGCCCATCATCACGGCCAAGAGGGTGGCGGCCAGCCGGACGAGCGCGTTGAACAGGATCGCCGCGCCGGCGGCGAGGTAGGCGCTGCCTGTGAAGTGGGCCCAGAACACCGGCGCATGCAGCCGGTGGGGAATCAGCGGGGCGGTAAGGTTGAGGTAGGCGAGGTGCGAGAAGCCGCAGGCGAGCAACGCCAGGCCGTAGAGCACGCGCGCCAGGCGCAGGCCACGCTAGCCGACGGCAAAGCCGAGTCGCCGCCGGTCGACGTCGGTGGCGAACCGTGCGTGCAGTACCCAGGCGCCCGCCACGATCACCGCCATCTCGCCGCAGTATTGACTACGAGCCTTCCGTGAGCGGCGCCCGGACGATTAACGGCAGCTTGAACGCCAGCAGCCACAGCAGGGTGTATAAAAACAGCACGCGTGCGGCCAGTGCCGTCGAGCGCGGCCCGAGCAGGCCGAGGCCGCACGCCAGCGAAACCACGGCACAGAGGCCGGCCAAGAACTCTGCGGTCGGCACGTGGTCGAACGCCGGCTGCCAGATCACGGTGAACCCGCCCTCGATCAGGCCGAGCAGGTCGAGGGCGACCAGGGTCGCCGCACACACGGCATGCGCTATGTTGGCGATACGCATGGCTTGATTCCCTGTGGAGAAAAAGGTGGCAGGAACCGTTCTGGGGCATCGAACCGCACCACACCTGGCCCTGCTCGCCATGGGCCTGCTGGCGCTGGCCGGCTGCGCCACCGCGCCGCCGCGCAACCCCGACAACCTTTGTTCGATCTTCAACCAGTACCCGAGCTGGTACCGCGACGCCCGCGCGGCGCAGCGGCGCTGGGGCACGCCGGCCAACGTGCTGATGGCGTTCGTGCAGCGGGAATCCGACTACCGCGAGAAGGCCCGCCCGGCGCGGCCGCACTTCCTGTTCATCCCGCTGCCGCGTCGTTCCAGCGCCTATGGCTACGCGCAGGCGCAGGACCCGGTGTGGCGTGAGTACCTCAGAGCCACCGGCCATTGGTTCAAGAGCCGCAAGCACATGGGCAACTCGCTGGACTTCATCGGCTGGTATACCGACCTGATCCACCGCGAGCTGGGCATCTCGAAGTGGGATCCGCGGCACCTGTACATCGCCTACCACGAAGGCATCGACGGCTACCGCAGCGGCTACTGGCGGCATGACCGCCACCTGCTCGAGACCGCCGACCACGTCGACCGCCTCGCCCGCGAATACGGCGCGCAGCTGCGCGAGTGCCGTTAGTGGAACCGCCGCCAGGCAGAGTCGTCTCGCTGCACGGAAGCGCTTTGCACCTTCGCCGACATGCTTGCGGCAACGTGCCGCCCACCGCTCGCGGCGCAGCCTCTTGGCCGCGGTGCGCGAACGATGCAAGATCGCCGCGCCGGCCTGGGCCGGTCTCCATCCACCTCGACCGGCCGTCCGCGCGATAGGCCGTCAGCCGCGCAGGGGGCGGCCGCATTCATGATGACTCTCGACGAATGGACCATGCTCGGCACCTGGGCCGCACCGGCCATATCGGCCCTGGGCTTCCTGCTGATCCGCAACCAGCTCAAGGGGGATCGCGAGGCGCTGGAGACGCAGACCAGCTGGGAGATCTACAACGTCGGCGGCAGCATCCTGCAGACCTTCATCAGCCACCCCGAGTGCCGCCCGTATTTCTACGACGGCCTGCCCTTGCCAGAGCAGGAACCGCTGCGCAGCAAGGTGCTGGCGGTGAACGAGCTGATCTGCGACCACATGGAGAACATCATCCTGCACCGCGAGGCGATCGACGCGGAGACCTACCAGGTCTGGGTGTTGTACATGCAGGGCCTGTACAACCGCAGCCCGACCATGCGCTGGTTCCTGGAGCCGGGCTGCGAGGGCTACCGCTACTCGCGCCAGCTGCTCGACCTGCTGGAAGATGGCCTGCGCCAGCAGGTGGGCCAGCACGACTGGCTGGCCCGGCAGCGCGGCCTGGTCGCGGCAGTTACGCCGGCGGGTAGCGCATCAGGGTGATCGGCCGGTCCACGTAGCGGTCCTGCTCGACGGTCTGCCAGCCCAGCCGCTCGTACAGCGCGACCTGGTCGAAGGTGTACAGGTAGCACGGCGTGTCCAGCGCGTTGGCGTAGTCCATCACGTACTGCACCAGCGCGCCGCCGATGCCGCGGCCGCGCCACGCCGGCAGCACCAGCACGTTGGCCAGCCACGGGCCCAGCGTCGGCCGCGTAGGCAGGTCGTGCGGCACGATGCTGGCGATGCCGACCAGTTCGCCGTTGGCGCGTGCACCGAAAAACTTGGGCACGGTGACCGAGGGCAGCAGCGCGCGGGCGATGTCCTGCTGGTTTTCCGCCCAGACGGCGTCCGATTCGAAGCGCGCCCACTCCTGGTAGATCCACTGCGCGGCCAGCTCTGCTTCGCGGCCTTCGCGCAAGGGGGAAATGTCGTAGTCGGTGGCGATGCTCAAGGGCGGTTCCCTGCGGTGCGATGGGCGCCATGGTAGTGGCAGCCGATCCGCGGAGTAAGGATCGGCCCGCCCGGGGTTACCATCGATGCCGCCTCCGACCCGCAGCACGGACCGACCATGACCGACGATGAGATGAAGCGCTGCCCGGCCTGCGCCGAGTGGATCCAGGCCCAGGCCCGCAAGTGCCGCTACTGCGGTACCGACCTCGACGCCTATGTTGCCGAGCACGAGGCGCCGGCGGAGCAGACGCTGTTCAGCGGCCACCCGCGGGTGATCTACAGCGTCGGCCAGTACGTGCTGGTGGTCTGCACGCTGGGGCTGGCGTGGCTGGTGTACTGGCTGCGCAGCGCCAACCTCACCTTCACCGTCACCACCCAGCGCGTGCGGGTGGAGCGCGGCCTGTTGTCCAAGGTGCAGGACAACGTGGAGCTATTCCGCGTGGACCACTTCGACATCCTCAAGCCGCTGGGCATGCGCCTGCTCGGCCTCTGCCGCGTCACCCTGCATTCCTCCGACCAGGCGATGCCGTTGGTCGATCTGTACGGCATCCCGGAGCTGGAAGCGATGGCCGATACCCTGCGCGAATGTTCCCTGCGCGAACGCGCCCGCCGGCGTGTGTTGCCGATGGAGCGGATGTAGCCCGTTGGTAGCGCATGACGGCGGGTCCGGACGAGGAGGCGCATGACATAACATCCGTTTGGATCCTGCTCGGCAGGCTTGGGCAGCTGATGCTGGCGTACTTACTTACTGTTCATGGTAGTGGCGTTCTTCGCTGGCAGGCTCGTTAACGGCCCCGGGTTGGGCAAGGCCGAGCTGCGCATCCTCGATCTTTCGATCGACCTGTTGTCGGCGCTGTGCGTGCTCAGCGCCGCCATCGTGACCGGGCCATACCTGCGCGGCGGTAGCGCGGCGTGCTACGGTTGGTATGCTGCCCTGCCGCTGGCAGGCGCGGTGGCGCATGTCGCGTACGCTGTGACGCTGGACCGTCATTCGTAGCGCGGCCTGGGGGCATCGTGACCGGCTTGGGGTTGCATAACGCCTTGCGCGCAAAGCCATCCGTCTCGCGCGCAGTGCTTGGCATAGTGCGGCCGCAATGGCGGGCTTTGCGGCCTACTGGCGACCTCTGGGCCTCCCCTGTCGGAGGTATCCGCATGTCCCTCAAGGCCGACTTCGAACTGATGGCCCAGTAGAGCCAGCGAATGAACGCGCGGCTCTACGCTGCGGCGGTTGCGCTGTGCCAGGCGGAGCTGCGCGCGGACCCGGGTGCGTTCTTCGGCTCCATCTTCTCCAGACTGGCGCATATCTATACTGCCGACAGGCACTGGCTGAAGCGCTTCGCCGCTGCAATGCCAGACCTGGCGGCGCTGGATGCCGTGCGCGCTGCGCCGCTTCCGCGGCTGGTGCGTGGCATCGTGTCTCCAGACTTCGCGAAGCTGCGCATGGAGTGCGACGCGCTGGACGCCGTGTTTGTCACATTCACCCGCGAGGCCACCTTTGCGCTGTACGCGCAGCCGCTCGACTACACCAACACGACAAGCGAGACGCACTGCAAGTGGGCCAGACCGGTGCTGCGGCATGTGTTCAACCACCAGACGCGTCACCGCGGGCAGATCACCACCCTGCTCAGCCAGCGCGGGATCGATGTCGGCGTCACCGATCTTTCCGCGCTGATCCTGGAGTGCGCGGCGGGGTGAGGCGACGCCTCGCCCGCATGTGTGCACGCAGCCAGACGCCTTCTGCCGTGTCCCCGCCGTTGATCCAGGTCAACACGGTGCGTCGCGCGCGCGACTAGCCTCCTACTACACCGTAGTGCTTGCCCCTGCTCGGCAGGCGGGCACGGCGGCAGGAGGTAGCAGCCATGGCCGCGCTCGTGTTGACGATCCTGGCGGCTGCCGCGCTGGTTCTGGCGGATGCACGCCGCGCACCGCAGGTGCCGGCGAACCGCGATTTTCAAGCGGTTTGGAGCAAACCGCATGCGGCTGCGGCCGAGGGGGAGACATCATGCGAGTATCGAACCGGATGATTTGCCTGGGCATGCTCGTGTCGGCGGTGACGCTGGCGATGGCGCTGCCGGTCGCCGCGAGGGCACCGGCGCCACCCGCGCAAGCGGCCTCGACGGCAGCTTCCGACGCCAAGGCCGCGATGCTGGACAACATGCAGACGATGCGCGAGCAGATGGCGAAGCTACATGCCACCACCGATCCCAAGCGGCGCGCCCGGTTGCTCGATGAACACCTGGCGACGATGCAGGCCACCATGCAGTTGATGATGGCCAACCGCAGCGGCTGCCCGGCGGGCGGCGGCATGATGGGTCGCGGCGCGATGGGCGGTAGCGGCATGATGGACAAGGGTATGACGGGTGCCGGCCAGGGCGGCATGGGCTTGATGCAAATGATGATGGAGCAGATGTTGCAGCACCAAAACGCCATGCGTGGTCCCGGCCGTTGAAGCCACCCAAAGGCGCGTCCTGCCGCCGACCGACAACGGTCGTATCGCCGTTGTCGAAGATTCTTGAGAGTCAGTCGACGTCGAATAAAGTGCATCGATGAAGAGTTGCGAGATCTCCGATGGGGCATGCTGCCGGATAGTCGGCTTGGCTGTTCGGAAGCTTTTTCTGCATTCGCGGTAATGACGATGACGAAACCGATTGATTAGATCGCCCCGACAAAGAAACGGCTCCCGCATCGTCGATGCGAGCGCCGTTTTTTGAACGCAAGGCGCGGGTTACTGCGCGCTTTTTTCGTTGTTTGCGCTGGCGTAGACCTGATCGGCCCAATGGGTGGCGTTGAGGTAGACCGCGGCCAGGCGCTGGATGCGCTGGGCCGGCACCTGGGCGCTGGTCAGCTCGTTGGCTTCCCATGCGAGGATCTGCTGCAGGATGGTGGCGAACGGTCCGCCGCGACCGGTCAGTGCGTCGCTGATCTCGGGCACCAAGCGTAGGTGCGTCAGCAGGAACTCCATCGGTGCACACATCAGCGTGTCCAGCAGCGAGAACAGGCCGACCGTGAAGGCCATTTCCGCGCTGCCGTGCGGCATGCCCTCGGCCAACTGCTCGCACATATGAGCACGGATGAGGGCGGCGCGCAGCAGCTCCGGCGGGCGATCGTCCATGCTGCACATGGCCATGGTGTCGACCCAGTTGCGCATGCGGGTGACGCCGAAGAAGATCGCCGCCTGCTGCACGGATTTCAGCTGTCGCGGCAACGCGAAGTAGGCCGAATTGACGCAGCTGAGGAGCTTGTAGCTGAGCACGGCATCGTCGCGGACGATGTTGCCCAGCTCGACCGGGCCAGGGTTGCTCTCGTGCAAGACGCCCATCAGGCGCAGCAGGCTCAGGCGATTGGCCGTCAACACTGGAACCTCTACCGGCTGCGGCACCAGCAGGTAGCGACCCTGCACCGCTTCGATCGGCAAGGTGAGGCAGCATTCGTAGGTGGCGTTGTCGTCGACATGGCCGGCCACCACGTTGAGCCCGCGGTTGTGCAGTTGTCCGACGCGCTCGGCGAGCAGCTCCGGAGACAGCTGGCTGGCGTCGAGCCGCACCAGCTGAACCATCTGCAGCAGCACTTCCAGTGGTTGGCTGTTGCCGAAGTCCTGCTCGCCGAGGTCGAGGATGAATTGGCAGCCGCGGTGCGCCATGGACTGCAGGCGCTGCATCAAGGCGGAGTCCTCGGCGACATGCGGTTGCAGCACTACGCCCAGGCGGGGCTGGTGCAGCAGGACGTCGGCGTCCTCGGGCAGCAACTCGGCCGGCAGATTCAGGAAGGCACGGTTGCCGCGGACCAGGCGGGTCAGGGCGCCATCGGTGATCATCCCGAGCACGCTCTGCAGCAGCGACTTGTCGTCGCCGCTCTCGCGCGGGAAGAGGATTTCGTAGGCGTACAGCTCACGTTCGCGGTTGAGCAGCGGAACGCGCAGCACGGGCAACGGCGGGGCGGCGTTCTCGTAGAGGCTGGATTTGCGGGCGGAGTTGTCGGGGGCGGCGGAGGTAGGGGAGGAACTCATGATCGCTCCGGCATCGCATGTGACGGTGGGGCGGTCCGCGATGATCGCCCCGCCGGGGACGCCTCCGCGTGCGCGGATGGCACTTGCTTCAATTTGACGTCACGCCGCCGCAAGCGGGCGTGAACGCGGGCTGGCATGCAGCTCGCCGCTGCGGTCGTAAAGTCCGTTGTTGTCGTCGGTGCCCCTGAGCACGGCCAGAGCCTGACGCACCCAGTGCAGGCGCTGGCTGACGATTCCGCCATTACGCTGGTTCAGCTGCTGGCAGTGCCGCAGCGACTGTTCGATGGCCGACCACGTGGAATCCAGCGTGACCTCGACCTGTGGCTCGGACTGGAGCAGCAGGCGGCGCTCGGCGTCGAGCTGCTCCAGTTGCTGCATCAAGGCCTGTTTGCGCGCGCCCGCATGGTCGAGTGCTTCGATGTCGCCTTGGCCGAGGGCAGCGTGCTCGGCCTCGAGTACCTGCGTGAGCAGGTCGAGCGCCAGACGCATGTCACCCTGCACGGCTGCGAGGGCGTCAATGCACTCCTGGCGCAGCGGCGGGCTCATGCCTTGGCCGGGCCGCCCAGTTGGCGTTCCATGGAGATCAGTCCGTGGGCGATGCGTCCGGCGTCGATCTTGTAGCTGCCGCTGGCCAGTGCCTGCTGCACTTTCTCCACGCGTTGCGCATCGATGCCGCTGGCGCTGGAGCTGCCACGAGCCGCTTCCTGCAGTGCCTTGGCCGAATCGGTCAGCTTGAGCTGGTCGGCGGTCCTGGCAGCCGCTACCCCGGCGCTTGCGGTGGCGGAGGCATCCGCGGCCTGATTGCCGCCAGTCTGGCTGGAAGCTTGCGGGAGCTTCGGCAGTCCGCTGTTGGAAATGGTCGTATTCATGCGTCCGTTCTCATGCAAGTGTGGCCCTGTAAAAACAGTATCGGCGCGATCTGGAGAAACTTTAGGGGCTGTGAAAGGAATGTGGAAGCGACGCCTGACTTCATGGCAGCGCCCGCACCACGCCGGGAGCGTCGACCATGGCGTCGACCACCCTGCCCGAGCTCTGGTTGCGCACGCGCAGGCGCGCGCCGACGTCGCCGCTGCCCAGCGCGATGCCGTCGGCGCGGACCACGATACCCCCCATGTTGGCCACCAGCACCACGTGGTCGCCGGCGCTCACCATGTTGCGGCCTGCGAGCATGAACGGCGTGACCACGCTGCCGCTGGGCAGGGCGCGGGCGAGGGTGCGACCCTCGGCCTGCCGCAGGTCCTCGAGGTAGCCGTAGCCCAACCGGGTCACGTCGCGCTGCTCGAGATGCACGTCCCCCGGGCGCAGGCCGTCGCCGCGCATCAGCGGGCGGTTGGTGACCAGGACCGGGCGATACAGCTGCAGGCTGACCTGGATGCGCACGATCCAGCCCCCGGGCTGCGGGCACTGCACCGGGACGCTGATGACCGGGGCTGGGCGCACCGCGTCGCTCAGCATGGAGCGCAGTGGCACGGCACAAGGTGCGAGGTGCAGGCGCGGGTCGAGAGGCATGGCTTTCGCCACGGCGCGACTGCCCGGCATCTCGAAGCGGGCCAGCACGGCCTGCCTCGCAACGTCGGTGAGCGATCCGGTGGCGAGGCAGCTGCTCGACCACATCAGTGCGATCCCGGCCAGCGCGAGCAAGCGACCGGCGATGGCGCGCCCCGGGTTCATGCGTCCGCCAGCAACTTGTCGAGCTGACCGAGCAGGGCCTCGCGGGAGGACTCGATCTGCGGTGCGAGCGTCGCGGCCTGCCCGGCTTCGCCGTTGCACAGCAGCGCGACGAAGCGATCGCCCTGTTCGCACAGCTGCTTGCCGGCCTCGACGAGGCCGCCGGCTGCTGGCCGCCCCGACTGCGACCCACCCAGCCGTTCGGCGCTGGCACGGAGTGCATGGCTGTCGAACCAGCGTCGATCGAGCGCGGCCGGCTCCGCCAGCGCCAGTTCCACGGCCAGGCGCAGGTTGAGCGAAGCCTCGCGCAGGGTCAGGCTGAGGCTGCCGGTGTCCTTGCCGCTGATACCGTCCAGCCAGTCCAGGCTCAGTCGGTGGGAGAGCAGGGCGGCGCGCTGCAGGGAGTCGGACTGGCGTCGCGCTTCGCCCGCGCGGCGTTGCAGGGCGCCAAGCGCGGCCTGCACGTTGGTGGTGCGCGTGTGCTGGGCGTCGTGGTTTTGTTGCAGCTTTTGCACGCGGTCCGTGGCCGTGCGCAAGGCCTGGCTGCCGGATTCCAGCGTGGCGCCCGATTGCGCGGCGCCGGCCTGGGCGCGCTCGAGCTGCTGCAGGCTGTGCTGCACGTCGCCGTTCAACTGGGTGGAGAAGTCACCGATGGAAACGGTGACGTTCTCGATCTCGGCGGTGGTGAGCGCGGTTTTCTCGGCAAGTTGCTTGACCTCGTCGGCGACCACGGCGAAACCGCGGCCGGCTTCGCCGGCGCGCGCGGCCTCGATCGCCGCATTCAGGGCCACGAGATTGGTCTGGTGGGCGATTTCCTGCACGGAGGAGGTGAGCTTGCGGATCTGCTCCACCTGCTCGGCCAGCTTGCTCTGGTTGCGGTTCATGGCAGCGAGTGCGCTCCGCAGCAGCCGCAGCTGGCCGTCGAGCTCGCTGACTGAGTTACCACCGCTCTGGCTGGCCTTGCTCGCCTGCTCCAGTTCGGCGCCGACCTGCTGCAGGGCCGTCGAGATGCTGGCGCTCCCCTCCGTCAAGCGATCGACGCTGCTGCGTCCCTCGACCGCGGCTTTGTCCATGGCGGTTTGTTCGCGCGCAAGCTGCTGCACGGCGCTCAGCACCAGACTCTGCTGCTCCACGGCCTGCAAAGCCACCGCGGCGGGCGGCCGGCTGGCGACACGGGCCAGCAAGGGGGCAAGCATCTGCGCGGCGCGCGGGTACGCACGCCGCAACGCGGCGAGCCTGGGTTCGTCGCCGGCGGCAGCGGCTTCCACCAGGGGGGCGAGGTGCTGATTCCAGATCAGGCGCATGAGGTAAAAGTCACCTTGTGTCGTGTGGGCGGTTGGCGATACCAGAAGAGATCATCGTCCAAAACCGTCTGGGCTTGAGAAAGCAAAGCATGTGCCATCCGCAGGGGTGCCGGATTGCACTCAAGCGGCCGGCGGCCCGGCCGATACTCTGCGTGCATGGCCGCTGCGGCGGCAGGATCACTCGCGAGGAGTCCGCATGGGCGGCACGCTGCTGGAGAAGGTGGAGCAACATACCCGGCTGGCCGGTCACAACCGGGTGGCCATGCTGCTGTTCCGCCTCGGTGACGCGCAGCT
>DAIDKO010000045.1 GCA_027450005.1 Rhodanobacter sp. | reverse complement strand
CGCCTTGCAGATGGCACGCAGCATTGGCCGTCAGGACGGTTCGGCGGACAAAATGCGAGTGACGGTGATCACGACAGCAACGCCTTGGGCTCCTTGCTTTCCGGATAATCGTCTTTAATTTGTTTTTTGTACTTGCGCATCCCGCGACGTCCCCCCGACTTGGGTAGCGGGTTGGTTTAGAGTCCGGAATGGCTGGACAGTATTCGCTCCAGCAATGTCGTCCCCGAGCGCAGCATCCCAACGACCTGCGTGAGCTCTTCGGCGCGGGCATGGTTATGGCCGGCCAGCCTTTACACCCCGCCGTAGATGCGTTCGGCGTGCCTCGGATACAGCCGCTGGAACGCGCGCCGATCGCCAGATGCGGCTGCGCGAGCGTCATCGGCGTCATCGTCGGTGGCAGCGGGATCGGCGGAGGCTGGCGGCATCGAACGGCCGGTGGCACGGCAGGCGGCGATCATCTCGCCATGTTTAATGCCTGGGATGCCGAAAGGACGAAAGGGTTTGCATTGCCACGAGCGTGAAGCCCGTGGCGATGCCGGTCGGCGATGGCAAGCGCATGGCTGCCCGGTAGGCCTCAGGCCGTGGCGGCTTCGCGTTCGGGGGTTCCCAGGGCGAGCGCTATGCGTTGCTGTTCCGCGTGCAGCACCGCTGGCATGCGCGGGGCGAAGCTGTCGAGGTATTCACCGATGGCGGTGAGCTCGTCCTGCCATCCGGCCAGGTCCACGGCCAGCAGCTCGGCCAGCGTGAGTTGATTGAGGTGCAAGCCATCCAGTTTGAGCTCGCCCGGTGCGGGTAGGGTGCCGATGGGCGTTTCCAAGCCGCGTGCCTTGCCTTCCACCCGCGCGATCATCCATTCGAGCACGCGCAGGTTCTCGCCGAAACCTGGCCAGAGGAACTTGCCGTCCTTGTTTTTGCGGAACCAGTTGACGTGGAAAATCCTGGGCAGCTTGGCGCCTGGTCGGTCGAACGACAGCCAGTGCTGGAAATAGTCGCCGTAGTGATAGCCGCAGAATGGCTTCATCGCCATCGAGTCGCGGCGCAGCACGCCGACTGCGCCGGTGGCCGCGGCGGTGGTCTCCGAGCCCATCGCGGCCCCCATCAGTACGCCGTGCGTCCAGTCGCTCGCTTCCATCACCAACGGCAGCAGCGAGGGGCGGCGACCGCCGAACACGATGGCGCTGATCGGTACGCCTTGAGCGTCCTCGGCCTTAGTCGACCACGTCGGGCATTGCTTCGCGCTCACCGTGAAGCGCGAGTTAGGGTGTGCGGCCGGGCCATTGGCCGGGTCGTGTGGACGACCCTGCCAATCAGTGACCGGCGTGCCCGGCAGGCCTTCCCACCACGGCTGGTTGTCGGCCGTGACGGCGACGTTGGTGTAGATGGTGTCACGCGCAATCGACTCCAGCGCGTTGGAATTGGTGGTCTTGCTGGTGCCCGGCGCCACGCCGAAGAAGCCGGCCTCGGGATTGATCGCGTACAGGCGGCCATCGGGGCCGGGGCGCATCCAGCAGATATCGTCGCCGACCGTCCACACCTTCCAGCCTGCCTTGTGGTAAGCCTCGGGCGGAATCAGCATGGCCAGGTTGGTCTTGCCGCAGGCGGATGGGAAGGCCGCTGCGATGTAGTGCGTGTCGCCCTGCGGGTTCTCGATGCCCACGATCAGCATGTGTTCGGCCAGCCAGCCCTCGTCGCGGGCCTGGTGGCTGGCGATCCGCAGCGCGTGGCATTTCTTGCCCAGCAGCGCGTTGCCGCCGTAGCCCGAGCCGTAGGACTGGATCATGCGTTCTTCCGGGAAATGCATGATGAAGCGGCGCTCGGGATCGAGTTCGCCCGTGGAATGCAGCCCCTTAACGAACGAACCCTCGCGCTCGATGCGCGCCTGAGCCGCGGCGCCCATGCGGGTCATGATGCGCATGTTGGCGACCACGTAAGGGCTGTCGGTGATCTCCACGCCGCAGCGCGACAGCGGCGAGTCGATCGGGCCCATGCAGTACGGGATCACGTAAAGAGTGCGGCCTTCCATGCAGCCATCGAACAGCGCGTCCATCTTCGCGTGCGCCTCGGCCGGGTCCATCCAGTGGTTGTTGGGGCCGGCGTCGTCACGGTTCCGGTGGCAGACGAAGGTAAGGTGTTCCACGCGCGCCACGTCGCCCGGGTGGGAACGGTGCAGGTAGCAGCCGGGATGGGTCTGCTGGTTCAGCTCGATCAGCGTGCCGTCGGCCAGCATTTGCTGGATCAGGGCATGGTTTTCGGCGTCCGAGCCATCGCACCAATGGATGTTTGCGGGCCGTGTCATTGCTGCGACGTCGTCCACCCAGCGTTTGAGCGCTTCCAGAGTGCTTGCCATCGGTTCCTCACTGGTCTTCAAGAAAAAAATTGAAAGAACCGTAGTTTGCGGGCACTGGCATTGCAAGGATGGGTGCAGCAAAACCCCGGCGCGACGATGAAACTTCCGCCGTAAATACATGCGGGATATGGAAACGGCGCCAAATGGCGCCGTCGCGAGGGGATTGCCTCGGAACTCAGGCAGGGATGAGGGTGGCGATCATGTGCTCCACGTAGGCGTCGAATTCCTCGTGGTTCAGGCGAGGCAGGCCCAGCGTGAAGTTGAGCTGCAGGAAGCCGACGTAGGCGGCATAGGTTAGCCTGGCGCGGTTCAGTGCTTCGCGCGGCGGCAGGCCGGCTTCGCGGTAGGCGGTATTCAGGAATTCGGTGCGCCGCTGCGAAACTCGAGCCATCACCGGCACCACCAGCGGGTGATCCAGTGCTTTGAGCAGCGCGGCATAGACCCGGTGCGGCTGCACTTCGTGCGCCGCGCGGCGGAACAGTTCGGGCAAGCGCTGGTGGGGGTCGGCGATCTGCTCGATCTGGCCGAGCACCTCGTTTTCGCCGTACTGCTCCCAGCGGTCCAGCGCGGCCTGGAGCAAGGCTTCACGGGTGCGAAAATGCCAGTAGAAGCTGCCCTTGGTGACGCTCAGCTGGCGCGCCAGCGCCTCGACGGCAAGCGCCCCCACGCCTTGGTCGGCAATCATCTGAAGGGCGGCGACTTCCCAGTCCTCCGCGGTGAGGCGGGTACGTTCGGGTTTCTGGCTTGGATCCATACGCGTATGGTAGCCGCTGTGCCGGGCTTTGTAATCCACGCAGGAGGATTGACGGCGCAGGCTGGCGCAATCCATACTCATCCGTATGGATATGTCGACCGCCATCCGGGCTCGCGCCGCGTCCGTCGCTGCCAGCGACGGCTTGCTGTTGGCCGTGGAAACGCACCATGCGGGTGGTACGCCTACCCTGTTGTTCGCTCATGGCCTCGGCCAGACGCGTGGAGCGTGGTCCGGATCGATTGCTGCGTTGGCGGCAAGGGGTTGCCGTTGCATCAGCTACGACGCGCGGGGCCACGGCGAGAGCGCGCGCGTTTCCGATGGCGGCTACCACATGCAGCAGTTCGTGGATGACCTGCTGCTGCTTGCTCGCTCACAACCTGAGCCGCCGGTGCTGGTAGGCGCATCGATGGGCGGCCTGCTGGGGTTGGTGGCGGCGGGCGAGCCGCGACTGCCGCTGTTTCGAGCGCTGGTTCTGGTGGACATCACGCCGCGCTGGGAAACCCGGGGCATGGAACGCATTCTGGCCTTCATGCAGGCCCACCCGGAAGGCTTTGCCGATTACGCCCAGGCGGCCGAACAAGTCGCCGCCTACCTGCCGTACCGCTCGGGCCGTAAGAGCGAGGAGCAACTGCGCCCGTTGATGCGCGTTGGCAGCGACGGCCGCCTTCGCTGGCATTGGGATCCGGCCCTGATGGCCGGCGACTTAATCGCCAAGAGCGAGCGCTACCAGCCACGCCTGTTCGCCGCAGCGGCGCAGGTGGGCGTGCCGGTACTGCTGCTTTCCGGCGAGCGCAGCGATGTCGTGTCGCAGTCCACCGTCGAGGAATTCCTGCAACTGGTGCCGCATGCGCGCCATGCCGTGGTGCCAGGCGCCACGCACATGTTGGCGGGCGACGCCAACGACGCATTTACCCACGAGATCGCACATTTCATTCAATCACTGGACGACGCGGACGCCCGCGCCGTTTAACCGCATCGAGGAAGTCGAGATGGCCGTGACACTCACCCTGCTGGCAGCGCTCATCGCTACCGCTGCCTGTGCGTACCATCGCAGCAGCCTGCGTATCTGGGCAATTGCGACGGTCGTCGCCACCATCCTGGTCGGTCTCGCTACTGGCGCGCACTGGACGACCTTCCTGCTGCTCGTGGTCGAACTGGGCATTGCCGGGCCACTGCTGATGGACAGCTTCCGACGCACGCAGATTACCGCGCCGCTGTTGAAGATGTTCGCCAGGGTGACCCCGAAGCTCTCGGAGACCGAGCAGACCGCTTTGGAGGCGGGCACTGTCGGCTTCGAGGGTGAGCTGTTCTCGGGCAAGCCGGACTGGCACGAACTGCTGAAGCAGCCCAGGCCCGAACTGAGCGTGGAAGAGCAGGCCTTCCTCGACGGCCCCGTGGAGGAGCTCTGCGGCATGATCGACGACTGGCAGATCACCCACGAGCTGGCGGACCTGCCGCCGGAGATCTGGGACTTCATCAAGAAGAACCGCTTCTTCGGCATGATCATCCCAAAGCAGTACGGCGGCCTGCAGTTCTCTGCGTTGGCGCACTCGGCGGTGCTGCAGAAGCTCTCGACCATGTCGGCCACGGTGGCATCTACCGTGGCGGTGCCGAACTCGCTGGGTCCGGCGGAACTGCTGCTGCACTACGGTTCGGATGAGCAAAAAAGCCACTACCTTCCGCGCCTCGCGGTGGGCGAGGAGATTCCCTGCTTCGCGCTCACCGGGCCCTATGCAGGCTCCGACGCCACCTCGATTCCCGACGTGGGCATCGTCTGCAAGCAGGTGGTCGATGGCATCGAGACGCTGGGCATCCGGCTCACCTTTGACAAGCGCTACATCACGCTGGCGCCCATCGCTACCGTGGTCGGCCTCGCTTTCCGCATGTACGACCCGGAGCACCTGCTGGGCGACAAGGAGGACCTCGGCATCACCCTGGCGTTGCTGCCGCGCTGCACGCCCGGGCTGGAGATCGGCCGACGCCACTTCCCGCTCAACATTCCTTTCCAGAACGGTCCGGTTCACGGCAAGGACGTGTTCGCGCCGCTCAGCACGCTGATCGGCGGCCCGCACATGGCCGGCCATGGTTGGCGCATGCTGGTGGAATGCCTGTCGGTGGGCCGCGCGATCTCGCTGCCATCGAACGCCACCGGCGCGATGCGTGGCTCGGCCGCGGCGACCGGCGCGTATGCACGCATGCGCAAGCAGTTTGGCCTTGCCATCGCCCGCTTCGAAGGCGTGGAGGAGGCGCTGGGTCGCATCGGCGGCCTAACCTACGCCAGCACGGCGCTGGCCCGCGCTACCGCGGCTGCGGTCGATCGTGGCGAGAAGCCGGCGGTACCGTCGGCCATCGCCAAGTACCACGCTACCGAATGGGCGCGCGTGGTGGCCGGTGCCACAATGGACGTACACGGCGGCAAGGCGGTGCAGCTCGGTCCGAAGAACTACGCTGGGCGCGGCTGGAATAGCGTGCCGATCGCGATCACCGTGGAAGGCGCGAACATCATGACGCGTAGCCTGATGATCTTCGGCCAGGGCGCGATCCGCTGTCATCCTTACGTGCTGAAGGAGATGCAGGCGCTGTCCATCGCCGACTACGGCGACCGCCTGCGTAGTTTCGACAAGGCGCTGTTTGGCCACATCGGCTTCGGCCTTTCCAACGCAGTGCGCAGTTTTGCCATGGGCCTCTCTGGCGGGCGCATGGGTGACGCCGCGGGCGATAGCTATACCCGGCGCTACTACAAGAAGCTCAACCGCTACTCCGCGGCACTGGCGCTGTGCGCCGATACCTTCATGGGCGTGCTTGGCGGCAAGCTGAAGTTCAAGGAGAAGCTTTCCGCACGCCTCGGCGACGTACTGAGCTACCTCTACATCGCCAGCAGCATGCTCAAGCGCTACGAGGACACCGGCCGGCCGGAGGCGGACCGGCCGTTCCTGGCCTGGGGCTTCCACGAATGCATGTGGCTGGTCCAGAACGCCCTGGACGGCG
Organism: Rhodanobacter sp.; assembly: GCA_027450005.1. Classification (GTDB taxonomy): domain Bacteria; phylum Pseudomonadota; class Gammaproteobacteria; order Xanthomonadales; family Rhodanobacteraceae; genus Rhodanobacter_A. The sequence continues at coordinate 10,740 of DAIDKO010000045.1, read as the reverse complement.
CGATCCGCAATTTCCCGGTGCGCCCGGTGGCGTGGCTGCTGCGCGTACTGGTGTTCCCGTTGGGCCGACGCGAAGTGCCGCCGTCCGACCGCCTGGGCCGCCGCGTCGCCGCGTTGCTCACCGCGCCAAACGAGGCGCGCGCACGCCTCACCGAATGGGTTTATCTCACCCCTACGGTGAACAACACGGTAGGCCGCATGAATGCCCTGCTACCCGACGTGATTGCTGCCGAGCCGGTGGAGCGCAAGTTCCTGAAGGGTCTCAAGGCCGGCCAGTTCAAGGCGCACGACTATAACGGCCAACTGGGCGAGGCGCTTGCCGCCAACGTCATCAGCCAGGCCGAACATGACCTGCTGAAGCGCGTGCACGAGGCGGCATTCGAGTTCATCTCTGTGGACGACTTCGACCCGTCCGAGTTGCGTGCGGCGGTGATGCGTGCGGACGAGCGCAGAGAGAAGCTCGCTGACGCTGCGTGATATTCCAAGCGTTGCCGAAAGTGGGGCGCCGGATGGAGCCCCGTTTTCGCTTCAGCTGTCGTTAGCGTCGGCGCCAGCTTGGCGGCACCAACGTGTGCCGCTTCAGCGCCACGATCAGCAAAGCGATTGAGCACACCGAACACAATGTCAGTGCCACCACCGAGGCCTCGGCGCCGAACACGCCGCCGCTCAGCCATGCGGGGCCGGAGCGGGTGGACACCAGCCAGCCATCGGCCTTGAGTCCCGAGACTGGTATGCCGTAGACCGTGCCTTGGCAGAAGTTCCATGCGGCGTGCAGACCGAAGCAGATCGGCAGCGAACGGGTCACATGGAAGAGTAGGCCGAACAGTAGGCCGGCCTCAATCGCGATGGCCGACGAACTCCATGCGGTGGCGCCGGGATTCGAGCCATGCATGAACCCGAAAATCAACGAGGATATTACCAAGGCGGCCCAACTGCCCAGGCCCTCCTCAGTGATGCGGAAGATCACGCCGCGAAAGACAATCTCTTCGAAGATCGCTGCGCCAATCCCGTCTTTCAGGAAAGCGGATAGCCACTGGGTATGGTGATTGAAGCCGATCACGCGGTAGCTGCCGAACATCCAGAGTGTGGCAACTACCAAGCTAAACAGCACGCTACCTGCCAGCAGGCCGGGAATTGCATCGGGCCAGCGACGGAGCGCTAATTCCTCTGGCTTGCGGCGCTCGATGATGCAGGTCAGCAACAGATAGGCGACAACCGCAGGTAGCGCGGCGACGAAAAAATCACCAAGGGCCACGCCCATCTTAGTTTTTTCTGTGCCGTGTATCAGCAGTTGGAGCAGCGTTGTAAACAGGCGGTTCAGGGCGAGGAAAAGCACAACAAAAATGACGATACGCGCTAGCGGTGAGCAAACGAACCAGCGTCTCCATGATGGTGAGCCGGGCGGCGTGGAATAAGCAACGAGCGTTGTGGCTTTCATGCGGGGAGTCTCTGGGGAGAGGTGCCACAAAGCCTAGCGAGCGGACAGCATTGCGTCTGCGTTACTTTCGCCACACGATGACGCGCATCAGACGTCCATAGTGGCCGCGTGCTCGCGCGTGGCCGAGAAATGCAAGGCCGGCGAGCGTTCCTGCGCTAGTTGAAGGTTCACCCGCGACGGCGCCAGATAGACCAATTCGCCGGCGGCGTCGATGGCTAGGTTCATCGCGTTCTTCTCGCGGAACTCCTCCAGCTTCTTAGCGTCGTCACAGTGCACCCAGCGCGCGGTGGCCACGGTCACCGGCTCGAACGCGGCGTCCACACCGTACTCGTCCTTGAGACGATAGGCGACCACGTCGAACTGCAGCACGCCTACTGCGCCAAGGATCAGGTCGTTCGACATCAGCGGACGGAAGAACTGGGTGGCGCCTTCCTCGGACAACTGCGCCAGGCCCTTCTGCAGCGCCTTCATCTTCAGCGGGTCACGTAGGCGCGCGCGGCGGAACAGTTCCGGCGCGAAGTTCGGGATCCCGGTGAAGTGGATCGGTTCGTCTTCGCTGAAGGTGTCGCCAATGGAGATCGTACCGTGGTTGTGCAGGCCGATCACGTCGCCAGGATAGGCGGTTTCCACGATCTCGCGGTCTGAGGCCATGAAAGTCAACGCGTTGGCGATGCGCACCTCCTTGCCGGTACGCGTCTGCACCATCTTCATGCCGGCGGTGTAGGTGCCCGAGCAGACGCGCATGAAGGCCACGCGGTCGCGATGGGCCGGGTCCATGTTCGCCTGGATCTTGAACACGAAGCCGGTGAGCTTCTCCTCCTCCGGCTGCACTTCGCGCGTGGTCGTGGCGCGTGGGCGCGGAGCCGGTGCATGCTCGACGAAGAAGTCCAGCAGCAACTGCACGCCGAAGTTGTTCACCGCCGAGCCGAAGAACACGGGGGTGAGCTTGCCCGCAAGGTAGTCGTCGAGGTCGAAGGCGGGCGCGGCACCCTGCACCAGTTCCAGCTCCTCGCGCAACTCTGCCAGTGCCTCGCTACCGATCGCCGCCTCCAGCCCAGGCGCGTCCAGGCCCTTGAAGATGGTGGAGTCCTGCCGCGTGAAGTTCTTGCCCTGCTCGAACAGGTGCACCTCGTCTAGAAGCAGGTGGTACACGCCCTTCAGCCGCTTGCCCATGCCGATCGGCCAGGTCAGCGGCGCGCAGGCGATGCCGAGCACCGATTCCACTTCGTCCAGCAACTCGATCGGCGACTTGCCTTCGCGGTCTAGCTTGTTGACGAAGGTCATGATCGGCGTGTCGCGCAGGCGGCACACCTCCATCAGCTTGATCGTGCGCTCCTCCACGCCCTTGGCGCAGTCGATCACCATCAGCGCGGAGTCCACCGCGGTCAGCACGCGGTAGGTGTCCTCGGAGAAGTCGGCGTGGCCCGGGGTGTCGAGCAGGTTGACGATCTTGCCTTCGTAGGGGAACTGCATCACCGACGAGGTCACCGAAATGCCGCGCTCCTTTTCCAGCGCCATCCAGTCCGACGTGGCGTGCCGAGCGGCCTTGCGGCCCTTCACCGAGCCGGCCATCTGGATCGCGCCGCCGAACAGCAGCAGCTTTTCCGTCAGCGTGGTCTTGCCCGCGTCGGGATGGCTGACGATGGCAAAGGTGCGGCGGCGGCGGGTTTCGTCGAGATGGATGGACATAAGGGGGCGCGGGCGAAGGGTTAACCCTACATTCTAGCTTGCGCGGGAGCGCTTGGCCTTGCCGGGCGGGCTGCGGCTGTCGGGGGTAATCCCGGAGATCATTCCCATCCCTGCGAAAGCTGCGGACCAGCGTGCCATGAACGCGACCATGCAATAAGCCGACGGTAAGGTGTTCGTGCGTCGTGCTTACCGTGCCATTGAAGAGCCGCGGCCGTGGCTCGTCTGAACGTTAAGGCAGCGCTAGTAACCGGCGCGGTCGTTGCCGCCGCTTTCGTAAAGGAACGGCATCGGTCTTCGTGACCGGCAGCGACCTTCACACAGATGGCGCCATTCTGGCCGGTATCGGCGGATGTGCCGAAGGACAGGGTGGGCGATGGGGTGAAACGGTGATCCGAAAAACGAAAAGCCCGAGCCAACGCCCGGGCTTTCGTGGATACGGTATCCGCCGCTTTCGTCAGCGCATGATGCCTGTGTGCCCCAGCGAGTAGCGGCCCGGCTGCGGCCATACGGCGATCCCATGCGGTTCCGCGCCAACCTTGATGATGCGTACCTTGCCGGTGGTGGTGTTGAAGGCGTAGGCCACGTCGTCGAAGCGGCCGGAGAGCCACAGCGTCTTGCCGTCCGCGCTGACGTTGCCCATGTCGGGGCTGCCGCCGCCGGGGATCGGCCAGTTGGCGATGACCTTGCGCGTGGCGAAGTCGATCACCGACACGCTGCCCGGGCCATGGTGCGGGCCATGCACCAGGTTGGAGCCGCGGTTGGCGACATACAGCTTGGTGCCGTCGCGGCTGGGATACAGGCCGTGCGTGCCAATGCCGGTATGGATGAAGCCGATCTTGGTGAAGCTGTCGCCGTCGATCAGGAACACGCCGTCCGCCATCATGTCAGCCACGTAGAACACCTTGCCGTCCGGCGAAACGCGGATGTCCTGCGGCATGCCATGCTTGTCGAGATCGAGATAGCCCAGCACCTTGTGGTTGACCATGTCGATCTTGGCTAGCTTGCCGCCGAATTCGCAGGTAAAGATCGCGTAGCGCCCGTCGATGGAAAAGTCGGCGTGGTTGATGCCCTTGCACTCCGGCGCGTTCACGCTGAACTTCAGCGCCATCGTGTGCGGATCACGGAAATCCAGCCGCGCGCGTGCCTCGGCCACCACGATGGCGTACTTGCCATCGGGCGTGAAGTACATGTTGTACGGGTCGTCCACCGGAATCGCCTTGCCGGGCCGGCCTGTCTTGGGGTTGATCGGCGTCAGGCTGCCGTCGGTACGGCCCTCGGCGTTGTTGGTGACCCACAGCGTCTTGAGGTCGTACGAGGGCACCACGTGCTGCGGGCTGCGGCCGACCGGAAAGGTGTAGAGCACCTTGTAGGTGGCCGGGTCGATCACCGTGACGCTGTCGCCGCGCAGGTTGGGTACGTAGATGCGCGGCAGTGCGCCGGCCACAGCCGGGCTGAACATGTTGACGCCGGCGTCGCTATAGAGATTGTTGGGGTTAGTCACCGGCGGCATGCCGGGCACGGTGTGGATGGCCGATGCGGCACTGGCCGCCAGCGGGGCGGCGCAGAGGGCGGCGAGCACGGCGATGCGGGAGAAGCGGGACGGTACAGTCATGATCGGATTCGCTGTGGGGGTGTGGAAGCGAGTGCGTGATTATCGCCCAGCCGTGTCCTTGCGGATCGCCTCGACGGTCCGCGAAATGATGGCATCGACGCCGAGCTGGCCCAATGCGGCGCTGGAGCGGCGCGGGTCGCCGCCGTACACGCCGTCGGCGGTGCCGGGTTTCGGCGCGGCGCGCAGAGCCCTCAGCCGCACCATCTGCGGCGCCACGGCTAGTTGCAGTGAGGTGTCGGCCAGCGCGGCGTGGGTGCCGATCTCGTCGTCACGGATGCCGTGCCGGCGCAGGATCTGCGCAAAGCCGGTGGAGCTCGCCTCGTAGTATTCCCGCGGGGCGAAGGCACGCGCCGGCAGGCCGGCCCATTGCCGGTCGAGTCGTGCGACTACTTGCCGCAGGTCCCTCTGGTAACCGCCGTGGTCGCCCAGGAAGACGACGTTGCGGAAGCCGTGCACCGCAAAGCTGTTCGCAGCCGATTCCAGCAACTGCTCGAAGGTAGCGTCCGGGATGGTGATGGTGCCGGGGAAGCGCATGTGCGAGGTCGGCGGCGCATAGCTGCCTTCAGGCGTGTAGTTCACGGTGGGCGCCACCAGGGCATTGCCGAGCCTCTGCGCGATGCGCTCGGCCAGCACCGTGGCACGCCGGTTGTGCTTGCCCACCGCGATGTAGGGGCCGCTTTGTTCGGTGCCACCGATGGGGATGATGATGGTGGTCTTGCCGGCGCGGACCTGGTCTCGGATCTCGGTCCAGGTGAGCTCCTGAAGCTGCACCGTAGGCGGCGTCTGCGCCAGCGTGGCCTGCGCGGCGAGCAGCAGTGCGGCGATGGCGAAGGCGCGTTTCGAGAGGCGTGGAAGCATGGTGTTCCTTGGGTGGTGTCGGTTGGTCAGGCAGCCTTGAACGTCACCACCAACACGTCCCGGTGCGCGGCCTGCGCAGGATCCTTCGGCACCACCGGGGTGACGCCGTGGAAAACGCGGCGATCGTCCAGCAATGCCGCATCGAACGCATGGACCAAGGTGAACTGGTCCAGTTCGCGGCCATCCGGGGCATGGACGGTGGTGGTGCCGCATTCGATGTTCTCGCGGTCGATCAGCAGCACCAGCACATAGTCGACGCCGTCCCGGTGCACGCCCTCGGGCGTGGGCTCGCCGGCTGCGTCGGTACGCGCCTCGATGCGGAACTGGTGCACCTCGATGCGCCAGTTCCGCGTCTGCGGCGCCAGAGCGCCGAAGCCGTCGCGGCACCAAGCAAGGATGCGCCGCAGGTTAGCACCGTCCGCGATGGCCGGGTCCAGCGGTTCGAACCAGCGCTCGATGCCGCCCTGCAAGGTGTTATGGGCCAAGCTCTGGTGATGCGGCTGGTGGGGTTCGCGGCGGATTGCGCCATCGGCGTCGGCGGTGAATACCGCATGCCGGCGGCGGCGGTGGCGGCCGCGGGCGGCAAGGTAGTGGTCGTCGCCCAGGGTGTTCCAGCTTGCGGCGAATGCCGGCCAATCAGCCAGCGATTCCGCACCCAGCAAGTCGCGCATGGCATCGGCGGCGACGAAGGCGAAACCTTCGCGCTGAAGGGCGGCTTCAAGGTCGGGGAGGGTGGCGTGGTTCATCCGGGCAAAGCTAGCAGTTCGCGCATGAAGCAGCACTGGCTGGCCGGTGGCGGAATGCGGGTGGCGCCATGGAAGCAAAGGCAAGGCCAGCATGGCATACCGCAGAGGGTCGCCATGGGTTCAGGGGGCAGCGACGGATCGGCGCATCCAGCAGTTGGTGGTCGGTCGGTCGCAGCGTTGGCGTCGTCTAACTTTGTTAGACATTTCTAATGGGCATATAAACGTCCAGACGTTTAGACGTCTATTGACACCATTGGATGACTGGCAGCACAATCCGCCACACTCATCGAGACCGGCTGAGGGACAGGCCCTTTGAAGCCGGGGCAACCTGCGGAATATTCCGCGACGGTGCCAACTCCTGCGGCGGCGCGAGGGCGCCCCGGCAGATGGGCAGCTTGCGCAGCGGCGTCGTGCCGCATCCGCGTGGGGCTCCTCTCCGGCACCGCAGGACGATGCCGAACGGAGAGACGCATGAGCCAGCCGCTGCCCGAAACCTGCCATCCCTGTGCCGCCGAAGTGGCCGGCCTGTCCGTGGCGCCGCGCGCGCTAGGCGCGCAGCGCAGCGTACGGCGGCTGGCGTTCAGTCCGAAGTACGGCAAGGGTTCGCGCGGAGTCGACGTGCGCTACCTATGGTGCGGCGCGCCCGACGCGCCCACCGTCATCGTGCAGGGCGGCATCTCCGCCAGCCGGGACGTCACCGCCCCGGCGGGCGCTGAGGCGGGCTGGTGGCAGGCGCTGGTGGCCGAGGAAGCGGCTATCGACCTCGCCCGTTTCCGCGTGCTGGCGATCGACTGGCTCACGCCCGCGGAGCTCGGCACCGCCACCATCTCCAGCGAGGACCAGGCGGACGCGCTCGCCGCGCTGCTGGATTCGCTGGGTATCGTCAAGACGCATGCCTTCGTGGGTTCGTCCTACGGTGCGATGGTGGGGTTGGCTTTCGCCGCACGGCACGCACAGCGCGTAGAGCGGCTGGTGCTGCTGGCCGGTGCGCATCGTGCGCACCCGCTGTCCACCGCGCAGCGCAGCGTGCAGCGCGGTATCGTGCGGCTGGGCCAGTCCAGCGGTCAGTTGGAGGAGGCCTTGGCGCTGGCCCGCCAGCTCGCCATCACCACTTACCGCGGCAGCGCCGAGTTCGGTCGCCGTTTCGCTGGCGAGCCGGAGTGGCGTGGTGAGCGCTTCCACTTCCCCGTGGAGGATTACCTGGAGCACCAGGGACGCCGCTTCGTGGAGCGCTTCGATGCCGAGCGCTTCCTCGCGCTTTCCGAATCCATTGACCTGCACGACGTAGCGCCCGAGCAGGTACCGCTGCCGACCACCCTGATTGGTTTCCCGTCGGACCGCTTGGTACCGCTGGCCGATCTGTGCGAGCTGCAGCGCCGCCTGCGCGGCCCGGCCACGCTGGAAGTGGTCGAGTCTCCCTATGGCCACGACGCCTTCCTCAAGGAAGCGGAGCAACTCGCGCCGTTACTGCGCGAAGCGCTGCGCTGAACCACGCCAAGAACAGACATCGGTATTTTCGGGAGAACACCCATGAGCGACAACACGGCCCCCTGGACCCGCGCGGTGCGCGCCGGCATCGAGAGCGACACCCAGCACGGCGCGGTGGTGCCGCCGCTGCACCTCTCGACCAACTACAGCTTCGAGGGCTTCGCTAGGAAGCGACCCTACGACTATTCGCGCAGCGGCAACCCTACGCGCGACTTGCTGGCGAACGCGCTGTCCGAGCTGGAGCAGGGTGCCGGTGCGGTAGTCACCGCCAGCGGCATGGCCGCGGTGGCGCTGGCGCTGGAGCTGGTGCCGGCCGGCGCCACGGTACTGGCGGCGCACGACTGCTACGGCGGCACCTGGCGCATCCTCGATGCCTGGGCGAAGAAGGGTCGTTTCGCGGTGCAGTTCGCCGATCTCACCGATCCGGCCGCGCTGGCCGCCGGCCTCGCCGCCAAGCCGGCACTGGTGTGGGTAGAGACGCCGTCCAACCCGCTGCTGCGGATCACCGACATCCGCCACGTGGCGCAGGCCGCGCATGCAACGGGTGCGCTGGTGGTGGTGGACAACACCTTCCTCTCGCCCGCCCTGCAGCAGCCGCTGGCGTTGGGCGCCGACTTGGTGGTGCACTCCACCACCAAGTACATCAACGGCCACAGCGACGTGGTTGGTGGCGCGGTGGTGGCACGCACGCCGGAGCTGGCCGAGCAGATCAAATGGTGGGGCAACTGCAACGGACTCACCGGCGCGCCGTTCGATAGCTACCTCACCCTGCGCGGCCTGCGCACGCTCGGCGTGCGCCTGCGCCAACACCAGGAGAACGCCGAGCGCATTGCAGCGCATCTGGACGGCCATGCTGCGGTGCGCATGGTGTACTACCCCGGCCTCACGTCCAATCCGTACCACGCGCTGGCCGCGCGCCAGCAGCAAGGCTTCGGGGCCATGCTCAGTTTTGAGCTGGAAGGCGACGAGTCACAGATCGCGGCCTTCGTCGAGGGCCTGGAATATTTCTCGCTGGCCGAGTCGCTGGGTGGCGTGGAGAGCCTGGTCGCGCATCCCGCCACGATGACCCACGCCGCAATGGCGCCCGAGGCGCGGCGCAAGGCCGGCATTCCCGATACCCTGCTACGCCTGTCGGTGGGTATCGAGGACGGCGACGACCTGCTGCAGGACCTGGATGCCGCGTTGGCGCGCGCGGTGGCCGCGGGCAAGTCGAAACGCGCGGTGGGCGCATGAACGCGGTGCTGGCCGACGCCGTGCCGGTGGCGAAACGCGAGGCGACGCGCGCCATTGCCGTGGTGCTGCTCGGCACCGGTGTGGTGGGAGGCGCCTTCCTCAAGCTGCTGAACACGCCGGCGGCCGCAGCGTTGCGGCTGGTGGGGGCAGCCAACTCGCGCCGCCAGCAGACCGAGCCTGCGAAGCTCGCCGAGCGCAACCTGCGCGAGCAGCTCAAAAGCACCGGCGCGCAACGCGATGACACAGTCTTGCTCGCCGCGCTAGATGCCAGCGATGCCGCGACCAAGGTGATCGTGGACGCTACCGCCAGCGCCGCGCTGGCCGAGCGCCACGCGGAATGGCTGGACCGCGGCTACCACGTGGTCACCGCCAACAAGTCGCTGGGCGGCGGCGAGCTGCAGGGATGGCGCGTGCTGCAGGCCGCATTGGCCCACGGCGCGCGTTATGGCGACTCCGCCACCGTGGGTGCCGGCCTGCCCGTGCTCTCCACACTGCGCCGCCTGCGGCAGTGTGGCGACGCGCTGCTCACGCTAGAGGGCGTGTTCTCCGGCTCACTTTCCTATCTCTTCAACAGCTATGACGGCAGCCGTCCGTTCTCCGCACTGCTGCGAGAGGCGCGCGAGCGCGGCTACACCGAGCCCGATCCGCGTGCCGACCTTTCCGGCGAGGACGTGGCGCGCAAGCTGCTGATCCTTGCCCGCAACGCCGGCTTTGCGCTGGGCTGGGACGAGGTGCAGGTGGAAAGCCTGGTGCCCGGACCGCTGCGCACGCTCGATACCGAGCAGTTCCTCGCCAGGCTCGAAGAGCTCGACGAGCCGCTTGCCGCGCTCCACGCCGCAGCGCGTGTGCGCGGCAACGTGCTACGCTTCCTTGCGCGCCTAAACCAGCGCGGCCACGCCCGCGTCGGCCTGGTCGAGGTGCCTGCCGAGCATCCCGCCGCACGCCTCTACGGTACCGACAACCAGTTTGCGCTCACCACTACCCGTTATCACACGCAGCCATTGGTGATCCAGGGGCCGGGCGCCGGGCCCGAGGTCACCGCGCAGGCGCTGCTGGGTGACGTGCTGGCGCTGGGCTGAGCTAGGCCTTCGGCACGAAATGCAGGTAGGGCTTCGCCTCGCGCAGCGCGTGGGCGAACGAAGGTCGTTCCATCACGCGCTTTCGGCAGGTGGCCACGTACGGGATGTCGTCGACCGGCTCGGCCCAGGCGGAATAGAACAGCGGCGGTGCTGCCGTGCAGTCGGCCATGCTGAACGTGTCGCCCGCCGCCCAGACGCGTTCGCGCATGGCCTCGTCGAGCAGGATGTAGACAGTGCGCAGTTGCGTGCGCGCCTTCTCCACGCCGATGGCGTCGTGGCCTCCGTCGGGACGCAGGCGGTCGGTGATGATCTTCTGCACGTTCACGTGCAGTTACGGGTCGAGGAATCAGTCGCGCTTGCGCACGTCTAGCGCCGCTTGCGGGCCGAGTGGTGCCAGGGCCGTACCCCCCCCGCTAGCGCAGCTCCAGGGTTCATGCGGGTTTCTAACTGCTCAATAGGTACGTGCGCATAGTTGCGCGATCATATACAATTTGAGCATGTCTCGAAAGCTCGTCCCGATCCATGAAGCCGCTGAAGCGCTTGGCGTCTCGGCGCAGACACTGCGCCGATGGGAGCGCGAAGGACGGCTTGTGCCCGA
>DAIDKO010000044.1 GCA_027450005.1 Rhodanobacter sp. | reverse complement strand
GGCCGCAAGTTCTGCGGTTTCAGCCTGTGGAGAGGAAGGCTCTGGCGCGCGCCGCAAGGTGCGCGTGAAACCGGCCTCTGCGAAGCAGGAAGTCAGCTTCGATCATGTTTGCGCATGATCGAGCAAGTCTGACGGAACGGAAGTGGCTAATTAATCGGCTCGCGAAGGCTGGCTTGCCGGGGCCGTCCGCGGGAGCGGCAGGCGGCGGGGCGTCCAAGCGTGGTTTCCACCATGTGCTGGAAGCGCTCATCGCCGAGGGCGCGTTCCTGGTTAGCGTACTTGCGCAGGCGCTGCAGGTCGTCGGGCGCGATGCCTGCATCCAGCCACTGTCGGTAGGCATGGGCGCGCTCGTTTGGGTTGCTTCCCATCGCGAGGTAGAGCGGGCGGGGCGTGATGAGCGGATCGAGGGCGCGGGCCAGGTGCGTGTGCACACTGGACCATCGATAGTCCTGCGGCGCCTCGACCATGGCGGCATGAACCGGGTTGAGTTCGATATAGTGCATGACGATCAGCACGTAGCGTTCACTCTGGACCATGCAGGACTTGAAGCGCCCCTGCCACAAGGCGCCTCAGCGCCTGTGCCCTAGATTGAATGCCTGCACGTAGGACTGGCCGACCCAGCCCATCGCACGCAACAGCGACCTGACTGCATCGGGCGTCACCAGCAGGTGGAAGTGGTTGTCCATCAGGACGAACGCGTGCAAGGCAATGCCGTGATCGCGGAAGGCCGTGCGAAGCAAGCGTCTGAAGGGGTAGCGGTCGTCCGCATCGAGGAAGATCGCGCCTTTGTTGATGCCGCGTTTGCGTGACATGCAGCGGGACACCTGGCAATTAGAGACGCGGCCGTCGGGGCATGGCAATCGCCGGTGCGAAACCAGCGACCACGTTGCTATAACGGAACGGTCAGATCTGTCGGCGGGCGTGCCCGCTACCGTTAGGTGCGTTCTTAATTGGCCACGTCCCCCTTTTTCAGGCTCTTGGCCTGGTACATCGCGGCATCGGCGGCGCGCAGGTAGTCGTCGGTGGTTGCGAAGCCGGCCTGGCTGCTGACCACGCCGATGCTGGCGCCGCAGTTCACGGTGTGCGGGCCAATCCGGTAGGGCACGGCGAGGGCGCTCGCGATGGTCTCGGCCCGCTCGGCGGCGCCAGCGGCATCGATGGACTCCAGCAGCACATTGAACTCGTCGCCGCTCATGCGGGCCACCAGGTCGACGGCCCGGACGCAGGATTCCAGTCGGCGTGCCACCTGTTGCAGCAGCTGGTCACCCACGTGGTGGCCGAGAGTGTCGTTGACGGCCTTGAACCGGTCGAGATCCAGCAGTAGCACGGCGAAGGTGGCGGTGTCCGCTGTTGACGGTGTATCTCCATCTTTCGAGGCGCCGTCCCGATGCAACGCGATGGCGTGCTCGAGGCGGTCGCGGAACAGCGGCCGGCCGGGCAGGTTGGTCAGGGCATCGTACGAACTGCTGCGTTCCGCCAGGTCGCTCAGGGACCCGGCCATCCGCACGGCCTTGCCACCTTCGAATTGCGCGATGCCGCGCCAGTTGAGCCATACCAGCCGCCCCGAACCGTGACGGGCGCGAAAATCCACCGAGAAGTTCGGCTGGTGGCCCGACAGGTGCCTGCGGTAGGCCGTCTCCACGCGCTCGCGGTCGTCTGAATCGATGAGCTGTTGCAGGAACTGCCAGCCGTGTTCATGCAGGCGGCCGGTGCCGCCCAGCCCGACGATCTCGTGGAAGCGCTCGGACGCATGCAGCACGTCCGTCTGCAGGTTCCAATCCCAGATGCCGTCGGTGGAGCCACGGGTGGCAAGCGCGTAGCGGTTGTCCGATTGCACCAGTTCGAGTTCGGTATTTTTCTGTTCGGTCACGTCGATCATCAGGCCGATCATGCGATTCGGGCGGCCCGGCTCGACGTCCACGCGGCACAGGTCGCGCACCCAGACGACCTTGCCCGACTTCGCGATCAACCGGTAACTCATCTCGTACGCATAGCTGTGCGTGGCGTGGTACGCGGCGTCGTCGATGACCAGTGCGTCGGCCAGGTCGTCGGGATGCACATGCGCCCGCCAGAAGCCCGGGTCCGCCCGCCACTCTTCCACCAAGTAGCCGAAAAGGCGCTCGACCTGCGGGCTGAGGAAGGTATTGCCCACGCCGAGCTCCGCTTCCCAGACGACACCGTCTATGGTTTCCAGCAGCCGCAGGAAGCGCTGGCGGTCCTCCATCACGACCTGCTCGGTGATCTCGGTGATCTCGATCAGCACGCCCTGGCGACTGATCACCCGGTCCGCGGCGTCGGTCTTCGGATGCAGCTGCAGGCGCATCCAGCGATGGTCCGAGTCGGCGAAGCGCAAGCGGAACACCGGCATGCCGGCGCGCAGGGCACCGGCGTCGTCGGGATGCACGAAGTCGAGCAGGGACTGGCCCAGCGTCCCCTCCACCGGGTGGCCGGTGAGCCGGTACCAGGCGGGATTCAAGTAGGTGATGATCCACCGTGCGTCCGTCTGCACCACCGCATCGGGCAGCAACTGCAGCAGTTCGTCGGACGGTGTGAGAGGGGCGGGCATCGGTCACTTATGCTCACCGAAGCGCGATCGTGCAGTCCAGCCCATCAGCAATAAGGGCAATAAGGAGACGTGGCGAATAAAGGCGGCTCGCGAATGCCGACTTGCCGGGGCCGCCCGCAGGAACGGCAGACGGCAGGGCATTCGAGCGTGGTTTCCATGGCGGGTTGGATGCCTGGCTTAATTAGCCACGTCCCCTTTGTTGGTGTTGCCGCCTTTGCGGCGAGTCGTTGTCGCCGATGCAGCGGTCCTGCAATACTCGAAAGCGCCGGCAGGGGGCCGGCGCCAACCATCGACCGCCCTGCCGGAGCACGCCCCGCCATGAACGATCGACTCATCCGCCGCATCGCCATTATCGGCGGCGGCTCGGCAGGCTGGATGGCGGCGGCCGCCCTGGTGAATGCGTTGCAGCGCAGTTGCCACATCGAGCTGATCGAGTCCGAGGAGATCGGCACCGTCGGCGTGGGCGAGGCCACGCTGCCGCCGATCAAGGGCTTCAACCGCATGCTCGGCATCGACGAGAACGCCTTCCTGGCCGCCACCCAGGGCACGTTCAAGCTGGGCATCGACTTCCACCACTGGAGCCGGCTGGGGCAGCGCTACTTCCACCCGTTCGGCGAAATCGGCGTGCCGTTCGACTCGGTGCCGTTCCACCAGTACTGGTTGCGCGAGCGCGCCCGTGGCGACGCCACGCCGCTGCAGGACTATGCCTTCGCTTGGGCCGCCGCGCGGCGCGGGCGGTTCGAGCGTCCATCCAGCGATCCACGCTATGTGCAGTCGTCTTTCGACTATGCCTACCACTTCGACGCCACGCTGTACGCGCGCTACCTGCGGGGCTATGCCGAGCAGCGCGGCGTGGTGCGCACCGAGGGTAAGGTGGTCGACGTCACGCTGCGGTCGGACGACGGTTTCATCGAGTCGGTGACGCTGGCCGGTGGGACCAGGGTGGAAGCCGACCTTTTCATCGACTGCTCGGGTTTTCGCGGCGTGCTGATCGAGGGCGCGCTGCAGACCGGTTACGAAGCATGGACGCACTGGCTGCCGTGCGACCGCGCGGTGGCGGTGGCGAGCGAGCATGCGGAAGATCCGGTGCCGTACACCCGCGCCACTGCGCGCGAGGCAGGCTGGCAGTGGCGCATTCCGCTGCAGCACCGGATGGGCAATGGCATGGTCTATTGCAGCCGCTACATCAGCGACGATGCGGCGGCGGGCCAGTTGCTGGCGAACCTCGAAGGCAAGCCGCTCGGCGCCCCGCGCCAGCTGCGCTTCGTGACCGGGCGTCGCCGGCTGTTCTGGAACCGCAACTGCGTGGCGCTGGGCTTGGCCGCAGGGTTCATGGAGCCGATCGAATCGACCAGCATCCACCTGGTGCAGTCGTCGCTGGCGCGGCTGCTGGCGCTGTTCCCGGAGCGCGATTTCGATCCGCTGGCGGCACGTGAATTCAACCGGCTGACAAGCGCCGAGTACGAGCGCATCCGCGATTTCCTGATCCTGCACTACCACGCCACCCGGCGCGACGATGCGCCGCTGTGGCGCGAGACCGGAAGCATGGCCATCCCCGACACGCTGCAATACAAGATCGACCAGTTCCGCTGCAGTGGCCGCACCGTTGCCAAGTCGCTGGAGCTGTTCCAGAACCCGAACTGGCTGGCGGTGCTGGTGGGGCAGGAGATCGAGCCGCAGCGGTACGACCCGCTGGTGGACATGCGCAGCTGGATCGACGCCACCCAGTACCTCGCCGACTTGCGGCAGGTGATCGACCAGGCCGCGCGGGCGATGCCGACGCATGCGGAATACCTGCGGCGGCATTGTGCCGCTGCCAAGCCCGTTGCGGCATAGGCACGGAATAGCGGGACGAAAGCAATCAAGGTGTGATTGCGTCCGTCCGTTGTTGTCCGAGAGCGACGAGCGTTTGATCCCGTTCCATGGCGCCTGGAGCCCAAAGCAGAAAGGCGGGGCATCTCCCGGCGCCGCACGCGCCAGCCGGACACCGTGCTGCCGGGGAAAGTACACTCGGGCTACGATCGCTTTCCTCCAACTTGCGCAGGGGATACTTGTGAGCAGACAGATCTTCATCAACCTGCCGGTCGCCGACGTGCAGCGATCCACGGCGTTCTTCACCGCGCTGGGATTCCCGGTCAACCCGACCTTCACCGGCGAGGGCGCGACCTGCATCCAGATCAGCGACACGATCACCCTCATGCTGGCCACGCATGCGAAGTTCCGCGACTTCACGCCGAGGGAGGTCTGCGACACGAGCAAGGCCGTCGAGGTGTTGTTCTCGCTGAGTTGCGAGAGCCGGGAGGAGGTCGACAGCCTCGTTGCCAGAGCGCTCGCCGCGGGTGGCAGCACCTACGACGAGCCGGAGGATTTCGGCTTCATGTACACCCACAGCTTCGTCGACCCGGACGGCCACGGCTGGGGCGTGCTGCACATGAGCGGAGATCCGGCGCCGTAAGCACTGGCGCGGACGGGTTCGCCGGTGCCGTGGCCGGCAGTGAGCCCGGTACCGCGAACCGACCCAGCCGCGGCTTCCATCCAGGGCGGGTCGGGTTCACTGGCGCGGTTTGTTCGAGTACGACAATCTAACCCGTCCGTCGCGTGGGCCGATCCTCGCCGTCTGCATCGGTATCCACGACGTGGATAACCTGGACGGATAGCGCAGGCATCGGAGGGGAGAACACCATGCCCGAATCGGGTTTCGACGTCATCGCCGAACGGGAGAAGGGCCTGCGGCGCGGCCTTTCGTCGGCACAGCTTTCGATGATCGCCATCGGCGGGGCGATTGGCACCGGCCTGTTCCTCGGCAGCGGCTTTGCGATCAGCTTCGCGGGCCCGAGCGTGCTGGTGAGCTACGCGATCGGCGCGCTGATTGCGCTGCTGCTGATGGGCTGCCTGGCGGAGATGACGGTTGCGCACCCCACCTCGGGGTCGTTCGGCGCGTACGCCGAGTACTACCTCGGGCCATGGGCCGGGTTCGTGGTGCGCTACGCGTACTGGTCCTCGATCGTGGTGGCCGTGGGCACGGAGGTGACGGCTGTCGCGGTCTACATGAAGTACTGGTTCCCGGGCGTGCCGGGCTGGTACTGGATCCTCGGCTTCTCGGGTGCGCTGGTCGGCGTCAACATCGTCAGCGTGAGAGTGTTCGGCGCGGTCGAGTACGTCTTCTCGATGTTGAAGATCGCGGCGATCGTGGCCTTCATCGTGCTCGGTGCGTGGGTGGTAGCCGGTGCGCCCGCAGGTTCGGGCATCGGGCTGGCCAACTACACCGTGCATGGCGGCCTTTTTCCCAAGGGTATCTGGGGC